>CAMVEM010000043.1 GCA_947166515.1 uncultured Clostridia bacterium | reverse complement strand
AGAATCCGGACGGCAGTTTTGCGAGCTTTTCCATTAGTTTTATGCGAAGCTCATATATTATGTCATAGGCGGCTGTGTGCGCAATCGCCGACGAGAAATACGCGCAGATACCGTATATCAGCGCAGCCCCGAACGTTATCCCCACAAGAAGCCATATCCTGCCCGCATCTATGTTCTCCGGTGAGTTATAGGACGAGATAAGCTGAACGATCACGCCGTATATCGTAAAGAACGGCACGAGCCTTGCCGCGGACGACATGACCGAAAGCGCACAAGCGGCAGTGAGCTTTCCTTTCCGCTCTCCCGCAAGCTCCATAAGTCTTGCGAATCCTGTTTTTTTATTCTGTTCTTTCATATAGTCTCCTTGGTAAGCGTTTGCTAACCGCACGGCAAAAAAATTAAATGTCACACTTTCGAAATTTCTTTCTGACGCTGTATCGTGCAGCGTTTTGGGGAAATTTCTAAAGGCATCGTGCCCTTGTGCATTTACGAAATATATGATATACTATGAACTGAACTTTGTCAATAGTTTAACTTAAAGTGCTACAAAACAGCAAAAGTGTGACATCAGAAAGGCGGAAACAAAATGAAGAGATCATTAAGCCGGTCACAGCAGGCGTTCATCGACGCTTTGCTCGCGCTGATGAAAGAGAAGGCGTATTCCGATATAACCGTCACCGAGCTCTCCGAGCGTGCGCAATACGACCGCAGAACATATTACAGATATTTTGACAACAAGGACGAGGTGCTTTATCTGTACTGCGCCGCACTCCTTTCGGATATGGCGAAAATAATGATCGATAAGGGCGAATATACGCCAAAGGCAGGTTTCCTCGTCTTCTTCGAGTTCTGGGAGCGTCATAAAGATCTTCTGGCGATGCTTGAAAAGCAGGGCCTTCTGTACTTCCTCGGTGAGAAGCTCGGCGATCTGCTTTATGATAATGTCGGGCAGACCGTACACGACGACCTGCCCGAAAAGTTTGGTGACAACAGCGCGTTTTCGCAGTATGCATATTACTTCACGCTCGGCGGGCTGTGGACTTCTCTGACATTATGGATAAAAAACAGTATGAAACAGACCGCATCCGAGCTTACAGATTATGTTCTTCGCAGCTTTACGGAAATGAACCGTATTATATGACCCTTCACCCCAACGCCACGTCAAGTATCATCATTGCCGCAAATCCCGCCGCGAAAGATACAGTACCGATGTTGGAATGTTCGCCTGCCGACATCTCGGGGATAAGCTCCTCGACCACGACGTAGATCATAGCGCCCGCTGCGAAGCTCAGCAGATACGGCATTGCAGGGATTATAAACCCCGCTGACGCAATAGTCACAAGTGCGGCTATCGGCTCTACTGCGCCGGAAATAACTCCCGCCGCAAATGCCTTGGGCTTGCTCATTCCCTCGGCCTTGAGCGGCATGGAGATAATAGCGCCCTCGGGGAAATTCTGTATCGCGATACCGAGCGCCAGCGCGAGAGCTCCCGACGCGGACATCCCGCCGCCGTAGAGAAATCCCGCGTACACAACGCCCACCGCCATTCCCTCGGGAATGTTGTGAAGTGTCACTGCGAGCAGCATCATGATGTTTTTCGGGAGCTTTGATTTGAGACCCTCCGCCTTGTCGCTATTCATGTGAAGGTGAGGTATCAGCTTATCGAGCAACAGAAGAAACGCGATACCGAGCAGGAAACCTATCGTTGCGGGCAGGAACGCGAGCCTGCCCATATCGGTCTCGCTCTGTTCTATTGCAGGGATAAGAAGGCTCCACACGCTCGCCGCAGTCATAACCCCCGCCGCAAAGCCAGTGAGTATGCGCTGTACTGACACGCCGAGCTGTTTTTTCATAAGAAATACGCACGCAGCGCCAAGCGATGTTCCGAGAAAAGGGATAAGAACGCCTTGCATGATCTCGTTCATAACAGTCATCTCCTTTGTTGCATAATTAATACGGCTTGACTTTTCATGGAGTAGGTGTTAGAATTAATTAAGCGCCTGAAGGTACAAATATTAAATGAGGAGCACAAGTAAATGGAACTAATAATCAAAATTGGTTGGTATGCTGTTCTGATCGCTGTTACGGGTGACTTGCTTGTTTCTTATATTCTTTCGTTATTTTATAAAGAATACAGCAATCTTAAAATGTCGATCAGCGCATTGGGAAATCCCAAAAGTCCTGTCCGGGTACAATTCAATTGTTGGATGATGATCGAAGGAATTCTGCTGTTGGTCTCACTTCCTGCATTTTATAACCGCTATCATTCAGTGTCTGATTGGATCACCGTCATGATGATCGCTTTTATTGTACTGTTCGCAGTAGGTGCATGTATCTTCACGTCATTCTTCAGCGTGAACGAAAGGAAAGATATTGTTACAAAAGCATCAAAAATACACGGTGCGGGGTCCGTAATAGGGTTTATGCTTATGCTGTTTGTGCCGCTTCTGGTTGCAATACTTTCTTTCAAAAGCGGAGAGTATGTTATCGGAACGATAAGTGTGGTTTGCTTTATTACAGCAATTGTTTTCTTCGTGCTGTTTGTAATGTCAGATAAAGATAAGTTCGCTGACACGATAATTTCTAACGAAGGATTATGGCAAAGACTTAATCTGTTTTTTATGTATTTGCCCATTGCGATCATATCTGTGAAAAGTATCATGGAATCAATATAGAATCAATCTGTACTTTTGGCAGCCCGCCGATCTTTTATTCCAAATTTTTAAGTGCGAGCACTTTGGGTATCCTGCGTATTCTGATATCATACGAACAACCCACATAAAAGCGCGAGTCCCGCCGATAACGCGATAAATACGATTATGTGCAGAAGATGTGTTTTCCAGTTATATCCGAACAGGTTCGGTCCGACTATATCCCCCACTTCCGGGTAATAGTGCGGGAAAAAGCCCGAATGACAAAGCAGGAACATGTCGAAAAACAAAATGTCATAGATCTTCAGTCCGATCAGCATTATCAGAAAACGTATGAAGAACTGCCAGAAGTCATAGCCGCTCGCAACACCTTCGATACAGCCAACAACTATCGGCGCGATCATCAGAACAAACGCGCAGCCAACAAGGAAAAAACCGAGTGCGTGTGCGTGCGGGAAACGTTCGGGGCGCGGCTGAACGGCATCCTGTATCTCCTTCGGTGCCGATGTGAAATATCGTTTGTCCTGTATCAGCGCGATCCCTGACCACAGCAGCAGGAAAAGCCCCGCCATCATAATTACAGCAAGAATTATTGTTATCAGCATTTCTTCATCCTCTATTTAATGCAGTTATCCTCTGCTAACTGTATTATAGCACAGTGTGCCCTGCAAGTCAAGTATTTTTCTTTGAAGAAAGGTCTTGACATTTGAAATGAAATGTGATATTATAATTCAGTTAGCGTACGCTTACCGTTTGGATTTAATTCTCAAAAGATAAAAGGTGAGGAAAATGTTTCGTAAGATCAAGCCCTATATGGGCGGGTATATCGGATACACTTACGCGGCGCTTGTGACGATGTTCGCGGGTCTTATCGCGTCTGCGGTTCCGTTCTTCATTGTTTACCGCATAATTAAGCCGCTTCTTGACGGCGAAACACTCGACGCGGGATACTACATAACACATATTGCTACTATTTTTGCCTGCGAGTTAGCCTATGCTATCTTGTATGTGCTCGGACTGAAATTCTCACATATCTCGGCGTACAACACACTGAAGAATATCAGAATATCATTGCAGAAAAAGCTTGAACGCCAGCCTCTCGGAACAATACAGGACATGGGTAACGGCAGGATAAAAAAGCTGTTCACAGACGACATAGATCAGGTCGAACTTCTGCTCGCGCACGCTATCCCCGAGGGGGTCTCAAACCTCGCAATGGCGCTTATCGCGATAGTTTGTATGTTCTTCGCGGACTGGAAGCTGGCGCTGCTGTCACTTTGTTCGCTGCCCCTCGGAATGTTCGCAATGGGTATGATGTTCAAAGCCGGAATGTCGCGCATGAACGCGTACTATGCGGCATCGGCGAAGATGAACGCGACGATAATCGAGTATGTCAACGGCATGGAGGTCGTGAAGGTATTCGGACGAGACGGCGAATCCTACCGTAGATACGAAAAGGACATAAAGGATTACCGCGACTTTACCCTCGCGTGGTACAAAGTCTGCTGGCCGTGGATGTCGCTGTACAGCGCGATACTGCCGTGTGTGGCACTTGTGATGCTGCCCGTGGGAACGCTTTTTGTGCTGAACGGGACATCAATGCTCGCTGATCTTGTGCTCGTGTTCTGTCTGTCGCTGTCTATCGGAGTCCCGCTTCTGAAAGCCCTTGCGTTTGCGGGGAAGATCCCGCAGCTCGGCTACAAGATCGACGAGATCGAAAAGGCTATGGATAACGAGCCGTTAAAGACCGGTGACAACGCGTTCACGGGCGAGTCTCACAGCGTGAGATTCGAGAATGTCCGCTTTGCGTACAAGGATCGCGAGGTCCTGCACGGCGTGTCGCTGGAATTTAAAGAGGGTACGCTCACAGCTCTTGTGGGCGAATCCGGAAGCGGCAAATCCACGCTCGCAAAGCTTCTGGTGCATTACTACGATCTTGACGGCGGACGTATCACGCTCGGCGGTCAGGACATAACCGATATGAGCATCGAGGCTCTGAACGACAACATTTCTTACGTCTCGCAGGAGCAGTTCCTGTTCAACACCACGCTGTACGAAAATATACTGATCGGAAAGCCGGACGCAAGCCGCGCGGAAGTCCTCGCAGCTGCTGAAAAAGCGCAATGCGCGGAGTTCCTTGAACGCCTGCCCGACGGTATCGACACAATGGCGGGCGATGGCGGCAAGCAGCTCTCGGGCGGCGAACGGCAGAGAATCTCGCTTGCAAGAGCGATACTCAAAGACGCACCCGTTATCGTGCTCGACGAGGCGACGGCATTCATCGATCCCGAAAACGAAGAGAAGATGAACGCGGCTATCGCGGAGATAATCAAGGGTAAGACCGTGCTTGTCATCGCGCATCGTTTGCAAACGATAGTGAACGCCGACACGATCTGCGTTATGAACGACGGAAATATCATCGCCGCGGACACACACGAAAACCTGCTGCAAAGCTGCGGTGAATACCGTAAACTCTGGTGTTCCAGCGAAGCAAGGGCGAACTGGACTATCGGAAATGGCGGAAACGAGGTGAGAGTATGATCGGCATGATAAGGCGCATCCTCGCGGTCACGGGAAAATACAAAGGGAGAATATACGGCGCGATGTTCCTTTCGTTCCTGAAAGGCGTGCTGATGAAGGTCCCGATCATTCTTACATATTTCGTCGTTACGGCGTTCATCGGAGGCACACTCACGGAAATGACGGCGCTGTACGGAGCGATCGCGCTTGTCGCAAGCGTAATATTTCAGGCGCTGTTCCAGTACCTCGCCGACAGGCTGCAAAGCGCGGCGGGATATATGATCTTCGCAGATATGCGAATGAAGCTCGGCGAGCACCTGCGCCGTCTGCCCATGGGATATTTCACCGAAGGAAACATCGGAAAGATAAGCTCGGTGCTCTCGACGGATATGGTATTCATCGAGGAAAACTGTATGTCGGTTCTTGCGGACATGATGAGCTATCTGTTCTCGCAGGCAATAATGATCGTGTTCATGTTCATTTTCGACTGGCGGCTCGGTATCGCGTCGCTCGTCATCACAGGCGTTATGGTGCTGCTCGGAAGGGTCATGATGAAAAGCGACATTGTGCATTCCGAAGAGCGCCAGAAAGCCTCCGAAACACAGACACAGGCGGTGCTTGATTTCACCGAGGGTATCGGGATAATCAAGACCTACAATCTGCTCGGCGACAAGTCAAAGGAGCTCACCGACAGCTTTGAAACGAACTGCCGCGTGAACCTTGATTTCGAGTTTTCGCATCACCCGTTCAAGCGCGGAGTGTTTCTGATCTACGGCATCGGGACTGTCGCTGTGCTCTCGCTTTCGGCGTTCCTGTACGCGACGGGAGCTATGGAGCTTAACTTCTTCCTCGGAATGCTGCTCTGTCTGTTTGACCTGTTCGTCCCTGTAAGGTCGTTTTACGAACAGGAATCGCGGCTCACGGTCATGAGCGCGTGCATGGACAAGATAGAAGCGCTGTTCGCGGAGAAGGAGCTTGACGACAGCGGCAAGAGTGTTCTTGCAGATACCGGTGCACCCGAAATTGAATACCGCAACGTCACGTTCGCTTACGACAAAAAAGACGTGCTGAAAAACGTTTCGTTCACAGCGGAAAAAGGCACTATGACAGCGCTCGTGGGACCATCGGGCGGCGGCAAATCGACGATAGCGAGCATGCTCACAAGGTTCTGGGATGTTAAGTCCGGCGAGATACTTCTGCGGGGTACTGATATACGAAAGATACCGCTGTCGGTGCTTATGGACAACATCAGCATGGTGTTCCAGCGGGTGTATCTGTTCCGCGACACGGTCTATAACAACATCGCGCTCGGCAGACCCGACGCGACCCTCGAAGAAGTCATCGAAGCCGCGAAAAAGGCTCGATGCTACGACTTTATCACAGAGCTACCCGACGGCTTTGACACGGTGATAGGCGAGGGCGGAGCGAGCCTTTCCGGAGGTCAGGCACAGCGCCTTTCTATTGCGCGGTGCATACTGAAAGATTCGCCTGTCGTCATTCTCGACGAGGCTACCGCAAGCGTTGACGCGGACAACGAAAGCTATATCCAGCAGGCTATATCCGAGCTGTGCAGGGGTAAAACTCTGCTCGTGATCGCTCACCGGCTGAACACGATAGCCGATGCGGACAACATCATGGTGATAAAGGACGGACAGATCGCCGAAAGCGGAGATCATGAATGCTTGATGAAAAAAGGCGGCATCTATCACGGAATGGTGATGAAACGTTCGGTCGGAACGGGCTGGAGAAACTGAGATTGTAAAAAAATCAGCGGAAGCTGACAAATATAGAAAGAAGGGTTTTTATTATGAATGACAAGAAACTTGGGGTCAGGGATTTCATCACCGTGGGCATATTCACGGCGATACTTATGGTTATCGAATTTGCGTTCGGTATGCTCGGCTATATCCACCCGTATGTGGTCGCAGGATATGTGGTTATACTCCCGCTCGCGTCCTGCATACCGATGATGCTTTTCTATACAAAGACCGAGAAATTCGGTATGCTGACGATAATGTCTGTGCTGATAGCGATACTTATGTTCGTTATGGGCATGGGCTGGCTCGGTGCTCCGCTTATTATCGTTTCGGGTTTAGTAGCTGATCTTATTGCAAAAAAAGGCGGCTACAGGAGCTTCAAGTGTACAGTTATCAGCAACGGCTTTTTCAGCCTGTGGATATGCGCGAATTATTTCCCCGTTATCGTTACCGCGGACAGCTACCGTCAGGGACTTCTTGAAGCGGGATATACCGAGGAATACTGCAACAACCTGTTCGGAGCGATAAACATCTACACTATCGGTATTCTTGTTGTCGTATGCTTCGCCTGCGGCTGTCTCGGAGCCGTTATCGGCAAAGCGGTAGTAAAGAAGCACTTTGAAAAAGCGGGTATTGTGTAATGAAGCTGCATATTGACCCGCGCACGAAGCTGTTCATGATATTCGCGGTTTCCATAATAGTCATGATACCCGCGGTGTCTCCCGCAACGTGGGCTTTACGGACGGGCGTTACGCTTATACCGCTCGTACTGCTTCTTTTCGAGAAAAAATACATACCGGCGCTTGCGTTCACTGTTCTTTACGCTGTCGCGGCAGTCCTCACGCTCCTGTTCATTTCCTCGGAGTCAACGGGAGTTCTCTACGCGCTTCTTGTCGGCTACTGCGGGATCATTGTGCAGTTCATGCCGTCGGTGATCACGGCGTGGTACGCGATAAAAACAACGAAGATAGACGAATTTATGGCGGCGATGCAGAAAATGCACATGCCCGACGGAATATCGGTATCGCTCGCTGTAGTGATGCGATTTTTCCCTACGATAAAGGAAGAATACGGCTCTATAAGCGACGCAATGAAGATGCGCGGTATCCTGTTCGGCGGCGGAAAGGTCGGGAAAATGCTTGAATACCGCATAATACCGCTGTTGTTCTCCTGCGTGAATATCGGCGAGGAGCTCTCTGCCGCTGCGGTAACGAGAGGTCTCGGAGCACCCGTAAAGCGTTCGAGTATCTGCGAGCTTAAGATCGGTGCGGCAGACATCACGCTGTTCGCTGTGCTTACAGTCTCAACTGCTGCACTGATAATTTTAAAAACCGGGATAGTGGGATAATGATTGAACTGAAAGATGTGGATTTCTCTTATAAAGGCACAGATGAAGCGGGTCTGCACAGCATAACGCTCACGGTGAATGACGGCGAGACCGTGCTGCTTTGCGGAGAGTCGGGCTGTGGAAAAACGACGCTCACAAGACTTATAAACGGCCTTATCCCGCACTATTACAAAGGTGAGCTGTCCGGGAGCGTGACGGTGAACGGCAGAAATATCGCCGAGACCGAGCTTTACGAGCTTGCGGGTACAGTCGGGACGGTGTTCCAGAACCCGAGAAGCCAGTTTTTCTCGATAGACACCGACGGCGAGATAGTGTTCGGCCCCGAGAATATCGGAATGTCGCCCGCGGAGATAATGAAGCGCAAGGAACAGGTGGCACAGGATATGGAGCTGACACCTTTGCTCGGAAGAAGCCTGTTTGAGCTTTCGGGCGGCGAAAAGCAGAAAATAGCCTGTGCCTCTGTCTCCGCGCTGCTGCCGGAAATAATGATACTTGACGAACCGTCGTCTAACCTTGACTGGAAAGCAATATCGGAGCTTAAAAACATCATCTCGCTCTGGAAGTCGCAGGGCAGGACCGTTATCATCTCCGAACACAGACTGTGGTATCTTGCGGGACTTGTTGACCGCATACTGTTCATGCGAAACGGTGTTATCGAGCATGAGTGGAACAGCCGCGAGTTTGCGGGTCTTGACACCGACGAGTTGAAAAGACTCGGATTGCGTCCGACCAAGCTTGAGGAGCGGTACATCAGAGAATTCGGCGATGGCATATTCGGGAGCAGTACGGAACAAATGCGCTCGTATCAGAGCAAAGATGGCGATATCCGGATACGGGATATGTTCTTTTCATACGAAAAGCGCAGAAAAAAAGAGCTTGCCGCAGACCCGGACAAATGCACTCTTTCGATACCGGAACTTGACATTCCGCGTGGTTCCGTCACCGCGCTTACCGGGGAAAACGGCGCAGGAAAATCCACATTTCTGCGCTGCCTTTGCGGTCTCAAAAAAAGCTGCACAGTTAAGCTCGATATCGGCGAAAGCGTGTATTCCGGCAGAAAACTCCTGAAGATCTGTTATATGGTCATGCAGGATGTCGATCATCAGCTCTTCACCGACAGCGTGACCGCCGAGGTATGCCTGTCGATGAAAGATGAGGACACGGCGAAATGTAACGGGATACTTGAAAGTCTCGGACTGCTCGGGTTTAAGGACAAACACCCTATGGCGCTTTCCGGTGGGCAGAAGCAGCGTGTCGCGATAGCATCGGCACTTGCCGCGGACGCGGAGCTGCTGTTGTTCGATGAGCCTACCTCCGGCCTTGACTACGCGCACATGACCTCGGTGGCAAAGCTGCTGAAGCAGCTCTCCGATCAGGGCAGAACTGTCATTGTTTCGACCCATGACCCGGAGCTTATCGCACTGTGCTGTGACTATGTGCTTTGTCTCGAACGCGGCAGAGTGAAGTATTTCGGTGAAGTCTGAAAAACGTAAACCTTGATTTTTCGACAAAGATGTGCTATACTATTATAAAGGAAATCCCCACACCTTAACTTCGAGGCATGGGGACGAGATCATCGGAGGTCGCTGTATTTTTGTCCGTAATTTGACCGTAGTTCTTACAAAAATTACATAAATCCGAGCAAATTCCGTGAAATTACGAGAACACAGTTTCGCATAAACAGAGGGTTTGACGACATACGCCATTATGAAAAAAACGCGAATGTCAATTCGATTCCCGGGTGGTTTTTGTTATGCGTCGATTCCCACGCGGCGGCAAAACCGTATGGTAGTTATCTGCTATACGGTTTTTTCTATTTCGCAGCCGATAAAAGCTGTGAAAACAATGGAAAAACTAAATCTATCTCACATTATTATGATATTTTTCCCGTCACTTACAGTAACAACACTTCCGTTTGTGGTGTCACAGGCGGAAATATTCATTTCATCAAGCAGTTCAACAGTCTTTTCATCTGCCGGTCTCTCTTCGGAAACAGTCATTACAGCATACTGCGGCTTACACATTCCTAAAAGCTCCGGGAGCCGCTTGTTGTATCTTCCGTGGTGAGGCATTTTCATCCAGTCACACTTCAGATCGGTATCTTCCGCAAGCATCTGCTTTATTCTTGCTTTTTCAATATCACCGCAGAACAAGAATGTCTTATCCCCGTATGTTATCTTTGTTACAAGGGAAAGATCGTTATCGTATTCCTTGTCATCCTTTATCAGCGATTCGGAGTCGCTTGCGGGATATATCTCAACAGCGGCGTTTCCGAGCGTGAATGTTTCCGCTTTGCTGAGTACGCCGGCGTTCGGGTGCTTTTCGACAGCAGCGGCGAAAGAATAATACTCGTCTCTTGTTCCGGTGTAATCCGGATATACTATCCTGCCGATATCGGTGTTATCAACGATCAACGCCGCCGCACCGACATGATCCTTGTCAAAGTGTGTTATCTCCAGTAAATCAAGATGCGTTATGCCGCGATCCTTCAATTCGTTCAGAAGGTATTCCCCACTGCTTTCCTCGGCGCAGTCGATAAGCATATAATGGCCGTCCGCGCGAATAAGTATCGCGTCTGCTTTACCGACACCGAATACAGTTATCTCAAACGGATAATCGGCAGCATTGCTTTTACATCCGGCAAACAAAAGCGCTGTAATGACAGCCAGAAATAATAATATGATCTTTTTCATTCGACTCACCTCTTTCCGGCATTATACATCTGTGTTTTGTTGGTTGAAAACTCCGCGATATGAAAAACGCAGCGATCGACATAGAAATGTTTTCTCTTATTCTACCATAAATCTAAATTAAATGCAAGGTCGGAAGGCATAATAAGATCATTGTAATTTTCCTGCTACATCGTATCAACGTATTGACAAGCTAAACGACTTGTGGTAAAATGATATTATGTATAATTGCAACATGTCATATTTGCAACAAAATTTGGCCTGTAAGATTGTGCACATTTAACAAAAGCCGGTTTCCGCGGCATAAGCATGGCTTTGAGCTAGCTGAAACGGCTTATGGGTTAAAAGAAAGGAAACAAGTATTATGAGAAAGATATCAACCACAGCGTTTCTTGCCTGCGCGATCATCATGGCATCAGGCTGCTCCGGGACTGCACAGCAGACCACGTCGCAGATCACCGAAGCTCCGACTACAACAGCCGGAGAAACAGCCGCCTCAACTGCCGGAACTGCACCCTCCGCGTCGGGGCGCATCGATCTGAACCTTACCGAGGAGGAGTTCAGAGAGCTTGACCATAAGGTATTCCTCGCCAATAAGCAGGAAACTATGTTCGAAAGACATTCATCGCAGTCGATAGTTTACATCAACAGCTTCCCATCTTCCGAAAATTCTGCGTATGCTTATTACATAACTCCCGACAGCGTGTATCAGGAGTTTACGAACTTTATACTCTATGACAAGGACGGATTTGAATATCAGGTATTCGGGATCGACGACCCGTCGACTGCGGAAAAATGGTGTATATTAGATTTTCGTGAAGACTGGAAGTCAAGTCTCTGGAGATATGTTCAGGATGATGAAAAACTGTGGATGGATTATGATCACGATCATTTTGTCAGCGCTTTTACAGAGGAAGGAAAGCTTCATTTCCTTACAAGATTTGACGAGGAATTGAGCAGAGATTACTGCGAAAACACTATCGGAGCGCAGTACGAGGGCGAGATATACACGAGCGAGACGATGTACGATGAGAACAATTATGATCTTCTCGCGGTTGTGATTCGTAAGGAGCTCAACGGGATCACCGAGGTCGTGAATACGATCCTATTTGAATATGACGCTGAAGAATCTTCTTCGAAGCTGCTTTTCCGCATGATGTTTGAGCACTTCGACGAGGATCCGGTAACAGTAACCATTACCATTGACCCCGATACCGAACACGAGGCTTCAAAGACTGTCAAGCTCCCGCCTCACGTAGGCGCTGCGTATTTCTGTGACGATATAGAAACGGTTGAGGCATTTGATGACCGTGAGTGCACTATTCCCCGTAACACCCTGTGGGATCGCGTGTCCGATCTGACGATGTATCTGAAGCATACCTCGACCGGATCTGCCGCGGAATGAGGTGTAGACAATGGACTCTATCGGAAGCTTTTTTGAAACGGTGTCACAGGATGCCGATATATGCGACGAGATAGGCGCTCTCCCGAACGAAGAAGCACTTCTCGCGTACATCAACGCTCACGGCTGCAAAGCCACAAAGAACGAGCTTGACAGATTTATCGACTTCATGGTACAGGGCGGCGAGATCACGGACGATATGGCTGCCGTGGTCGCCGGAGGACGCGGATGTGTACCGTCCATGGACGTTCACAGGCTTTTGGCGCATTTCATAACGATGCGTTCATAATAAAAACAGTCGAAAGGCAGAAAGGAATTATCACTATGAAAACCGTTGAAGAATTATGCAAGGAAATAGATGCCTCCGCGGAGCTTCAGAACGAGCTCAAAGCAGCTTCCGATGAAACAAAGCTCGGCGAGTTCCTCAAAAATCACGGCTGTGACGCGGATGTCAAGGAGTTCATCGCGTACGTAAACTCGAAGAACGAAGGCGAGTTAAAGGACGATGACGCGGATGCGTCGGCGGGAGTTTATCCTACAAGACCTGAAATCAGATTGGTTTTGCATATCTGAAACGAGATCGGTATACATGGAAAGGAAGTCCACAGTGAAAAGTATTGAAGTTCTTTATAACGAAATAGCAGGCTCCGCGGAGCTTCAGAACGAGCTCAAAGCAGCTTCCGATGAAACAAAGCTCATCGAGTTCCTCAAAAAGCACGGCTGTGACGCGGACGTTAAGGAATTCAAAGCTTTCGTAAGATCACAGAGCGAGGGTGAGATCGAAGATGATGATACAGCGGCGATAGCAGGCGGAGTAACTATCTTAACGACTTATTCACCAGCAGCTTCTCCTCTCGAGATCCTGTAATAATACAAAGCATAACAATGCGGAAAGGGCATATCTATGAAAACACTTGAAGAATTCATCAAGGAGATCGAAAGCAGCGAAGCTCTGCTGAATGAGATCAAGACGATCACGAGTGACGACGAGTTCGCGGCTTTCCTAAAAAAGCATGACTGCGGCGCTTCCGTCAAGGAATACCTTGACTATGTCGCGTCTGCGAACGAGGGCGAGATCGGTGACGATGAAGCGGAAGCCGCATCGGGCGGTTATCCGGGCGGATATCCGACACCGCCGCATGCAATAAAAGACTCGTTCCCGGTAGTATAAATACTGCATAAACAAGATGATACTGTCTGTCTTTACAGAGAAAACGGCAGTTATATGAGCTCGGAAAGATCTACATCAAGGGCAGAGGCTCGGGCAAGGTCAGCAAGGAACTGGCTGAATTCAACTATAAGGAGCTGTGCTTCTCGTTAGACAATTTCTACGGTCTTAAGGAACAGCATGATATCAAGGATTTTCAGTCGCTTATAAAACAGATCGGTTTTGAAGATGAGCTTCTCGGCACAGATCCGACAACGATCGATAAACGCGTCATTGATATTTTAGATCAATACCTCGACGATCAGCACACATATATGTTATTGTCTTCCCATACCTCCGACAAAGATACTGTCCAGAAATATATTATCGAAAGCAATGCCGGTCATTCGTACGACGAATACGAGGAATTATCGGGTGAATTTTATACGTCGAGAAAGAATTTCTTTCCCGACGGGGTCCCCGCGTATCAGGAGATCGGAGATACCGCCTTCATCACCCTGGACGCCTTTGATGTAAGACCTGATGGAGTTGATTATTACAAGACTGCTCCCACGGCTGATGCCAAGGACACTGTCGGCATAATAGCATATTCAGTCCGGCAGATACTCCGCGAGAACAGCCCCATAAAGAATGTGGTGCTTGATCTTTCATACAACGGCGGCGGAACGGTCTATACGGCGCTCTATACTATCGCCGCATTCCTCGGAAAATGTATGTTCAATACCGTTGATCCCAATACGGGCGCACAAGTGACCCGCGATTACATGGCAGATACCAACTTTGACGGAATATTCGACTCGAAGGACTATCTCGCAGGTAAAGGATTTAATCTTTACTGCCTTGAATCGGGCATTAGTTTCTCCTGCGCCAATACAGTTCCGTGCATATTCAAGGACATCGGCAAGGTGACGCTTCTCGGTCAGACGAGCGGCGGCGGCAGCTGCTCGGTAGCATATGTTACCACGGCTATGGGCTCGATGTTACAAATATCCAACGCCTCGATGATGTGCTTCAGGAAAAACTGTTCGTTCTATGACATCGACCGCGGCGCAGTCCCCGATATCGTGATCACCAAGACAGAGACTTTCTATAACAGACCCGCGTTTGTCGAGTTTATCGACGGCCTGTTATGATATCTGATATCTGTCATGGAACAACTTAAACTGTTAACTGTAAACTGTAAAAACATCGGCCAAACGCTGTAACAGCGACTAACATCATAAAATGTGAAAGGCAGTAAAAACTATGATCGGCAAAATCAGAAAATTCATCAGCACGGCTCTTGCCTGCTCTGTCATCTTATGCTCGACACTTACGGCTCCGTTGACCGCAAGCGCCGACACTACCACCACCGCCTCTGTGACCGAAAGCACGGAGAAAAAGACCTACAAGATCACAAAAAAGAATTTCACGTGGTATTTATACGATACCGAGAAAGATCATAAATTCAAGGTCCCGCTGTACTTTATGAACGGAAGCGATGTACCATATATGAAAATAGAAGACTGTGCGGATCTTTACAAGCGCTGCGCTTATGAATTCTTCAATAACACAGACTTTGATATCACTGTCGAAAAGAATGATGACATTGTCTTTCTTAAAAGAGAAAACGGCTATTTTATGTGCATTGATTCTGAAAAGGACTTGTTTTCTTTCCTGGATTTTGACGCGTTTGTGAATATGACGAACGACAGTCCATTGTCTTTCGCATTAGGTATAGATCTCGGAGACGAGAACTCGCCGAAATATTTAAAGAAGCTTTCCACATCCAATCTGCGCTACGGCGATATCATATCATTGGATCTCTCCGAATACAACATCGACCTTGTGCGCAAGGGCAAGAATTATTACATACCGCTCCAGACGTTTTCCGATGTATTCCTCGCGTCAACGATGGTAAACATTCTGTATAACGGTAAAGCAGTTTTTATCATAGGCGGGGGCATCTCCTGTATCTATGACTCCGATGGTTATACCGATTTCGGATCGAAATACTTAAGCGGCGGCGGCACGGGCAAAATAAGCAAGACAATGGCTGAATTCAGCTATAATGAGATGTGCTTCGCGCTCGACCTGATCTACGGTCTTAAGGAAGAGCACAATATAAAGGATTTCAGAACTCTGATGCAGCAGATCGGCTATGAGAACGCTTTCTTGAGCACAAATCAGACAAGGTCCGATAAGCGCCTCTTTGACTTCATACATAACGAACTCGACGATCAGCACACAACTCTTCTTCATCCTTCCTATGCTTCCGACCTCAATTCTATCAAAACCCATGTCAATAAAAAAGGCGGTGGTCATTCGTTAAAGACATTAGATGAGAAAATTACTGAATATTCGGCAGTAAGAAATGAGTTGAACCCCGACGGCGTTCCCGCGTATCAGGAGATCGGAAATACCGCCTTCATCACCTTTGACACCTTTGAGATCTTCAATTCTGACGTTGATTATTACAAGACCGCTCCCACGGCTGATGCCAAGGACACTATCGGCATAATAGCATATTCAATCCGTCAGATACTCCGCGAGAACAGCCCCATAGAGAATGTGGTCCTTGATCTTTCCGTTAATGAGGGCGGTGCGATCATTTCGGCGATATATGTGTTAAGCGCGTTCCTCGGAACAGCTTCGGTCTGCGCCGAAAACCCCAATACGGGTGCACTCGTGACCTACGATTACATGGCAGATACGAACTTTGACGGAAAATTCGACTCGCAGGACACTCTCGCTGGGAAGGGACTCAATCTTTACTGCCTCGAATCGGGCATAAGCTTCTCCTGCGGTAATCTCGTTCCCAGCATGTTCAAGGAAAGCGGCAAGGTGACGCTTCTCGGTCAGACGAGCGGCGGCGGCGGCTGCATGGTAACATATTTGAGCACGGCTGCCGGCTCGGTGATACAGCTGTCGAGTTCCGTACGTTTCAGCTTCATGAAAAACGGTTCGTTCTATAGCATCGACCGCGGCGCAGCCCCCGATGTCGCGATCACCAAGACAGAGCATTTCTATGACAGACCCGTGCTTGTCGAGTTTATCAACGGCTTGTTCTGATATCCGAAAATGAGTTCACTATAAAGACCCCGGAAGAAATGTATAGCGAGATCAACGGTTCGGAAGAACAGCGCTCCGAGTTCGGCGCGATAAAAGATGCCGCCGCGTTGGAAGCATTTCTGAAGAAGCATGACTGCGGTGCTTCCGCGGATGAATTCACGGGATATGTACGCTCTCAAACAGAGGGCGAGATGACTGATGATGCCGCGGAGAATGTCGCAGGCGGACTGCCGCGCCTGTTGTTTTCAGAATAACTCGGAATAAGAGCTCCTGCCTGACGGGAACGACATAAACCTTACAGAGAGGATCTTTACTATGAAAACAGCAGATGAATTCAACAATGAGATAGCAGGCTCCGAGGAGCTGCGGAAAGAGTTCAATGCCGCATATCCCGACGCGCTCGACGCGTTCCTGAAAAAGCATGACTACGGCGCGGACGTTAAGGAGTTCACAGCATTTGTAAGGGCGCATAGCGAGGGAGAGCTTGACGATGATGACGCTGCAAATGCCGCCGGCGGTTATCCCATATTCCAAGTTGCTAAATGATAACGGAAACGATACCCTATACGGGATATTGCTTCGCGTTCATGGGGCAGCGAACGGCGTTTTCGGATCACTTCGCAAAGGAAGCCGACGCCTGCGGAAAGCTGCTCTGCGCGAGGGTCGATGACAAATTCGCAGGTTATATCTGCGCTGCGCGGAACGGTCGGGAGACCCTTGTCACATACGCCTGCACCCGACCGGAATACCGCAGGCAGGGCATATTCACGGCGCTTATGAACGAGATCGCGGAAAGCTCAGAAATGCCAGTAAAGGTCAGTCTTCCCGCCGCGCACGAGTTTCACGCTACCGTCGCTGATGTATGCGGAAAGCTCGGTTTTGTGCGTGGCGAGGATATCATCGTATATACCTCACGGGCGGATACCGAGACGCGCTGGCACATGTTCATGGAAAGCCGCGGGAAACGTATATGCGAAATGCTCAAGCGCCGCGGGTATGCTGCTGTGAGCTTCTCGGACGCAGGCTCCGGTATCATCGGGCAGATACGTGATGCCGACAGGAGCGACTTCGGCTCTCCCTTTGAAACGAGATCGTACTTTGACGAGCCGTCAAGAAAACTCTCACGTGAATTGAGCTTCGCGGCGGTAAAGAACGGTGAGCTTGCCGCATACACGCTGGTCACTCTTCCCTCTCCGGAAAAGTGTTTCATCGAGCATATAGCTGTTTCATCGAAAAAACGCGGGAGCGGTGTGATATTGCTTCCGTTCGCCGAAGCTGTCGGGAGCTTTCTCGCAGGCGGCGGAAAACTCGCAGCATACTCTGTGTATGAAAGCAATACAGCTGCGAATGCGTTTCGCGAGAAGGTCGCGGATATCTCTTCGCAAAGGACGACCGAAAACTATTACCTTGACAGGATGAAAGGAAAAAACTATGGAAAACAAGGAACTTGAAGCATTAAAGGAAAAATACGCGGACTTTATCGCTGCCTTGAGCCCAGAGGACAAGGCAAAGGTAGATGCCTGCACTACGCCGGAAGAGCTTCTGAAGCTTGCCGACGAGACCGACGGAGAGCTTCCCGATGAGATCGTTGAAGCTATAGCAGGAGGAACAGATAAATGCTATCCGGGTATACTTACCTGTAAAAAATGCGGAAGCCACGATGTAGAACGGGGCGATTACTTCCGCAAATGCCGCAGGTGCGGCTTCAAGTGGTGATACCGCACCGGTGTTCCCCGAAGATACGTGATATGATATGGAGAGATCATAATGGATAATAGCATTTTCAGACAAAAAAGCATAGACAAGGTATCGTCGCCGGAGAAGCTCGACGACTATATCCGCGTCACGACACCGAGCGTGTGGATAGTGCTCATAGCTATCGTCCTGCTGCTTGTCGGCGCGGTAGTATGGGGAATTTTCGGAGAGATCG
>CAMVEM010000042.1 GCA_947166515.1 uncultured Clostridia bacterium | reverse complement strand
AGAAGGCTATGAAGCAGGTATTAAAGGATATCCAGGACGGTTCCTTCGCAAAGGACTTCCTCCTTGATATGTCACCTGCAGGCGGCCAGGCTCATTTCAAGGCTTTAAGAAAGCTTGCTTCAGAGCATCCTGCTGAGAAGGTCGGCGAGGAAGTAAGAAAGCTTTACAGCTGGAACAACGAGGCTGACAAGCTCATCAATAACTAAGCTTATAATGTGATCAAGAACCCCGGACGGCTTATCCCGCCGGGGTTCTATTTGCTTATCTTAAAATGGGAGAGTGCGCATGACATGTCTGGAAGCACAATCGAATATCATGACCTTTATCGACAGGAAGCTTCCGGATGACAAGGCGGAGGATTTTGTCAATCATATGATGCACTGCAAGAGCTGCAGAGAGGAGCTTGAGATATACTACACTCTTATCGTGGGTATGAGAAAGCTTGACGGCGGAGAGGAGCTGCCGAAGAGCTTCAAGACAGAGCTTGATGCCGACTTAAAGCGTGCCATAGGACGTGTCAGAAAGGTTAAGAGGTTCAAGGTATCCACCTTCGGAGTTTTCTTTGTCGCTGCCATCATCGGACTTATCTTTTATTACGGAAATATACTTACACGTGTCTACGATCATGAACAGTTTCTGATAAAGGAGGCGCAGGGACCGTCTTATTTCTTTGATTTCTTCGGTGAAAATATAGATCTGTGCGACACCGACTTTATAGAGGATGCCAAGAAGGTTCCGCCGCCTGTGGAGATCACGAACTACGAAAGAATACATAAGTATGTACTGAAACACCCGAGACCTGTCACTGAGGAACAGACGACCACGGAGGAGGAAGCACATGAATAAGATACTTCTTATAGACGGAAACAGCATATTGAACCGCGCTTTTTACGGACTTCCGGACCTTACCACAAAGGACGGAAGACATACGGGCGCCATACTCGGTTTTATCAACATCATGAACAAGGTGCTCGGCGAGACTTCGGCTACGCATATCATCGTTACCTTTGACCTTAAGGCCAAGACCTTCAGACATGAAATGTACTCCGAGTACAAGGGTACGAGAAAGCCCATGCCCGATGATCTAAGAGAGCAGAGGGCGGTCATAGAGGATGTTCTTAGGAGTATGAACATAACCATAGTTACCTGCGAAGGCTACGAGGCGGATGATGTGATCGGTACTCTGTCGAGGAAGGCTGACAGAGAGGGCTTCCTTGTAACCATTCTTTCGGGAGACAGGGATCTGCTTCAGCTTGCTACCGACAAGATCATGATCAAGCTTCCGAAGACAGCCGGCGGAAAGACTGTCATCTATGATTATTACGCCGATCAGGTCAAGGAGCAGTATGGCGTGGATCCAATCACATTTATCGATCTTAAAGGACTTATGGGCGATACCTCGGATAATATCCCCGGCGTTCCGGGAGTGGGCGAGAAGACTGCGCAGAAATACCTGCTTGAATATATATGACAGCGACGCTCTGCGTATCACGATCGACGCTTATGCTGAGGGATATACCGGCAAGCAGCTAGGACAGCTTATACGGGAGCGCGGTGCGGAGTGTGAGATGTGCGGTGAACGGTATGCTGTGATGCTGTTCTCGGTAGTTCAGCCGGAACACGATTTTGAACGTATTTATGATATTATGCGCGGCATTTCAAAACTATCACCGCTCGATGCTGACATTATCCCGGTGATAAGACCGGAAAAGGTGATGCTTCCGAGAGACGCATATTTTTCCGCACGCGAAAAAACCCCCGTATCTGATGCTGCGGGGAGGATATGTGCGGATATATGTTCGCCGTGTCCGCCGTGCGTGCCGATAGTCATGCCGGGAGAGCGTATCTCGGAAGAAGCCGCGGAGATACTGAAAAGATACGGTGTAAAAGATATAAATGTTAGAAAATAATATAAATGTTATAAAAAATATGTGTCGCTTTTGCTACTTTTCGCGTACGAAAAGTAGCGGGGTCTGGGGCGGAGCCCCAGTCTCAAGTGTCAGTCTCAGCCCCAGTCTCAAGCGTCAGCGATTATCTGAGCCCATTCCGTTATCAGTCTGTCGAGCGACCACGCGGCGTTGGCCGGGCTTGTTGACGGGAGCTGAACAGCTTCTATCCCGGTCAGCGGAAACTGGTATTTCCGGTATATTTTCGACGCGGCGCCGCCGTTCGTATATATAGCTTTTATCGGCGCGCTGTCAAGTATCACGGAAAGGTCTGCGGGAACAACGTTTTTTATGCTCTGATCCGACGAGCCAACTATGTCACACTCCGAAATAACATCCCACACAGCGATATGATTACGCACAAGAAGCGCTTTCTTTTCCGGGATATTTATCGGAACATTCTCACCGGTCAGAGCTGCAATGACTTTCCAGAAGCGGTTCTGAGGGTGACCGTAATAAAAGTTCTGTTCACGGGACATAACAGACGGCAGGCTGCCGAGAATGAGCAGCCTGCTGTTTTTGTCATATACCGGTTCAAATCCGTGGACTATGTGTTCGTAGCTCATATTACTTTTTTTCAGTCATGTACAAGCAGGACTAACGACTCCACATGCATAGTTCCGCCGAACAGATCGACGCCTCTTACGCTTACAGTCTTATACCCGCGCTCTGCAAGTATTTTGCAGTCCCGCGCGGCAGTAGCCGGGTCGCATGAGATCATGACTATGCGTTCGGGCGAGAATGACACGATGTTGTCAAGCGTTGCTGTGTCGCAGCCTTTACGCGCCGGGTCAACAATAACGACGTCCGCTTTTGTGTTCTTCTGCCGCAGCAGGGAAGTGACATAACCTGCGTCACCGCAGTAGAACTCCGCATTCGTCACGCCGTTTTGTTCAGCGTTCTTTTTCGCGTTTTCTACCGCGTCGGGGATTATCTCGACGCCGATAAGTTTTCCGACTTTATCCGACATTGAGAGTCCCACTGTTCCGATACCGCAGTAAAGATCAATAACCGTTTTGCCCTCCGTCTGCGCGAGCTTTGCAGCTTCGGCATACAGCTTTTCCGCCATTGGAGTATTGACCTGATAGAACGAGCGCGGAGAAATCATGAACATCTTCCAGCACATCGTATCGGTTATAGTTTCGCTACCGCCGAGCAGTATATCCTTCTGCCCGAAGATAACGTTCGTTTTTTCGGTATTGACGCTTGCCCAGACGCTCTTTATATCCGGAAATCCGTTCATCAGCTCACGCATCAGCTTTTTGAGCTCCGGGACATTCCTGCGAACTACGAATACAGCGCATATCTCGCCGCTGTAATGACCTCTGCGAAGGCAGATATGCCGCAGGACGCCGTTATGCTGTTCTTCATTGTACGGCGAAATCTTAAGTCTTTCACATATTCTGAGTGCTGCGCTGCGTATTTCCCCGAAAATATCGGGTTCGAGCATACACTTTTCGCACGGGATTATCCGGTGGCTGCGCTGTGCGTAAAATCCGCAGACTATATTGCCGTCTTTGTCGCGTCCGACGGGGTATTGTGCCTTGTTGCGGTAATGAGTTCTCACGCCGTCTGAGATGATTGGCAGAAATTCCGGATCAAGTCCGCCTATCCGTGTAAATGCCGAGCGTATTATCTCTTCCTTTGCGCGGAGCTCGGCTTCATACGAAATATGCCGGAAAGCACAGCCGCCGCATTTCTCGAAGACTTTGCAGTCCGGGGAAACGCGGTCGCATGAAGGTATGTTTATCTTGTCGATAATGCCGTAGCAGTATGTTTTTCCTGTCTTTACGATGCGCACATCAAGTGTGTCGCCGACAGCGGCGAACGGAACGAATACTACCATTCCGTCATATCTTCCGACGCCGGCTCCCTCATTGGTGACGCTTTCGATCGTAAGCGGGATTATCTCGTTTTTATTCATTGCTCTGTATAGCCTTGCTCTTTAAGTAAGCGTTTATGAATCCATCGATATCGCCGTCCATTACCGCCTGGATATTTCCCATTTCAAAGCCTGTTCTGTGATCCTTTGCAAGCGTGTAGGGCATGAATACATAGGAACGTATCTGTGCGCCCCATGCTATCTGGAGCTGTTCGCCCTTTATATCGGATATCTTTTCGAGATGCTCGCGCTCTTTTATCTCAACAAGCTTCGAAATAAGCATTCTCATTGCATATTCGCGGTTCTGCACCTGGCTTCTTTGAGTCTGGCAGGCGCATACTATACCGGTAGGCTTGTGGATAAGGCGAACTGCCGAGCTCGTCTTGTTTACCTTCTGGCCGCCTGCGCCGCTTGAACGGTAAACTTCCATTTCGATGTCCTCGGGACGGATATCAACATTTGTGTCTTCATCTATTTCGGGCATTACTTCAAGGCTCGCAAAGCTTGTGTGTCTGCGGCCGGAAGCGTCGAAGGGAGAAACGCGTACAAGTCTGTGTACGCCGTTTTCGGATTTTAAGAAGCCATAAGCGTTAAGTCCCTCTATAAGTATGGAAGCGCTCTTTATTCCCGCTTCTTCGCCTTCAAGATAATCGAGCAGCGACACTTTGAAGCTGTGGCGTTCTGCCCAGCGGTTGTACATTCTGTAAAGCATCTCTACCCAGTCCTGGGCTTCGGTTCCGCCGGCGCCTGCGTGGAATGTAAGGATAGCGTTCTTTGAATCGTATTCACCCGAAAGGAGGGTGACGAGTTTCTGCTCTTCGAGCTCGGCCTTTGCCTGTGCGGCAAGTCCCTTTATCTCTTCAAGCATGGATTCGTCGTCTTCTTCGTTTGCGAGTTCTGCCATTGTAATGACATCATCTATGCTCTCTTCGAGCTTCTCGAACTGCGAGAGTTTAGCTTTGAGAGCGCCCATTCTGCGAGATACTTTCTGTGAGTTTTCGGTATCGTTCCAGAAATCGGGCTTTGAGGATTCTTCTTCAAGCGCGGCGATCTCTTTTTTCAGGCCGTCCGGGTCAATTGCTGCGCGCAGGTCTTTAAGCTGAGGCTTAAGATTTTCAAATTCAAGTATGAGTTCTTCGTATTGAAGCATAACACTGTTCTCCTGACTATAATTTGTTCCGTGTCAATAAAGAATTATCTATTTTGCATAACAGTGGATATATTATACTACATTTTGGCAGTTTTGTAAAGAAATTTTTTTCATATTCTTTCAATTTCCAGTGAATAAACGCGTGTCTCGCCCGGTTGAGCAGTCTGTATGCCGCGCTTTTCTGCAAAAATGCCGCTGTCGGTATCGTAATCGTCACATCCGCACCACGGTTCTATGCAAACGAAGGGTGCGTTCTTGTGATCCGGAGTCCACACGCCGAGCGTTTCAAATCCGCTCCAGCTTACCTTGACGCCGTTTCCGCTTTTGGTGGAAACAAGCGATACAAACTTCGACTTTATCGTGTCGAAATAAACGCAGTCATTGTCGAAAAGGCTGTATTCCAGAGCAAATTCCCTGCTGTTGTCAAGTCTGCCGATCCTGTTGTTATCGCCCCACATACGCGTGACAAGGTTCATTACCGGGCTGTTCACGGTTTCGGGCTGCTCGAATACAAGCTTATAGTCCGTGAACTCCGCGCCCTGCTCGTTTGGACAGGCGAACGCCGGGTGAGCGCCTATGCAGTACGGCATATCCTCCGGGCTACGGTTGGTTACTTTATAAGTTATTTTCAGAGCAGTTTCCGTAAGCTTGTAGTCAAGTTCAATCGTGAAGTCAAACGGAAAGCTCTTTTTTGTTTCATCATCTGACGAGAAAGTGAATGCCGCTTCGCTGTCGGATATTTTCTTTGATGTAAAGACATTGTCCCGCGCAAAGCCATGCTTTGTTATTGCATATTCTTTACCGTTTATAAGCGTTTTTCCGCTCCTGAGATTTCCTATCATCGGAAACAGCAGGGGAGAGGATTTTCTCCAGAAAGCCGGATCGGCGCACCACATAAGCTCTTTTCCGTCTGCCGAATATGAGCGGAGCTCCGCGCCCTTGTCTTTTATTATTGCGGAGGAATTTCCGCAGTCAAGTCTGATCTCCATATCGTCCTCCGTCAGCCGTTAGCGGCGTCTTTTTCACGCTGCTGCTTTATATAGAATGCCATGTCCTGTATAGATTCCGGAAGCTCGCGCGCTGTACCTTCAAAATCGGGGAGCTCCGACCATGATATCACCGTGTCTGATTTTATTGCGCCTGCGAAAAATTCCTTTGTCATCTTTGTTTCGTTTATTTTCGGGATACCGAGCAGTGTTGTGCCCAGATAGATGAATTCATTGTTCCATGGCATATAGAAAAGCCATTTAACGGTATCCATATTCTGTGCGAGCTCTGCGGGGTCAGGGATATATCCGCATTCTGTCAGTGCGAGCATCTTGCCTTCCGCTGTCATTTTCTGCAGACTGTTGTATTTGCCTTCCTGTACCGAGTGGTCTTCTTTCTGCGGATAAACGTCTATTCCCGAAATATCGTAAGTGTTTTCATGTACGGTAAGGCGCTTTGACTGACCGTTCCATACCCAGATAAGATTGGTGAGCTTGTGATAGTTTTCAAGTCTGTCATATATCATATACCAGAGCTTCTGATAATATTCCGCGTCCTCTTTATTCTTCATGCCCCACCAGAACCATGCTCCGCTCGCTTCGTGCAGAGGTCTCCAGAGCACCGGCACGCCCGCAGCTTCAAGCCTTTGCAGTTCGTAAGCGATAAGGTCGATATCGTGGACAGCGACTTCATATTCCTTTGTACCGGGAGTTACCGCATTCTGAAGACTGAACGTGGTGTACGGATCTCCGGCTCCCTGTGTATAGAATGCTTCAGTTGTGTTGTTGGGATTGTTTATGTCGCACGGAACGTTCCAGTGCCAGCAGAAATACACGATCCCGTTAGATTTTGTGTGCCAGTCTATCGCCATTTGTGTCCAGTCGGCACCGTCGCCGGCGGGAGTCGTCTTGAAAATGAAATCGAAACCTTTTATTGCCGGAAGATCGTCCGCATAATAGTAATAAGCGAGAGCTTCCTTGTCGCTTTTGCCTCCGACCTGCTGTGCGGCGAGCACCTGTTTTCCGTAGATGCTCCTGAGGTACTGATACAGCGCAACGGTCTCCGGGTTTGAATTCTGCGAGACGGGGTGATCTTCGCTTACAGTTATCGCATCAAGCTTTGTCTGAAGCGCGTCAAAATCGGTAGTGTAGCTGAGTGCTACGTCCATATCGACATCGCCGTCCTCTGTCATTGCAACAGGATTGGACAGTGTTTTCGGAGCCTCCGCGTTTTTTTCAGTTCCCGTTTCAAAGGTCTGAGCGGATGACACGTCAGTTCCGGCCGAAGAAGAGCCGCCCTTATCATCTGCGCCGTCCTGCTTCGCGCAGCCCGGTACCGCCGTTATCATCAAAACCGCGGCAAGCAGCGCCGCAGCAGTTCTTCCGTTATGTTTTCTCATTGTCTTTCCTCCGAGTTCAGCTTGTCAAAAAAGAAATAATCGTCTTTCAGGAACATATTCAGCGTGCGTGTGATAATTACCGACGGATTTGCGAGAAAGCGTTCCTGCATTTCCTTCGCTTTTTTCTCGTCCGGCGCGTACAGTTTCATTTCGAGTATCGTCTCGCCGTTGAGCTCATTCATGAATTTCACATGAAGATCATATCTGCCGCGGTCGCGGTCAGGAATAATATCACACTTTATCGAGCGTTCGCGTTCATTCTTGGCGAGCAGCTCGGTCCCGATGCGCAATGTGTTTTCTCTGAGCGAAATACCGAGCAGCGAGGACATATCCTTTGCGATCTTCTTTCCCTCGTCGAGAAGGGAGTAGATGTTCTCGCCGTTTTTGGGGTCCTGTTCCGCCGAGATAAGCTCTTTTTCCCGCATGAACGAGATATTGCTCATAAGCTCAAAATAAACTGTAGGCGCCGCCGCGAGAACTATCTGACCGAGAGTGTTCTCAGTGAGGCTCCCGAAGCTTGAAAGGATAAAGCAGCAATATACGCTTATGTCTGTTTTTTCATCTATCATTATTGTTCTCCGTCATTGTCATGACTGTTTATGAGATGCCCGTTGTCCAGCATCAGCGACAGCACCGCGATGTTTGCGGCAGCTTCGATGACCGGTACAGCTCTCGGAACGATGCAAGCGTCATGCCGTCCCTTTATCACGAGCTCGGTGTCCTCGCCCTTTATGAAATCAACGGTTTTCTGCGGTTTTGCTATCGACGGGGTAGGTTTTACCGCTACAGTGAATATGACCGGCATACCGTCCGATATACCGCCGCATATACCGGCATTGTTGTTCGTCTTTGTTCTGACCTTCCCGCCGTCCATATACATAGCGTCGTTCGCCTGTGAACCGCGCATCTCCGCAAATCCGAATCCTGCGCCGAACGCTATCGCCTTTACCGCCGGGATACCGAACACAGCCTGCGAGATGCGGTTTTCTATACCGTCGAACATCGGAGAGCCGATCCCTGCCGGCAGTCCCGTTACGGCACATTCGATGATACCGCCGACCGAGTCGAGTTTCTCGGCCGCAGCGAGAACATGGGCTTTCATATCGGCTGATCTGCCTTCATTTATAAGCGGCATTTCAGCGGACTTTATTTTCTTCATAAGTTCCGGGGATATTTCAAGCTCGTCAAATCTGTCGTCATATACTCCGTCGATCGCGAGTATATGTGCGCAGCAGTCAATCCCGACAGTTTCGAGTATCTGTCCGCATACCGCGCCGGCAAATACGAGCGGAGCTGTAAGTCTTCCGGAAAAGTGGCCGCCTCCGCGCGGGTCGTTCGCGCCGTTATAGCGCATAAACCCTGTATAATCCGCATGGCCGGGACGAGCGGAAACACTGATGTTGCCATAATCCTGCGAGCGGGTATCGGTGTTGCGTATAACTGCGGCGAGCGGGGTCCCGGTAGTCTTTCCGTTATAAAATCCCGAAAGTATTTCGGGAGTGTCCTTTTCGCTCCGGCGGGTGCTCATGCCGTCTTTTTTCGGTGCGCGTCTGGCCATGAAATCAAGTATCTTATCCATGTCAATCGGTATGCCGGACGGAAGCCCGTTAATGACAGCGCCTATGCCTGCGCCGTGGGATTCTCCGAATATCGAGACAGAAAAATCTCCGAATTTAAGTTCAGATGACATCGGCTTTACCTCCGAGTTTTACAAAATCGTTGAAGAAACCGGGATATGATTTCGAAACGCATTCCGCGCCGCGTATTATGACCGGTTCTGTGCAGCGCTGTGAAGCTATCGCAAGTGACATTGCTATACGGTGGTCGTTGTATGTCTCGCATATGCCGCCGTGAAGTTCTTTTATCCCGTGGATCGTCAGGAAGTCCGGGCCTTCTTCGATATTCGCGCCGAGTCTGTTGAGCTCTGCAGTGATTGCGGCGAGACGGTCGCACTCCTTTATGCGTAGCCTTCCGCAGTCGGTAATGTGCGTGGTACCTTCCGTAAAGCATGCGAGCACTGTGAGTATCGGTACAAGGTCCGGAATGTTGTCCGCACATATATCAATAGCTTTGTTTCCGTTTTCTTTCAGCCATTTTGTATAGTCAATAATGATGCGGTCGCCCTGAAGGCTTTCATAATTCAGATTAACGGGCTCGGTATTTCCGCCTATCGCGTTTGCGACAACAAAGAATGCCGCCTGAGACATATCGGCTTCAACGGTGTATTCGCGCGGGATATATCTGCTTCCGGCTTTTACTGTGAAGTCGTCGTCGCCTGTTTCCACGTTAACGCCGAATGTGTTCATAACGTCTGCGGTGAGCGAAGCATACGGCCTTGACTGTAATTCCGATGTAAGCGCGATACGGCAGTCGTCTCCGATAAGCGGCAATGACAGCATATATCCCGTAATGAACTGCGAAGAAATATCTCCTGTTACCGGGAATTCGCCGCCTGTGAGTTTACCGTCGATGATGTACGGCATTTTCTCAGAAACAAATTTGACTCCGTGCTTCGGGAATTCTTCGAGGTACGGAGTTATCGGGCGGTTCGGAAGATTTGCGGAACCGCGGAATGTTGTGTTTGTGCCGAGCGCGGCGGCTATCGGTATAATGAACCGAAGCGTGGAGCCGCTTTCACGGCAGTTTATGTCTGCTTCAGCGGCAGGCTTAGTTATACCGCGGACGATAATATCGTCGCCGCGCTGTGTTATCTGCGCACCGAGTGCGTTCAGCGCGTCTATCGTCGCATACGTATCCTCACAGTCGAGGATATTGTGAAGCACGCTCTCTCCGTCCGCAAGCGCGGCGCATATAAGAGCGCGGTGGGATATGCTTTTTGAGGGCGGCACGGTAATTTTACCGGAAAGTGCCGCGGGAGTGATCTTAATGTCCATATATTATTCCGTAATCAGTTTTTCGTATTCGCTTACCGGCATTTTTACGATATCAGCTTTGCCGATCGTTTTGCAGATAATGATGTTGATGCTGTCCGAGAAGCGCTTTTTGTCGTTCACGGAATTTCTGAAAAGCGTTTCTGCGGGAATATCAACTGAGTATGGCAGCCCGTTTATTTCAAGGCATTTTTTCAGCCTGTCGCTGATATTCTGTTCAATGATCCCGTGGCGCTCAGCCGCCGTTGTGATAAGATACATACCTGCCGCGACAGCCTGACCGTGAGACAGACCGCAGAAGTTCTGCGTTTTTTCAATCGAGTGTCCGAGCGTATGCCCGAAATTGAGTATCATGCGAAGGCCGGTATCGAACTCGTCGTTTTCCACGACCTCGCGCTTGATATCAATACAGGTGGTTATCATCTCTTCGAGATGTTCTTTTATATTGCCGGATTCGATAAGTCCGAACAGTTTTTCAGACCATATCATGCCGTATTTTACCGCCTCGCCCATTCCGTCGTTGAAGAACAGATCCGGTAAAGTTGAGAGCGTGTCGGTATCTGCGATAACGAGTTTCGGCTGCTTGAAAGCCCCGACGAGATTTTTTCCCGCTGCAATATCAACTGCAGTTTTCCCGCCGACGGAGCTGTCTATCTGCGCGAGCAGGGAAGTGGGAATCTGCACATAATCTATCCCTCTGAGATAAGTTGCCGCCGCGAAGCCGGTCATATCTCCGGTAACGCCGCCTCCGAGCGCGACAAGGCTGTCGGCGCGGGTGATGTTTGCTTTTGCGAGCTCGTCATAGATTTTCAGCAATACGTTGTGGCTTTTTGACTGTTCGCCGTGTGGGAACACATATTCCGACACTGTGAAGCCATTTTCTTCGAGCGATTTTTTCAGTGTCTCTCCGTAAAGCGGAAAAACATTATCATCAGAAACGATGAAGGTCCTGCGGCTTTTCAGGACCTCGCCCATATATTTTCCGGCGTCTTTCAGCAGTCCGCCGCCAATTAGTACATCGTAGTTCTGCGATGCTTTTACTGTGATCTTTTTCATATAAATTCTTTCTTATAATAGGAGCACAAACTTTTTTATAAAAATGCGAAGCGAGTCGCTTTTGCTCCTTTTCGCGTCCGAAAAGGAGCGGGGTGCGGGGCAGAGCCCCGCTCTCGAGCGTTAGCGATAAATCTCAAGCGCAGCGGTTATTCTCACTGCTGCTTAACTTCCTTCATGGTCTTGTTCTTGAGGAAGATAAACAGTTTCGGCGATACCTTCTTGAGTATCTTCTTAGCTTTTATGAATGCGTCTTCTTTCGCCTTTGCGGTCTTATAGAGAAACTTTCTCGGATAGTGCTTTCCTGTTATCTTCTTGTCGAGCTTGGCTTCCTTCTTCTTTGCCTCTTCTTCCGGAAGCGCATATATCGCCTTATATTTTTTTACGAGCTTGTTGAAGTTGTACGCAATGAAGAGAATGTCATACTTCGGGTACTGCGGCATTCTGAGCTGCACCGGGTCGTTGGGATCTACAGACGGGTCGATGAATCCGCCGTCGCGTGCTGTTTTTTCGAGTATGGTCATCGGGTACGGATAGAAGATATTCGGGATCACCTTGTCAACATCGAGCTTTGCGTTGAGCTTTATCGTTTCGAGCGAGAGCTCTATCGTTTCATAAGGCAGACCTACAATGTTGTAGGTGAGCGCGGTGATCTTGTATTTTCTGAACCACTTCGCCTGCTGTATCAGCATATCGTTCTTCATGTTGCGGTGCAGATACTTGCGGCGGAATTCCTCGTTTCCGTTTTCAAGACCGATATCTATCATATAGCAGCCGCCCTCTTTGAGCATCTTCACCATTTCCTCGTCAAGAACGTCGAAGCGCAGGTTGCAGTTGAACGGCAGGTTTATCCTCTCGATATACATCGGCATGAATTCATAGAACCATTCCTTATACATATTGAAGATAGCGTCGCGGAATTCTATGAACTTGATGAACGGATATTTCTTTATCAGCAGTTCGAGCAGCTCGATAGATTTCTGCGGGCTGCGGAAACGGCAGTATTTCTTCTTGTTGGGATAGATGTTGCGGAACTGAGAGTTGCCGCAGTATGTGCAGCTGAAAAGGCAGCCGCGCGACAGCATAACCATTGCCGTGAAATTCTTCGAGCGGTCAAGGTTCGGGTAATCAAACAGGTCGAAATCCGGGAAGGGAAGCTCGTCGAGATCTTCAATAAGCGGGCGGACAGGATTCTTTTTGTATGTTCCGTCAGGAAGATTGTAGTGCAGACTGAGTATGTCTGTTCTCATCTCGCTGTCGCGCATACTATCCATAAGTTCGAGTATCGGATATTCTCCCTCGCCCTCGCATACTATGTCGATACCGCGTATCTTCGCACACTCGTCGGGAACGAGAATGGCGTGATATCCGCCTATCATGACGGGTATGTCCGGCAAATTATCATCAAGCCAGCCCGCCATTTCCGTGATGAACGGTATGGCTGTCGTTCTCGCGGTGAATCCGATAAGGTCGGGCTCGAAGCTTTTTACCTTATCAAGAAATTCCTGCTTTTCCGGCATATACAGCTCATGGTAGAGCTTGACGTCGTGTCCTCCGCCCTTTACGACAGCGGATATCGACGCGAGACCTTCGCTGTAGTTTCCGAGCTTGTTCTTGCTGTACTTGTCCTCCTCAAGGAAGTCTGGGTATATCAGAAGTAATCTGAGCTGTTTCTTTTCAGACATTTTTATTCTCCGTTCTTTTTTACGACATTTTTCAGTATATAGTTACATATAGTATATTTTACCACAAAATGTGGGATATGTCAATAGCTGACAGCAGATTTTTATGCGGAAAACAATAAAAGGGATATATGTATTATCGTTGTTAGTTTTAACCTAAAAAAACAGCTGTACAATAATGTACAGCTGATAATGAGCTTGGTTTGTGTTATATCGGGATCTTTTGCATGTGCCGGGCAACCATTTTCAGTAAGCGCCTCAAAGTACGGCGCACTTGACAATCACTTTTATATCAGAGGATCAAAAGCAGGCATAAGCTTGAGTTTAAAGGCATTGATCCTGTGCATGCGGTCAATTTTCTCCTTTTTGTCGGGGGAGGGCTCGATACCTTCGCGGATATAGCGGTCAAGTTCCGCGTAAGTAAACCCGAGCTTGTCTTCGTCAGTTTGTCCGCAAAGTCCGTCTATCGGAACTTTATCGACCAGCACGGAAGGAAGCCCAAGAAGACGTCCGATCGCTTTTATTTCCTGTACCGTCAGGTTTGAGCATGGGCTGAAATCACCGACGCTGTCACCATAGCGTGTGGAATAGCCGACCCAGTCCTCCGATAGGTTACAGGTGTTCGCTACTCTGCCGTTATTGCTCTGGGAAACAGCATAGAGCGTTGACATTCTTATCCGAGGCGGAAGATTTTCCCGGCTCTGTCTGGATAATTCAAACGGGATGCTCTTAGTGAGCCCCTCAACAGCATCTTTTATATTCACGATATAGTGACGGATACCGAGATGATCTACCAGGAGCTTTGCCATATCTATATCAGCCTGTTCACCGTTTGGCATAAGCACACCGATGACTCTTTCCTTTCCGAGAGCCTCCACGCAGAGTGCAGAGACGATAGAGCTGTCCTTGCCGCCGGATATGCCGATCACAGCATTACATCCGGGACCGTTATTCTCAAAAAAATCGCGTATCCAGTTCACACATTCATTTTTTATTCGTTCAGCATCAAAGTTGTACATTTTTTACGCCTCCGTAAAGGTTTTAAGTATTTCAAATTCCGGATGATCAAGCTTCAGAAAACTTCGGGTTGTATATACCCTTTCCACCATATCGGAATGTAAGAGCTCTCTCTCTGTAACAATTTCCTCGCAATGAGAAACATAGAGATATATTTTTCCGCTCCGTCCAGATATAGCATACCTTATTTCACATCTATATGGCAGCTTCTCATCGTTTCAAGAGCAGCCTCGTGTTTTTCGGGCGTTACACCGGCGCAGCAGGCCGAGTCAACGGAGATCATGACCTCTGGAAAATTGGCTTTGAGGATAAGAACATTGGAAACAACACAGATATCTGTACAAAGTCCTATCGCCTCAACAGCAAATTCTTCTCCGCCGACAGTTTCTCTTATAAGGCCGGGAAGATCGACAGAGCCGAAGGTCTTCTTTTCAACGGGAGTATATTTCTTGCCTGCCAGTGCATCCTTTACATCGGCGTTCAGCTCCCAGCCGTCCGTCCCCTTGATGCAGTGGGGGACAGGGAGCTTCTTTCCTTCCGCTGTTTCCATGTAATTCTCGCTGTGAGTATCATAGGTGACGAAAATATCACCATCAAATTCTCTGATCTTTTTTGCGACAGCCGGAACGATCGCGACAGCCTCTTTGCTGCCGAGCGCGCCGTCAACAAAATCCTTCTGCATATCGACTACTACAAGAATGTTTTTCATTGTTTTCCCCTTTCAGTTCATATTATATGATCCTGTCTTCTGTACAGCAGGATATCTCTTAGAGATTGCAGCCGGATATACGCCCCCTTTTTTGAAAAGAATATGATTAATGTGTCCTCAATAACTGCCTTTTGGCAGTTATTGGCTGAAAATCTGTAAAACAGACTTTCAGAGCTGTAAAACACGCTTTCAGCGCGTATTTACAGCGGACGCATTCCTTGCAGTAAGCGTGAATTTTTCCGGCAGAAAATCAAATATTGTTTCAACATTTTTTGCGCATTCGCGCAGGGAAGTGAGAGCGGCAGCAATTATCTTCGCGTGGTCAAAGGCAAGATCGCCGCTGTCCTTTATCCTGAAAGCTGTTCTGCCGAACTTGGTGTATTCCTCTGTCAATACAGCGTTGAGTTTAATATCTTTGTAGTACAGATCGAGGTGATAATCGCCCTCCTTGCTCTGTTCGAAACGGATGTCGAACCACTGCGCATCGGAGGCGTCATCTCCGCTAGTCTGTATGACAGAGTCTTCGCTTATAATTGAAGCAAAGGCATTTGAGATGATCCAGCCTCTCGGATCTCTGCCGGGTTCGCTGAAAACGCCGACCGGCATCAGAGAGACAGGTGTGACATTAGCTTCTTCGGTGATCTCGCGGTAAGCGCATTCTTCTATTGTTTCATTCGGTCGGAGAAATCCACCCGGAAGCGCCCATGATCCCTTGAAAGGGTGATTGCCGCGATTGATTAGAAGAATGGACAGCTTGTTGACGGAGTTGCGCTTGTAATTCTCGCTGTCTTCCGAGCATATTCTGAATGCGACTATATCGGTGCTTAGTGAAGGGCGCTCATAATTGCTGATATTATATCGTGACAAGAATTCCGATTAAGACTGCATCTGTTTTTTCAGACCTTTCTCTTATTTCCGGCCTAATAATATCATATTGATAATAAGATGTCAAGAGTTTTCAATAATATTTTCCGTTACTTTACAGCCTTCTCTTAGTTCGTGAAATCTTTCCAGTTTTATAACGGATTTTGTTTTGCTTACATCGAAAGGATTTCTGCACATCCCGGCTTTGCTGAGATCAATATAATCATAGCGAGGATTGCGGGAATCAGTGTGGGGGAAGCCCGAACCTGAGCAGAACAAGCCTGCTCAGAAACCGACCGTGCAGCATAAGAATCGTATCCAAGGGCGTGGACAATACAATAGATAATTACTGCCAGTTTTTCCATATCTCCGGCGCATAACCTATTGTCGCTTGCTTACCGTTTCGGACGACAGGCTGTTTCAGCACAGTCTGGTTTTCGAGGACCTTTTCAAGCCGCTGCTCAGGGACGAAATATTTTATCATCGCAAGCGCCTGCTGATCCTTGCAGTCCGGGTCGAGCATTGCGTCAAGACCTCCGACAGACTGCATCACCGATTGCAGCTCGCCTTTGCTGAATCCTTTTTCTCTGAGGTCAATGGACTGAAATTTTATGCCGCGTTCCTTGAAAAAACGTTCTGCCTTACGCGTGTCGGCACTTTTCTTTGTGCCGAAGATCTGTATGTTCATAGCTGCTCCTTTCAGATCAGAATACCGTTGCAGTGGTCGATCTCATGCTGGATTATCTGCGCAGGTCTGTCCGTGAATGTTCTTATGCGAGTCTCGAATTTTTCGTTCTGCCAGCGCACTTTTATGCTCTTATAACGTTTGACGGGACGCGGTTCGCCGATGAGCGAAAGGCAGCCCTCGCGGGTGTTGTACGGCTTATCGCACTTGATGATCTCGGGGTTGAACATCGTCATGTACTCGCCGCCGTTATCGAAAACAATAATGCGTTTCAACACGCCGATCATATTTGCTGCCATTCCCACACAGGTTTCTTTGTTTGCGGTCAGCGTATCGAGTAAGTCGGCGGCAGTCTGTAGATCATCGGCAGCCGCGGGCTCGGATTTCATTGCAAGAAACATCGGGTCATGCATGATCTCTTTTATCATTTGGTTCACCTCATTCAACATCAAGCGGAACTTCTCTGTCAGGTGCGGGGAATGCCTTATCGAGCATTTTCAGATCTTCATCTGTAAGCTCGATATCGCCTGAAGCCGCGCGCCTCGACTTCCTGATCGTGCATACGCGGATCATCGTCGATGTGCCATGTCCCCTGACCGATAGCAGGAACACTTACCCCATTTCTTAACATTACCTTTTTCATATCGTATCTCCCGTTTGTCTCATTTTTTCTATTATATCATAGTTTGCGGCAGAATACAAGATTCTATGGCTTGAGATTTCGGAAATGCTTGTCGATGTATTCGGCCTAAGATCATTTATCGTTTTTGATCTTATTATTTGTATCAGATCAGTTTCCTTCATTTTCTCACCGGAGTACAAACTCTCCGACTTATTGCCGAGTCCCGGATACAGCGTAAACTTATCCGTTCTGAGGTAAATACTTCCGTTATTTTCCTCAAAATACACGATCTCTCTGTCGGCTGTCATTTTCCCGTTGTCGTTCACCCTGACAAAGCCGCCCTCTGTTGTAAATTTGTATCTGTAAGAGGACTGATCGTTCGCGCCGAGGTTTTCACGATACATAGTATTATCATCAAATGTTATCCTGCAAAATCCCGTGCTATATACGCCGCCGACGCAGTACAGACCTGCGTACTGTTTAAAGCTTTCGGGGGTGTCGCCAGTGATCGTGGGCTCGCCGGGAGCAAGCTCGCCGACAGACTTCTTGCGCTCTTCAAGCACTACGTTCATAAGCGCTTCCGCCATAAGCTCGGCGATATCGCTGCTGCCATTCCCGGCGGTAAGCACTGCTGTGCTTATCTGCTCATCGGGAGCAACAAGCAGGAATGAGTGCATATATGGCATATCGCCGCCCTTGCCGCAGACTTTGATGTTCTCCTTTTCATACCTGACCTGCTCCACAAAGTCCCAGCCCAGACCATAGCCCTCATCCTTCGGGGCATCGCTCTGACGTGTGAGCATCTGTCTATTGCATCTTCCGAGAGCAATACTTCATTTCCGGCAAAGAAAGCAGCACCAAAATCCGCTACATCGGGTGCAGTCGAGTAAATACCGCCGGGACCAGCTGCCATTTCGTAAGGGTATTCGACCGGCAGAGCGCCGTTTAACAGTAAAGCGCGTGCATCGCCAAGATCGCCGTCGTGTAAAGCCCATGCTGTTCCCGTGTGATCGGCGTTTATTTTTGCGGCAATATTCTCTCTGACATAGTCGGTATAGCTCATGCCGTTGACTTTTTCGGTGATAAGCTCAAGCAGGATAAAGCCGATGTTTCCGTAGCAGGCATATTCGCCCGGTTCTGATTTGAAACGCAGATCCTTCATCATATCAAGGATCATAGCTTGTGACATAGGCTGTCTTTACACCGAACATATTGAAATATTCCGAGGTCGCCGTTGCGATCATCTCATCATCGTCTATCATCAGGACCTTGTAATTCTCTTTATCCATAACTCCTCCCGATTTATATACATATTATCTCACCTGAAACCGGAGAATTATCATCTTCATTATTATAGCAGTCCTTACGGAAAAGTCAATTTAGTAAATCCAAATATACAACGCAATCCGGACATCCTCGAAATGTCACGGACAAAACCGAGAGAAGAGATCACGAAAATATAAACAATTGACAAAACCTCGAAAAACCGCTGTACAAATAGCTTGTACAGCGGTTTTGTTGTGGAAGATATAGTAGCGTGATACTGCTATTTCTTTGCTGTCAATTTATTATCAGAGCATCCGTCCCCCGTTCCTGATACAATGCGGTGGCAGGGCTCGTCTGTTACTTTGTGTAGTCGTTTGCCTTCTGCCTTGCAGCCTTTATCAATCCCATAAACAATGGGTGCGGCCTGTTCGGTCTCGACTTGAATTCGG
>CAMVEM010000041.1 GCA_947166515.1 uncultured Clostridia bacterium | reverse complement strand
GCTCGGAATGTTCTATAAGCTCCGCGATTATTCGAGAGTCGTTGACGGCAGAAACCCGATAGTAGCTCACGAATACCTTGGTAATTCCGTAAAGGGCAAGGATATCTTCATTGCGGACGATATAATCTCGTCCGGTGAATCCATGCTCGATGTTGCAAAGCAGCTCAAAAACAGAGATGCCAAGCGCATTATCTGCTATGCTACATATCCGATCTTCACGAACGGTCTTGAAAAGTTCGATCAGGCTGTCAAGGACGGCATAATAGATCACGTTCTTGGCACGAACCTCACATACAGACCGCCGGAGCTCCTCGCAAGACCGTGGTTCCACGAAGTTGACGTTTCAAAGTATATCGCATACTTCATCACTGCGCTCAATCATGATGTGTCGATCAGCCGCATAATCGATCCTCACAGCAAGATAAAGAATCTGCTCGAAAAGTATCACTTCAAGGGCGGAGACAATATATAAGCTTATTCCGATATTTTTTTCTCTCCCCCGCCGGAGGCGGGGGAGAGAAATTGTATATGGTATGGTTTTAAGGAGAATATATGCCATTAGCAGACAGCATAAGGCCGAAAACGCTTGACGACGTGGTTGGTCAGAAGCATATCCTCGGCGTTGGAAAGCCGCTTCGCAACATAATAGAAAGCGGAAAGATACCGAATATGATCTTTTACGGTTCGTCCGGTATCGGCAAGACCACCGTCGCGAATATTATCGCCGATAAAACAGAGATGAATCTGTACAAGCTGAACGGAACGTCCTGTTCTACCGCAGATATAAAAGAGATCATAGCGTCAAGAGGCGCGTTCGGTTTCGGTTCGGGGAAGGGGATACTGCTCTATCTCGACGAGATACAGTACCTCAACAAAAAGCAGCAGCAGAGCCTTCTCGAATACATAGAAAACGGCGATATAACGCTTATCGCGTCAACCACCGAGAATCCGTATTTCTATGTTTACAACGCCATTCTTTCGCGCTCGACGGTATTTGAGTTCAAGCCCGTTGAGAAAGAGGATATTCTGCCGGCTCTGAAAAGAGCATTTAAGATAGCCTGTGAACAAAACGAGCTTGAATACACATTTGACGAGGACGCTTTCGAGTATATCTCACTTGGCTGCGGGGGAGATGTCCGCAAGGGGATAAACACCGTGGAGCTCTGCCTGCTTGCCGCGAATAACAATAAGATCGACCTTGATCTCGCCAAGCAGCTCACGCAGAAAAGCGCGATGAAGTATGACCGGGCGGGAGATCAGCATTACGATATCCTGTCTGCGTTCCAGAAGTCGATACGAGGCTCGGACGAGAATGCTGCGCTACACTATCTCGCGCGCCTTATAGCTGCCGGAGATATGGCATCTATCTGTCGCAGACTGCTCGTTATCGCGTGTGAGGACGTCGGGCTCGCTTATCCGTCGGCTATCCCTATCGTGAAAGCTTGCGTTGACAGCGCGTTACAGCTCGGATTTCCCGAAGCGAGAATACCGCTTGCTGACGCTGTGGTGATTCTTGCCACTGCGCCTAAATCAAACAGCGCGTACATGGCGATAAATATGGCTCTCGAAGATGTAGAAAAGGGAAACACCGGTGATTTTCCGCGGCATCTGCAGAATGTCCACGCGGACGGTGAGGGCGCTGCGGTAAAGGGTCAGCATTATCTCTACCCGCATGATTACCCGAACCATTATGTCGAGCAGCAGTATCTTCCCGACAACATAAAGGACAGGGTTTATTATAAGTTCGGCGACAACAAGCTCGAACAGGCTGCGCTCGAATACCGAAAGAAAATTAAAGGAGTCAGCGGGGACAAAAATCGCTCATGATAAGTTTATCCGAGCCCTCAACAGAATATTTCCAGCTTTCAATGCTGCCCGATGTGATGTAATAATCGAAAGCGGGCGGCTTTTCTTTTGCCTGCGACTCGAATTTATCCACGATAATAAGCTTTATCTTCATTTTTTCGGGAATTATAGCTTTTATGTAAACACTTACCGTACTACCGACTGAGATATCCGGTTTGAGCTCCGCGAGGCCGGCGAGATTCGGTCGAAGCTCGACGAATATCCCGTAGCTCTCGATAGAGCGGACTATGCCGGTCACTGTTTCTCCGATACTGAAATTTTCAGCGTTTTCGAGCCAGGTCCCGAGGAGCTCCTTGTGCGAAAGTGTGATCTTGTTTTCGTCGGTACATTTTACGACCGCTTTTATGTTTTCGCCGATAGTGAATCTGTCGGAAGGATGAGAAATGCGTGATACGGAGATAAGATCTATCGGTATAAGCGACGGTATCCCGCAGCCTATGTCAACGAAAGCGCCGAACTGCTCCATGTGCGTGACCTTTGCATCGATGATATCTCCGCATCTTAGTTTTTTTATATAGTTTTCAAGGCATTCGAGCTGAGCGAGTCTCCGGGAAAGCAATGCTATGCGGCTTCCGGTCTCGTCTGTTGTGAATCCGGTGATCTTGAAGCATACTGTCTTGTTTACTCGCGAAATAAGCGCTATATCGCGTGTTGTTCCCTCATCAATGCCGATAGCGCCTTCGCTGCGCTTTATCCGCCCTTTCATAAATCCGAGATCAACGATAAGGTCGTGTTCTCCGGTGCATATAATGCATACCGCCTCGGCTGTCGCGCCGGATATGATATATTCTTCCGCTTCTTCAATGTCTGCGGGACATTTTCTGAGCTCTCCTTCCGGAAAATAGCTGTTCATTTGCTGTACCGTTCCTTTCTTTTGAAAAAGTCTATCCTGTCAATAGTATGAAAAGAGAACGGCTGTTAGAACGAAAAAAAGCTCCCTTCGCAAAGCGCGCGAAAGGAGCTTTCTGAATCCTGTTTGTTTTCCGCTTCGGCGGGTTTATGCAGCGTCTGCGGGAGCGTCGGTGCCGTTTATGATGCCGTTTATTGTTTCGACAAGCAAATCGGCGCTCTCGGCATGTGTAGCTTCGGTAGGATGCCAGTCAGCAGCGAGACCGTTCTTGCCTTCATTCTGCTGTTTGAATGCCATGTATGACACCTTTGTGTCGCCGGTTTCTGCGATATAGGCCTCCATACCTTTCTTTACGCTTACATTTCCACCCATTATTCCGATAGTGCAGAGGATATAAGCATCGGGATTGTCTTTTCTTACCTGCTTGATGAATTCCGCATAAGCATCAGCAAATTCAGCTCTCTGTTCTTTTGTCTTGATGTATGAAGTGTCGTTTGTGCCGAGATTGATAACGATGAAATCAGGTACAAAGCTGCTGAAATCCCACGGAGTTTTTTCGTCGAAGCATCCGCTGTTGCTGCCGTAAGTCCTTGTGAACTGCTCATATACCGGCGGAACAAGAGCATCTGTGTTGATCTTGCCGTCGCTTGTATATCCGGAGATTATACCGTGACCGCTGAAAGAGACCATGCTGTAGTCAGCGTCAAGCGCTGCTGCTGTCTTGTATGCATAAGTCTTTGTCGCGTCCTCGGTCTTTGTCGAGAAGTGGTGATTCTTGTCCTCATCATCAACGCCGTATCCGCAGGTTATCGAGTCGCCGATGAATTCTATCTTAAGCTTCTTTGCGTCAGTAGGAGTGATAGCTCCGTCTGCGGTTATGCTTTCGATACCGAATGTCGAGCTTGTGGATTCCGAAAGCTTTACAAGTCTTATCGTCACATCGCCTGCGCTGTCGGCGCTGTAGATCTCATAGGTCTTTTCTTTTGCGTCGAGCATTTCGTCGAGCTTTCTCTCACCGTTGACATAAACGGCAAATCTCGCCTGAGAATCGGCATTTCCGACTGCGTTGTCGCCAATGAGCTTTACCGAAGCCTTTGTTCCGCTGAATCTGAATTCGATGCCGCTTGCCGAGTGTGCGAGCCACAGAACATTGTTGTCGTCAAGGAGGGTTCTGCCGAGAAGCTTTACATTTGTTTCATCTGCAAAGTAAGTTTCTTCTGCGGGAACTTCAGGCTCTGTTGCTGTGGTAGTGGTGGTTTCAGCAGCAGTAGTTGTAGTTGTTGAAGCAGCCGAAGTATCGGTGCTTTTCTTTTGGCTGTCATTTCCGCCCGAGCATGAAGCCGAGCAGATGAGCATTGCCGCAGTTATTATAAGTGCGGCAGATCTTTGGAATAGTTTTTTCATCTGTTGATCCTTTCTTATTCGATTGCTTTATCAATACGTCTTTGTGCCTTATGCTCAAAGTACGTTATTAAACATTAAATCTTATCGCCTGTAATCCTGAACGGGGTCTATGCGTCTGCCGGCAAAGAATTCCGGTTTTTCGAGAAGTCCCGCGCGTTCCTCTATGATAACGAACGGTGTCATATCCTTGCTTTTTATCTGCATATTCTGCGGAAACAGAAAATCAAATTTAAAATTATACCCGTCGCGGCACATTATTGTCACAGTGTAGCCTCTGAAATTTCCGGACATGCTTTTTATCGGAAAATAATCAACACCCGCGACATTCGCGTAGTAAACATCAGTGCGTAGATCGTGCTTTGCGCAGGTAATGAGCATTTTTTCTTCGTTTGCCGTGAAGCGGTATTCCTCGCCGCTTTTGGCGATGCGAAACATTGTGATGCATACTATCGGCACCGCGACACAGCAAAGGATTATGACATAATCCCAGAATGTTGAGGTAAGAGACCTCCCGAAAATCGGCTCGCTTAAAGTATATAGAACTAAGATCAGCTCAACAATTGCCGAAGCGGCTATGATTGCGAGAAGAACAACTTTTTCATTCTTCAGCCGGCAGTGGAACGTCCCTTTTCGTGTAAATCCGAAGCGGTCTTCGTTGGTACTGTAAGATGTGGTATAGCTTTGTTCCATTAATTTCTCCCGTAACTATGCATGATGTTTTCGCGCATCTGAACACGTTCTTCGATTATGTGGAACGGCGTATTTTCCGGAGAGCGGACTTTTATGCTTTTGTTGAACATATATAAGACAACGACATTTCCGAGGGAGTGAGTTATTATCGTGACGGTATATCCTCTGCTGAAAAGTCCGAACAGCTTTCTATCCTCATAGCTTACAGCAACTACATCATCATAGTAAATATCGGTCTTGCGCATACTGTCTTTATGTGAAGCAAAGCTGAACATATTCGCGTTTGCCATGTAGTGGTATTCGACGCCGCCGAGAATGATTTTAAGGGCGACTATCTCCACGATTATGATAACTGCGGTGATTGCTGAGAAAATCAGCGCAAATCCCATTGAATGCTGAGTACGTACCTGATCGATCCCGAATTTTTCGGGTAAATGATAGATATACTTGAACTGCTCGCCCCAGACAAAATAGAAGCCGGCAAAAACTATGACGGTTATTATAAGTGAGAGTATAACCAAGATGCGTTCGGAAGCCCGCGAGCATCTGAAAATACCGCGTGTGGAGAAACCCATTCTGTCTTCAACGGGACTGCGTGAATCAAACAATTACTGTTCCTCCGAAAGAACTGTTTTAATATGGAGCTCTTCAAGCTGCTTCTCGTCAACGACAGCAGGGCAGTCGCTCATAAGCTCGCTCGCGTCCTTTATTTTCGGGAATGCGAGAACGTCGCGCAGGCTGTCCGCGCCGCAGATGAGCATTGCGAGTCTGTCAAGTCCGATGCCCATTCCGCCGTGCGGGGGAGCAGCAAACTTGTATGCGTCAACAAGGAATCCGAACTTCGCCTGTATTTCTTCTTCGGTAAGTCCGAGAAGCTCAAACATCTTCTGCTGGAGTTCGGGATCGTTTATGCGTATCGAACCGCTGCACAGCTCAACGCCGTTGAGTACGAGATCGTAGCACTTTGCAAACACCTTTTCGGGGTTTTCTTCAAGGTGAGGTATGCACTCGTCGAGCGGCATTGTGAACGGGTGGTGCATAGCGTCCCAGTGCTGTGTTTCTTCGTTGTATTCAAAGAACGGGAATTCCGTGATCCACAGATAGTTCCAGCCTTCGGGAATAATGTCGAGCTGCTTTGCAACGGTAAGGCGCAGAGCTCCGAGCACCGGCAGAGTCACCTTGTTCTTGTCAGCAACGATAAGAGCAACGTCGCCCTTTTCGCAGCCGAGAGCTTTCAGAACAGCCTGCATCTCGTCCTCGCTCATGAATTTTGCGAACGAGCAGTTAGGCGCGTCATCTACCCAGCGGATATACGCGAGTCCCTTTGCGCCGATGCCCTTTGCGGTCTCGGTCAGCTTGTCTATCTCTTTTCTTGAAAGTATCTTCGCGCCGTCTTTGGCAACTATGCCGCGTACCGAGCCGCCGTTTTCGATAGCGGAGGTGAACACGCCGAAGCCGCAGTTCTTGACAACATCGGAAATATCTGTAATTTCCATTCCAAAGCGAGTATCGGGCTTATCCGAGCCGTATCTGTTCATGGCGTCGTTGTAGCTTAAGCGGGGCAGGGGAGTGGGAATGTCGATGCCGAGCGTTTCGTTCATCAGCTTTTTGATGAAGCCTTCCGCGATCTCAAGTATATCGTCAACGTCAACGAACGACATCTCAAGGTCTATCTGAGTGAATTCGGGCTGTCTGTCTGCGCGGAGATCCTCATCGCGGAAGCATCTCGCGAGCTGGATATATCTGTCAAAGCCCGAGATCATAAGGAGCTGCTTGTAGATCTGCGGAGACTGCGGCAGAGCGTAGAACTTTCCCTCGTGTATTCTTGACGGAACGAGATAGTCTCTTGCGCCTTCGGGGGTCGATTTTATCATCATGGGAGTCTCGATCTCAAGGAAGCCGTTGTCATAGAAATATTCGCGGGCTATCTTCGCGATCTTATGCCTCATTATGATGTTGTCCTGGAGCTTCTTTCTGCGCAGATCGAGATATCTGTATTTCAGGCGGAGCTCGTCGTTCACCTTTGTGTCGTTAGTGATCTCGAAGGGCGGGGTCTGCGCTTTTGAGAGTATTCTCAGATCGGAAACAAGTATCTCGACATCGCCTGTCTTGATATCGGTGTTGACGCTTTCGCGCTTGCGGAGTATGCCCTTTGCCATGAGAACGTACTCGCTTCTGACGGACTTTGCTTTTTCAAACACAGCCTTGTCTGTAGTATCGTCGAACACGAGCTGTACAATACCTGTTCTGTCTCTGAGGTCGATGAAGATAAGGCTTCCCTTATCTCTTATTCTCTGTGTGAAGCCGCCGACCGTGACTTCATTTCCTATACCCTCGACTTCGCCGCAGTAATGCGTTCTTTTAAGTCCTTTCATTATGTCTGCCATTGTTTCAGCTGTCCTTTCGTTTTGCACTTTCCGTGCATTATATCAAATATATATTATAGCATAAATCCGCCGTCAATTCAATAGTTTGGCGATATTTTTATGCAGATATAACTGTTAAATAAAAGTTCTGCTTTTCTGTCATGAGTTGTAGATTGAAATGACACCTCCGCCGAGGACGATATCATCGTCATAGAAAACGACGCGCTGTCCCGCGGTTATCGCGCGCTGCGGCTTTTCGAATTCGACATATACGCTGCCGTCATTATTCGGATAAACTGTACAGGGCTGCTCGGTCATGCGGTATCTCGTCTTGGCCTTGCACTTGAACGGCTTATCAAGCTTTTCAAATGCTATCCAGTTCATATCTTCCGCATACAGACCACGGCTGAGAAGTTCTTCGGAAGTTCCCACTATAAGCGTATTGTCGGTCATATTCTTGCCCGTAACGTACATCGGCATGCCGAATGCTATGCCGAGTCCCTTGCGTTGACCGATAGTGTAGTTTATAAGGCCCTCGTGTCTGCCCCGGACTTTTCCGGAGCTGTCAACGACATCGCCCGCGGGATAATCCTTTCCGGTAGTTCTGCGGATAAATCCGGCATAATCGCCGTCCGGGACAAAACAAATATCCTGACTGTCGGATTTGTGAGCGTTCACAAGCCCGTTTTCTTCTGCAAATGCGCGTACCTCGGGCTTTGTCATATTACCGAGCGGGAACAGTATGTGCGAAAGCTGTTCCTGTGTGAGGTCATACAGGACGTATGACTGATCCTTGTCGTTAGTGCCGTCATCGGATATCGCCTTTTTCAGAAGCCAGCGTCCGCGCTGTTCATCATATCCCACCCTTGCGTAATGTCCGGTTGCGATATAGTCGCAGTCAAGCGAAAGCGCGCGGTCGAGCAGAGCCTCGAATTTGATGTAGCGGTTGCAGTCGATGCACGGATTCGGCGTCATTCCCATTTCGTATGACGAAATAAAGCGGTCGATGACCTTTTCGCGGAAGATGTCCTTCATGTTATAGACATAATGCATCACATCAAAGCGGGAGGCTACCTGCCTTGCGTCGTCTATATCGCTGAGTGAGCAGCAGGTCTTCTGACCCTCGCACTCGAATTCTCCGTCATGAAGCTTTAACGTCACGCCGACGACATCATATTCCCGTTTCAGCAGGACAAGTGCGGCCGAGCTGTCAACGCCGCCGCTCATTGCGACCATAACTTTTTTCATTGCTCACCGCCTCCGTCCTTGTCTTCTTTTTCCTTCATTTTCCGGTCAAGCACCTGCTTGAATGTTACGGAAGGCTGCTGGACCGACGCTTTTTCTGCGTCCCCGCCTTTTTTTCTGTTACGGCGGTTCAGAAATTCGAGGACCCCATATATCAATGCCATTGCGCCGATCGCGAGAAGAGCGGATACTATGACGCTCCCTATGCCCTCGGAAGCGGGCTTGTTTGAAATTGTCAGCAGGATAATGTCCATATTTTCTCCATTCGCGGAATATCGTGATAAAGTTCTTCTGTGAACTATTTTACTATTTTATTAAAGAAATGTCAATTAAAAGTTGATTTTTTCTGCGAAATGTGATATAATATCTTATTATGTGTAATAATGCCCTGAGGAGTATGTGTATGAACATCACTGTCATATCAGATACGCACGGCGACTTCGATACTCTCTATGAGATCGTCAGACAGAACGAGGACTGCGCCCTGTTCATTCATCTCGGGGACGGTGAAGATGAGTTCCGCGATGTACAGAACGTTTTTTACACAAAACCGTTCATATACATAAAGGGAAACAACGACTGGGGCGATTATCCTCAGAATCTTGTGACGGAGCTCGGCGGGAAGATGTTCTTTCTCTGCCACGGACACAGGTTCGACAGAACGCACCTCAAAGATTACCTTTCGGCTACAGCAAATGCCAACGGCTGCGAGATCGCTCTGTTCGGACATACTCACGTTCCGATGAACGAGGAAGTGAACGGCGTGCTTCTGTTCAATCCGGGAAGCGCTGCTCTGCCGCGCGGAGGAAATCCGCCGACCTACGGCATAATAGAAATAAATGAAAACGGCGATATAAACGCCGAACACATCATAATTGACTTCTGAACAATACCTTTAAGGAAAGGAACATACACTTGGAGAATCTCTACAACAGACGCAGGATCGCCGATGAGGTATATTTCACATCGGTAACGGACAACAAATTCAAGATCAACAGGATAAGCGTGATCTTTATCACCGATCTTTCGGACAGAGCGTCATGCAATGCCGTGATACCAAGACTGCTCTCAAAATGCAGCGAGGATTTCGATACAATGGCAAAGCTCAACAAAAAGCTTGCCGGACTGTATTCCGCGAATATAACCTGGTCGGTAAAGGCGGACGGCGACTATCAGATCTGCGAGCTGAGCGCTGCAGTGCTTGGAAACAGATATGCGCTCGAAGGTGAGGATATACTCAGAGAAGCGCTGAAAATACTTATCGGCTGTATTTTCAGGCCATATTTCGAGAACGGCCGGTTTCCGTCACAGAGCCTTGAAATTGAAAAGCAGAACCAGATCGATGACAACGACGCTGAAATAAACGACAAGACATCTTATGCATACTACAAAGCATACAGCGAAGCGTTCAGAGGCGAACCCGCCGAGATACGCTGGGGAGGCACCAACGAACAGGTCGAAGCGATAAACGGGGACTCCGCGCTCGAAACTTACAGACGGCTAATAGATGAGACACGCGTTGAGATAATATGCGTAGGTGAGAGTAAGTTTGAGGGCGTTGAAAAAATGTTTGAGGACGCTTTCTCCGCTGTCGGAAGAAAGCCCGAATGCTTCACCGCCACAAAGCTGAGCTCAGTAAAACCCGAAGTATCGCGTATCACAGAAACGCTCGACATCGAACAGAGCAAGCTTGTAATGATCTTCAAGACCGGGCTCAGGAAAAAGTATCCGCTCATGGTGATGCAGCATCTCTATGGCGGAACGGAATCCTCAAAGCTGTTCTCTATCGTACGCGAAAAGATGTCGCTGTGCTATTACTGCTTCTCGCGCCTCGGATATGCAAAGGGATTTGTTTCGACGGAATGCGGAGTGGATCATGACAATCTCGTAAAAACGGAAGCCGAGTGTCTGAATCAGCTTTCGGAGATCGCAAAAGGCAATTTCACAGACGATGAAGTCACGAAAGTAAAGCTTTATATCATAAATCTGATGCGTTCGGGACTCGATACGGTAAGCGGAGTTGCATCAAAGTGTCTGTCCGGAATACTTTACCCCGAAAACGCGATCAGCATAGATGAAATGTCAGACAGGATAAACGCGGTCACGAGGGAAGAAATAATCGAAGCCGCACAGTCGCTGAAACTCGACACTGTATATATTCTCGACACAAACAAGAAAGAGGAGGCTGCTCAATGAAAAAGGAAATTCTGTTCAGCAGCCGTCTGAGAGAAAGCTGTACAAAGATCATCCATGACAGCGGGCTGAATATCTGCCTTTACCCGATGAAGGGATTCAGCTCGGCATTTGCGATACTCGGAACACGTTACGGCTCGATAGATACCACCTTCAAGACTAACGAGGACGCCGACTATATGACCGTTCCGGAGGGAATAGCGCATTATCTTGAGCATAAACTGTTCGAGGGCGAAGAATGCAGCGCTTTTGAAAATTTCGCAAAGACCGGCGCTTACTCAAACGCGTTCACTTCCTTCGACAGTACCGCATACCATTTCTCATGCTCAGATAAATTCGGCGAAAATCTGAGAACGCTGCTCGATTTTGTGCAGAACCCGTATTTCACGGAAGAAAACATTCAGAAAGAACAAGGCATAATCTCGCAGGAAATAAAGATATATCTCGACGATCCCGGCTGGAGAGTTTTCTTCAACGGCCTTGAAGCGATATATCATAACAATCCGGTAAGAATAGATATCGCCGGAACGACAGAGAGCATAAAGAAGATAAGAAAAGAGCTCCTGTATCATTGCTATTACACCTTCTATAATCTGAACAATATGACTCTCGCGATAGCAGGGAACTTTGATCCGGATAAAGCGCTTAAGATCTGCGACGAGATGCTCAGACCCTCAAAGGATATCGGTCTCAAGACACTGGTCCCTGAAGAACCGTACGAAATAAAAGAAAAGCGTGTTTCTCAGAAGCTTTACTGCGCGCTGCCGCTGTTCCAGCTCGGATTCAAGATGCCGAACCTCAGCGGAAGAGAATGCTGCAGAAAATATATTATCTGGAACATCATGCTTGAGGCCGCGCTCGGCAGCTTCTCGCCTTTCTACAGCAGATGCTACGACAGCGGACTGATAAACGATACTTTCTCGGCCGGAGTGTTCAAGGGCAGAGGATTTTTCCTTCCTATGGTAAGCGGAGATTCGAGAGACCCGGACAAAACAGCCGAAGAGGTCATTAACGAGCTTTACAGGCTTCGTACCAACGGAATACCGAAGGAAGATTTTGAGATCGTGAAAAAGATGACCTACGGCGATCTGCTGAGCGGATTCAACAATGTCGGGACCGTTGCAAAAGGCATGATGAACGCTGATTTCAACGAAATGGATATATTTGAGAATCTTGAAATGACTGCCGAAGTGACCTACGATGACATAATGGACGCTCTTAGATCAATGGATCTTGAAAACAGCAGTCTTTCGGTAATAGAACCGCTTGAAAGAGAATGACGGAATGAAAGGAAAAGACAGATAATGGATGAAAACCTGATACGGACGGAATTCCCGAACCTGTTTTCCGGGGAAATACTTCTGAGCCGTGTAGCATTTGAGATCTTCGGGTTCAAGGTCTACTGGTACGCGATAATCATAGCGCTTGGACTTATACTTGCTGTGGTTTACTGCACCGTGAGAGGAAAGAAGTTCGGCCTTACGAGCGACGATATATTTGACTGCGCGCTTTTCGGCGGACTTGCTGGATTTCTCGGCGCGAGACTGTTTTATGTGATCTTCTGGAATCTCAACCCCGAAAACACATTCAAATATGACTTTATCACCACGTTTACAACGATCCACAACGGCGGACTTGCCATATACGGCGGTATAATCTGCGGCGTTATCGGCGGACTTATTACCTGTAAAGTAAACAAGATACCCGTGCTGACGCTTTTCGATATGGGCGGCTGCGGATTTCTGATAGGTCAGGCGATAGGACGCTGGGGAAACTTCGTGAATCAGGAAGCATACGGCGCGCCCACCGCGGGAGACCTGCCCTGGGGAATGACCGGAAGCGTGATACAGTTCGACCAGGTAGTTGAGGATATGCAGAAGACTCTTCCCGCCGGAAAGTACGCGCTTGTCCACCCGTGTTTTCTGTATGAAAGCTTATGGTGCGTGCTCGGACTTCTGGTGATACATTTCGTGATATCGAGGATACAGACATACGACGGTGAGCAGTTCCTCTGGTATGTTATCTGGTACGGTACCGGAAGGTCTCCGCACAGACAGCCTTTATATCGGCGGAACTGGAATAAGAGTGTCCCAGCTTATAGGCTACGCATCCGCACTGTTCTGCTTCATTCTTTGGATATACTTCAAGATGAAGGTGAGAAAATCGGAAACTTATGTCCGCTGGAAGGACAGTGAAGCCTGCAAGGCGAGAACCGAGAAGTTCTACAGAGACCTGAAAAACGAAGCAGAGACCGAAAAGGCGATGAAAGCGTTCAGACGCACTGAGAAAGAACAGGTCACCGCTCCGAGCATCTTTGACGATACGAAAAGCGACGAAAAATAAGGAGGAATACGGAATGGCAAAGCTTATCGACGGAAAAGCAGTTTCACAGAAAGTAAAGGACGAAGTACGCGCCGAAATAGAGAGCAAGGGCCTCAAAGTAGGACTTGCGGTAGTTATAGTCGGAAACAACCAGGCAAGCAGAGTTTATGTAAACAACAAGAAAAAAGCCTGTGAGGTATGCGGTATTCAATCGTTTGAATATGCGCTTCCGGAAGAAACGACGGAGAAAGAACTGCTCGACCTTGTTGATACACTTAACAATGACCCCAAAGTGAACGGGATACTTGTTCAGCTCCCGCTCCCGAAGCAGATAAACGAAGAAAATGTTATCGCGCGCATTTCGCCGATAAAGGACGTTGACGCGTTCCACGCAGTAAATGTCGGGAAGATAATGATAGGCAATTATTCATTTCTGCCCTGCACGCCTGCCGGAGTAATGGAGCTTATCCACAGCACGGGAACAGACGTTACAGGTAAAGAATGTGTTGTGATCGGACGCTCGAACATTGTCGGAAAGCCTATGGCTATGCTGCTGCTGCATGAGAACGCTACGGTAACTATCTGTCATTCGCGCACGAAAGACCTTGCAGCCGTATGCAGACGCGCGGACATTCTTGTGAGCGCAGTCGGAAAAGCCGATTTCGTGACTGCCGATATGGTCAAGGACGGCGCTATCGTTATTGACGTCGGAATGAACAGAAACGCGGAAAACAAGCTCTGCGGCGATGTGAAGTTCGATGAGGTGGAGCCGAAGGCTTCGTACATCACTCCCGTTCCCGGCGGCGTTGGTCCTATGACAATAGCTATGCTGATGAAGAACACACTTGCCGCAAAATATCTCCAGAGCTGATGAAAAAAGGTAATACACCGCTTGTCAATGGTATAATACTTGCTGCTGTATGTATTTATCTCTCATACTATTTTTCGGCACATGGGATGTGGAATCCCGCTTCTGTGGTTGTCGTTCTGCTGATAGCGCTGCTTTCGGCGGGACAGATAATAATCTGGAAAATGTATTTCAGAGAACCGAAAAAAACAAGGCCGAAAAAAAGGCAATAGCTGTTGACAGCCGATATCGAAAAATGATATAATGTTATCAAGGCAATACCGCATAATGACGATACTGCCTGAAATAGCGGTCCGCACCGCATAATAACCAAGGAGGAACATAACTATGGAATTAAAAGGCTCAAAGACCGAACAGAACCTCTTGACCGCGTTCGCGGGAGAATCGCAGGCACGGAACAAATACACATACTTTGCTTCCGTCGCAAAGAAAGAAGGATATGAGCAGATAGCTGCCATATTCGAAGCTACAGCAAACAATGAGAAAGAACATGCAAAGCTCTGGTTCAAGGCTCTCGGCGAGCTCGGCACAACAGCTGAAAATCTCGCTAAGGCTGCTGAAGGCGAGAACTATGAGTGGACCGATATGTACGAGCGTTTTGCTAAAGAAGCGGAAGAAGAAGGCTTCACAAAGCTCGCAGCTCAGTTTAAAATGGTAGGCGCTATCGAAAAGCACCACGAAGAAAGATATCGTGCACTGCTCAACAATATAGAAATGCAGAAGGTATTTGAGAAGAGCGACGAAACAATTTGGGAATGCCGCAACTGCGGACATCTCGTTATCGGCAAGAAGGCTCCTCAGATCTGCCCTGTATGCAACCACCCGCAGAGCTTCTTCGAAGTAAGAAAAGAGAATTATTAAGTTTTATCTTGATCCAAAGTTAGCTATTAAAAAGGCATCTCCGTTTGTCGGAAATGCCTTTTTTATATTGTGTAAAGTTTTTTGGAAAGGGGGTCCGCTGAAGGTTTCCTTTATCGCCGCATCCTTGCGGCGTTTTGGAAACCTTCTGTACGACATCCTGTCGTAGGGGATAACCCTTTTTTCAAAAAGGGTTTCCCCCAGTCTCGAGCGCAGCGACAAAAAACTCAAGCGCGAGCGACATCATCTTACGGAACATTTACTATCCCGACAAAGAGCGGGAAGCCGGTGGCGCTGACTATCTCGAAGATGAACGGGCGGTCGAGTATGAACTCGGCTTTTCCGTTCGATATTGCTGCTCCGCAGTACTGCATCACGGTAAGCGCCGATGCGCGGCAGCCTTCCTCGTCAATCTGGACTCTCGCGGCGTGCTTTGCGCTGCTGATGAAGATACCTTCCGCATTTTCGACTAGCGGCGAGAAATCAGAAACGGTGCTGTCGAACGCGTCGGTGACACCGAGCTTTTTAAGCATATCAGAAAGATCGGTATTGCACGAAACGTCAAACTTTGGTATCGAGAGCTCGACTTCGCAATATTTGTTATCAAAACTCTCATAAATATTTTTTTCATTCAGAAATTTAATGGTAGTATCATCTTTCAGAAGTTCTTCGGGAGATATGCCCTTATCCGGCAGAATGAGCCGCATCTCGCCGTTCTGTTCAAGCGGGAGAGATATGGACGCGAACTTATCCGACCACCAATAGGTCATGTGGGTGTCCATATTCATGAAGTCGCAGGTAATATCGCCGGTCGGGGCGTGGAACACAGCCTCTTTCGTCTTTCCAGGATCGAATTTATCTATCCACTTTCCGGCGTAATCGACCGTTGAAGCAAGAGTCAATACCATTTGCGGGTCGAGCTTTAGTCCCTCGACATAGTTTTCAAGCAGACCGCTCGTCTGTTCGTTGAGCCACCCTTGAAATGCCGCGTCATAGTCTGTGTCACCCGGTTTTCCGCCGAATACCGATGAATAATAGTTTTGGGCGAGCGTGTTTATCGTGCCGATGTCATATTTCATATCATCGCGCAGCCAGAGTGAGCTTGCGAGAACGCACCTCGCCATTCCGTCATCGGAATAGTTAGCCTGCCATATCGAGTTCGCGTGTGAACGGAGGCTTTCTATGCTGTCCTGTCCGAGTAGGTCGAGTATCTGCTTTCTCGTGTTCCCGCCGGATATCTCCGCAGACATGGCGAGCGCCATATATGCGCTCATGGGTGAATATACTTTGTTGTCGGTGCCGTTTGCCGACAGCATCTCTCTTATGCTTTCCGAGAGAAATCTGTCTATGCCGTCTGCGTAACCGGCGGGCTGATTGCGCAGCGACATTTTCGCTTTGCTCCACTCGTCGGATCTTTTATTATATTCGTCCCAGTCTGCATCAGATTCCGGGTCCTCCGGATATTGCGGCATCTCGGGATATTCCGCTTTTGCTATAAGTTTATCCGAGACAGCCGGAGAACCGGCTTGTGTCTGCTGATTATTGCCGGACACAGCCGGAGTCTTGTTCGCGTTCATCATGAAAACTCCCACGCCCGCGCCGCATACGCACAAAGCCGCGGCTGCAGCGATGAACGGAACGAATCGCTTCGGGCTCTTTTTATTTTCATTCAGTTTTTCCTGTGTCTGTTCAATGATATCGTCGTCAATATTTGTGATACCGTCGAACAGTTTTTCACTTTTTTTACTCATAAGCTTATATCCTCCTTTTCGAGTGCCGCTTTAAGTCCGGCTCTCAGTCTGAACATCTTCTGTGCGAGCTTGTCCGATGCTATGCCGGAGCGTGCCGCAATATCTTTGAGCGGTATGCCGTTCCAGTAACGCATGATAAAATACGTCCTGTCCTCATCGGAAAGTGTCCGCAGCCACGCGCTGATCACGCGTCCGAGCTCCGCGCTGTCGATGCTCTCTTCAACGCTTTCTTTCGCGGGGACACACTCATCGAGCTCGCTTAATAGTGTTTCCATACCACCGTAACGCTTGGCGGCGTAGTTCTTGTTCCACATATTGAGTGCTATGTTACGGACTATCTTTCCGAGCCATGCGCAAAACTTCTGCGGACGCTGCGGTGGGATAGTGTTCCAGACCTTGTGATATGTGTCACTCACACATTCCTCGCTGTCCTCATTTACCGACAATATGTTAATTGCTATCGAGCGGCAAAGCCTGCCGTACTTAATATCTGTCTCTTTTATAGCGCGTTCGTCTCTCGCCCAGTACAGAGATATTATGTCATTGTCGTTCATTGTCAGACGTCCTTTCATGAGAGCTCTCTATAATATAAGACAGTTTTTTTAGGAGAATATTGCATACTATTTGAAAAAAATTTGAGAGTATGGGTTGAAGCCCCAAAAGGGGAGCGTGGGACTCTGCCCAACTATACAAAAAACAGGAGGTGAGTAGAGGATTCTGCCCAACTATACAAAAAACAGGAGGTGAGTAGGGAACTCTGCACAGCTATCCAAAAAAACAGGAGAGGAGTGGGGGGCTCTGCTCAACTATCCAAAAAAACAGGAGGGGAGTGGGGGGCTCTGCCCCCCACGGAGAAAAATAATAGCCCCCTCCCTTCAGGGAGGGGGTTGGGGGTGGGTCCTTACTTGATAACTCTTACCTTTACAACGCCGTCAACAGCTTCGAGCTTAGCCTTTGCAGCATCAGCATCGCCCTTGACGTCAAGGATAGTGTAAGCCATATCCTTTTTTGCAGCGGAAGCCTTGTTTGCTACTGTAACACCTGCAGCAGCAGCGAGCTTATCTGCGAGTCCGTCGGAAGCCTTGCTTACAACGGTGATGAGTGCGTCGCCGGTCTTTGCGAGCGAGAGGTTCGGGAGGTTAACGCTGTTGAGTATCTCGCCCTTTTCGAGATAGTTCTTAACTTCGTTGCATGCCATAACAGCGCAGTTGTCCTCGCTCTCGGGAGTGGAAGCTCCGAGGTGGGGGATAGCTATTACATTCTCAACGCAGAGAATATCGTCGGTAGCGAAGTCGGTTGCGTAAGCAGCCATCTTTCCGCTTGCGAGAGCATCGATTATTGCCTTGCTGTCAACAAGATCAGCACGCGCAAAGTTAAGGATGCGAACGCCGTCCTTCATCTTTGCGATAGTGTCTGCGTTTATCATTCCCTTTGTCTCGGGAGTTGCGGGAGCGTGGATCGAGATGTAGTCGCAGGTCTTGTAGATGTCGTCGTTTCCGGCAACGATCTTAACGTCGGGGGAGAGTCTCTTCTTAGCAGCGTCGGAAAGGAACGGATCAGCGCCGTAAACTTCCATGCCGAGTGCGAGAGCAGCGTTAGCAACGAGTGCGCCGATAGCGCCGAGACCGATAACACCGAGCTTCTTGCCCATGATCTCTGGACCTACGAACTGGCTCTTGCCTTTTTCAACGAGCTTTCCAACTTCGTCGCCCTTGCCCTTTAGATCCTTTATCCACTGTGTAGCGGGAACTATCTTTCTGCTTGAAAGGAGAAGGCCTGCGATAACGAGTTCCTTAACAGCGTTAGCGTTTGCACCGGGAGTGTTGAATACTGCGATACCTTGTTCGGAGCACTTGTCGATCGGGATGTTGTTTACGCCTGCGCCTGCTCTTGCGATTGCGAGGAGGTTAGCGGGGAGTTCCATTTCATGCATGGAAGCAGAACGAACGACAACAGCATCGGGAGCAGCTTCATTGTCGCTTATGGTGTAGCTGTCCTTGGGGAGCAGGTCTGTTCCGCAGGCAGCGATCTTATTAAGTGTAAGTACCTTGTACATTGTTATTACCTCTTTCATTATTTGTTATCAGAACGGGCAGCGAAGAAATATTCCTGCTGCCCGTAAATCTCTTATGCGTTTTCAGCTTCGAACTTCTTCATGAATTCAACAAGCTTTTCTACGCCCTCGATAGGCATAGCGTTGTAGATAGAAGCTCTCATACCGCCTACGCTTCTGTGGCCCTTGAGGTTCTCGAAGCCTGCTGCCTTTGACTCTGCAACGAACTTCTTGTCGA
>CAMVEM010000040.1 GCA_947166515.1 uncultured Clostridia bacterium | reverse complement strand
AAGAGCAAGTCCTGTTTCCTCGAAAACTTCACGCTTTGCTGTGTCGATCTCGGTCTCGCCGTAGTCGATGTGACCTTTCGGGAATCCGATATGCCCGCTTTCGTTTTTTATCAGCAGATACCGACGTCCGCCGTCTTTCTCGGTGAACATCACGGCTCCGCCAGTTTTCTCGAACTTCGGGAAGAGTATGTCGTCCGCTTTCACGAGGTTTCCCAGTGCGTGCAGGAGATTGCATTCGAAGCAGATATCCCCGCCGTATTCGTTCTCCGGGACGATAATCGGTATCATCTCGCCGCCGCGTTCGATGACAGCACCAACTTTTCCGGTGTAGTCGTCTCCGGGATTTCCCGGAGCGGCGATAAGCGCGGCTTTGCTGTCCGCAACGCCTTCGCAGGCATTGCCGTGAACGGCGGTTATCCGCGTGGTAAGCAGTTTTCCGTATATTTCAAGGTCTTTTCTTGGATGTGACATTTTTTCTCCTTTTTTCAAGGGGGCTTGGGGGTAATAGCCCCCAATTTTACTGCGCTCGCGGCTTAAAGCTTTATAAGCCCTTTGTCTATCATTCGCTGAGCGGCAAGCATTATGCCGATACGTCCGGTGTCGTATGAAAGCCCGCCCTGGAGCCATACCGCATACGGCTCTCTGAGCGGAGCATCCGCCGAGAGCTCTATCGACGCACCCATTGTGAACGCGCCAGCAGCCATTATCACCTGGCTGTCATAGCCGGGCATATCCCACGGTTCGGGTGTAACAAAGCTGTCGATCGGGCTTCCGGACTGTATTCCCTCGCAGAATGCCGTCAGCAGTTCGGGCGAACCGAGCTTGATCGCGGTGATTATGTCGCTTCTGTACTCGCCGTGCTTCGGGTATGCCTCAAAGCCGAGAAGTCTGAACAGCGCGGAAGCAAACGTTGCAGTCTTTACAGCGCCGCCAACGGTCTCGGGAGCTCTGAACAGTCCCATGAATAAGCTGCGGTTCATATCGAGCGAGCAGCCGACCTCCTTGCCTGTTCCGACTGTTGTCAGGCGGTAGGAGCACAGTTCTATCAGATCTTTTCGTCCGGCTATATATCCGCCGGTCGCAGCGATACCGCCGCCGAGGTTTTTTATCAGCGAGCCGATTATGAGATCGGCTCCGACATCGCAGGGCTCCACGCGCTCGACAAGCTCGCCGTAGCAGTTATCTACTATTATAATAGCGCCCGGGTTCACGCGTTTTATCGAGTCTATCATCTCGCTTATCTCTGAGACGGTTATCGACGGACGAAGGCTGTATCCGCGCGAACGCTGTATGTATGCGACTTTGCAGGAACGTGCGAGCTCGTTTATCTTACCGAAATTGACTCTTCCATCGGGAAGCAGGTCTATCTGGTCGTATTTTACACCGAATTCGGAGAGCGATCCGCCTTTATCAGCAAAAATAACATCGTTCAGGGTGTCGTAGGGTCTGCCTGTGAGCGAGAGCATCAGGTCTCCCGGACGAAGCACTCCGAACAATGCAGTCGAGATAGCGTGTGTTCCGTTTACGAAATTATGGCGCACGAGCGCGTCTTCGGCGCCGAGCACCTGTGCGAACACGGCGTCGAGCTTGTCGCGGCCGTCGTCGCCGTAGCCGTAGCCGGTGGTTCCTTTTAGGTGCATATCGCCGACTTTGTTGTCGATGAACGCTTTCAGCACCTTTTCACTGTTGCAGCGTGCGGTGTGCTCGATGCGGGCGAAGGATTCCGCACATGTTTCCTCCGCCTGTTTTGCTATGCCTTCAAGCTTTTTGTCAAAATTAAAGCAGCAGCTCACGAGTTATCTTATCTCCTCAATATATATTTTCACCTACCCCCCGACCCCCTCCCTCAAGGGAGGGGGAGAGAGGTTCTATGTGGGGAGCTTCGCTCCCCACACCCCACATTTCGGGGCTTCGCCCCACACCTCACCTGTTTCAGGCGGGCGACCCGAAGGTGGCGCGGAGGGTCGCAGGATGCGGCAAGCGAGCGACTCCGGAAAGCCCTCCGCAAAAATCATATCGTCAGTTCGGCGGCCTCACCGAATAGGTCGAAGCCGTTGGCCTCATAAAAACCTTTGAGGTTGTCGCGGCAGAAGATATAGACCTCATTGCCCGCAGCGGACTCCATTTCGCACACTCCCGCGATAAGCTTTGACGCGAGGCCCTGTCCGCGCTCCGCTCTTCTTGTGCAGATATAGGAGAGATATGCTATGCCGGACGAGGCGTACATTCTTATCACGCAGGCCTTGCCGTCGAGGGTATATATCCTTGCTGTTCCGTGCCGGAGCATGTGACTCATATCAGTGTACCACTTATTGCAGTCTATGTCAAATCCGTCGGCTATAATTTCGGAGATTTCACCGACAGAATCTTCCGACACCGTTATGACTTTGGACATATCGTCGTATTTTTTTATATCATTGCGGCAGACCATGAGATTAATTTTCTCGACATTCGCGTTGACATTTGCGGCTTCAAACGACTCATACGGCATGAGCACCTTGCGGAACATACCGCAGGTGAGGAATTCCATAAGCTCTGCGAGGCGGTCGCCGGTACGCTTTCCGCTTTTTGCGACGACAGCGGAGCCGTAGTAGTTGGATATAAGAGTTCCGCCGGTCTGCTTATAGAACGTGCAGAAATCGTAATCGGTGCCGTAAGCGTCGGCGAACGACCGGACGCACTCGGTATAAACATCCTTTATTCCGGTCAGTGCCTTATGAAGCGCGGCTTTTCCTGTAATTTTTTCGATCATTGTTTTATCCTCATGAGTGGCAGCATCTGTTTAATTTAATTGCGAAGCGAGTAGAGTTTTTAGGAAAGAGAGGGTAAAGGGGGTCCGGGGAAAAGGGAGAGGATAACCCTTTGTTCACGGCACGATGCCGTGCAGGAAATTTCCAAAAGACCGCACGATGCGGTCAATAAAGAAATTTCCGGCACAAGAAAGGGTTTCCTTTCCCTTCCCCCGATTCTCAAGCGTCAGCGGCTCTCTTTATCATCTCGCGGGCTGCGTCGAGAGTTGCTGTGACGTCTTCCTTTTTCATTACGCACGCGGGAGAATGCAGATATCTTGTCGGAACTGATAGTGCTGTTGTCCGGACACCGCCCGCTGCCTTGTGGACGGCTCCGCTGTCGTTTCCGCCGGCGATGACCGATTTGGTCTGATTCTTTATCCCAAGCTCGTCGGCAGCCTTTCTTGCAAGCTTATAGAGCTCCCGGTCGTAGATCGTCGATCTGTCCATGAACGATACTACCACGCCTTTTCCGAGCTCGCATACCCTTTTTTCGCCCTCGGAGCCCGCAATGTCACAGGCTGTTGTAGTTTCGAGTATGATCCCTATATCGGGCTTTATGTTAAACGCAGCGCAGGCGGCTCCCCTTGTTCCGATCTCCTCCTGCACTGTGAATACGAACCACGCATCGTATGGAAGCTTCTCGTTCAGCAGCGTGAGCATTATCGCGCAGCCGACACGGTCGTCAAGAGCTTTTCCCTTGATGAACCCGTTTCCGAATTCCTCATAATCGCCCGCAAAATAGCAGAAATCGCCGGGCGAGACGTATTTTTCCGCATCAGCGGCATTCTGCGCGCCTATGTCTATCGCGAGCTCGTCGATCTTCGGCTGTTTTTCCTTTTCACTGTCGCTGAGCTGATGCAGCGCTTTTGCGGCAATAACGCCAACGGTCCCGTTAGCGAAGACCACCCTGCGCCCGAACACGACTGCGGGAGATATGCCCCCGACCGGCGCAAATTTCAGCCGCCCGTCGTCCGTGATGTGAGTGATGATAAATCCGACCTCGTCCATGTGAGCGCAGATCATCACCTTGTTTTTCGGCGTTTTCGCGCCCTTGCGGAACACTATCAGGTTCCCGATATTGTCGGTTCTGACTTCGGAGTCCGACGGTAGGCGCGACATTATGAATTTCCGGATATCCTGCTCGTCGCCGCTTGTTCCGCACAGGCGCGAGAGTTTTCCGATAAGTCCGAAAAGTTCCCCGTTATCAGACATTATTCGCACCTCCCGTCACAAACGCCGCCATTAATCTGCCGACCGCCTTTATATCCTCGGTATCGACTACCTCTACCGGCGTATGCATATATTTTTCGGGTATCGAGATAAGTCCCGTGCGTATACCGCCGTGTGAAACGCACACAGCGTCCGCGTCAGTACCCGTCGATCCACCCATTATCTCAAGCTGGAACGGGATATGCTGTTCTTTTGCAAGCGCCTTCAGCTCATTCGTCACGCCTCTGTCAAGCGACGGCGACACGCCTATCATAGCGCCTTTTCCCATTTCGCCGCACTCATGCTTCTTCGCGTCGGGAGTATATGCAAAGCTTACGTCTGTTGTGAGAGCCACCGATGCGGAGCTGTTAAATGCGCTGATCTGAGCGCCGCGTTCTCCGACTTCTTCCTGCGAGGCGAACAGTATCTCGATATTATAAGCGGCTTCTTTGCCTTTGAGAAGCTCAAGCGCATACAGCACAGCGGCAACGCCTGCGCGGTCGTCGATAGCTTTCGCGGTGACGCGCGTGCCGATCAGCTTTGCGAGCTTATTGTCAATTGTGACTCGGTCGCCGGGAGAAACAAGCTTTTCCGCTTCCCCGCGGTTTGTACAGCCTATGTCGATCGCGATGTCCTCTGTCTTCATAGCAGTGCTGCTGTCGGACTGAACGTGGGGCGGGAGCGTGCATATCACACCTTTAATGCCGCCTTTTTCCGTGTGTATGGTAACAGTCTGCGCGGCGTACAGTCTTCTGTCCGTGCCGCCGCATCTGCCGACTTTCAGAAATCCCTCGTCGTCGATATATGTCACGATGAAGCCTATCTCGTCGATATGCGCTTCGAGCATCACAGTGGGTCTTCCGTTGTTTCTGTCGCCGATAAAGCCGGTAACACAGCCGAAGTTATCCACACGCGCGCTGTCGGTGTACGCTGACAGCAGCTCGCAGGCGGTCTGTGCGGCTGCGGTCTCGGCGCCGGACACTCCGTCAGCGGTGCAGAGACGTTCAAGTATCTCGGATATTTCCATGTGATCTTCCTTTCATGTGTTATGTAATTTGCGAAGCGAGTCGCTTTTGCTTTAGGGAACCTCTAAAAACCCAATTTGGGAGAAAAAGAGCTATCCACTTTATGCCGCTTTGTATGCGCGCGTCCTGCGCGCTTTTGGCGGCAATACCACGGCTTCCTGCCGTGACCGTCTACTGCGTCAAACCTCCTAACCGGGCGCCAGCCCGGCTTCGTCGGCTTTCCTTGTATCCGACGCAGCTATCTCATTTTCTCTTTTCAAAGCGGTTTTTAGAGGTACCCTTTACTTTTCGTTTCGCTCTTATGCGCGCATCGTGCGCACTTTGGGCGAAAACTACCGCAGCATCATGCTGCGTCGCGTCCGAAAAGTAGCGGGGTTTGGGGCAGAGCCCCAATCTCAGGCGAAAGCCATTTTTTTACAGTCTGAGATTTGTATCTGTATCCCCCCGCCTTCGGCGGGGGAGACAGATAGAAAAATCAGACTCAGTTGTAAAATGTAGTAATATTATACCATATTATGTACAAAAAAGCAAGGAAAAATCGGCTTGACTTTTTACAACATTGGCTGTATAATATATTTGTATGCTATATAGGAACGGCGGTGGTGACATTTGAAATTCTACAGATGGAACAAGCACTATCTTGGCTGGGGAATAACGGCGTTCATTGTAATAGTTTCGTCGATACTGTTCTTTATGATGCTCTCGAATCTCGAAGGCATCGGAAAAGCTGCCGGAAATTTCATCGGCGCCATAAATCCCATACTGTACGGCTTCATATTCGCATATCTGCTCGCACCGGTCGTTGAGTTCTTTGAAAAACGCGTATTTTCAAAGGCGTTCACAAAATTTGACCTGACATATAAAGATGTCGTTGACCTTAATAAGAAAAAAGGCACGCATGTAGAAGACGAAAAAGAAGTAAAATTCGCTCACCTCAAAAGATATATCAAGAACAAGCCGAGACGTATAGTCAGCATAACCTGCACGTTTGTGATATTCTTAGGTATCATAACGGGAATGCTGATCGCGATAATCCCTCAGCTCGTCATTACGCTCCAGGATCTCGTCAAGGATATCCCCGAATACATCAAAAGCCTTACCGAATGGATCAACAACTCGTTTGAAGAGTATCCGGATATAAGGGCAGAGATAATAAACATCATAAACGACGGCGGTACTGCGCTCAAGAACCTGCTCACTGAGAACATTCTCCCGCAGATGGGCGATTACCTCGGATTCCTCACAAACGGCATCATGAGCGTTATCTCGCTCATAATGAACATCATGTTCGGTCTGGTGGTCGCGATATACTGCCTTTACAGCAAGGAGCTCTTCGCGGCGCAGGCGAAAAAGGTGCTCTACACAGTTTTCAGTGTAAAGCACGCCAACAAGATGATAACAAGCGTCAGAAAGGTGCATCGTTCTTTCGGAAACTTCATCACGGGAACCATAATCGACTCGTTCGTTGTGGGCTGCATAACGTTCATTGCCGCTACGATAGCGGGCATCCCGGACGCTGTTCTCGTTGCCGTAATAATGGGCCTTACGAATATAATCCCGGTTTTCGGTCCGTTCATCGGTATAGTTCCGGCGCTGCTGCTGATATTCATGAAGACAGCAAGTCTTGTGCCGTGTATTGTTTTCACGATAATCGTCATCATTATACAGAACCTCAACGGAAACGTCATAAGCCCGAAGATACTCGGCGGAAGCACCGGACTTACGAGCTTCTGGGTAATATTCGCGATCCTGGTGGGTCAGGGACTGTTCGGGTTCTGGGGACTCATAATAGGTATCCCGATCTTCGCGGTGCTTTACAGCGCAATGCGTACATTCTTCTCCGATAAGCTTGAGGAGAAAGGGCTTCCGCCCGGATCGGACCATTATACCGATATAAATACGATAAATGAAAGTGATCTCGTTCCGGTGTCTCTCTCGGAAACGATAGCCGCCGAAAACGAGATAAAAGAAAAGGAAGAGCGCGAGAAAAAAGAGCTCCAGAAGCAGAAAAGCGCGAAAAAAAGAGAAGCTATAAAAAGCAGGATAAAGAAGATTACAGGAAAAGGCAAAAAAACCGGAAAGCGCTGAGGAGGTGTTTTTTATGAATATGAAAAAGCTTCAGAGAGATTACGGAAATGTGCTGTGGTCGGGAAAAAAGTGCATACTTGGTATGCCGATATCCTTCACAAGATATATTCTTACCGATACAACGCTTTATACAAAGATCGGACTTCTCAACATAAGAGAGGACGAGATGGAACTGTACAGGATATATGATAAGAAGATCTCGTTCACTTTGGGTCAGCGCATCTTCCGCTGCGGGACTATTTCTATCGCAGCAAAGGATATAGATACTCCCGAAAAGAAGCTTATCTCGATAAAGAAGCCGAGAGATGTGAAGAAGCTGCTCGACGATGCCGTTACAAAGCAGAGAGACAAGTATTATGTACGCGGCAGAGATATGATCGGCGGACACATAGACGGCGACATGGATATGATGCAGGATCATTATACAGAAATATAACGGTTTTGGAAAGGGATATTGTTGATTTTTAACGAATTTTTAAGAAATTGAAAAAAATATCGTGAAAGAATGTCACTTTTTATACTGCAAAATCGTTTTATTAAATAAGGGGAAGTATCTCTTGGAGATACAAAACACATTTGTCCGCAGGGGCGGACCGGAAAAAAGAAAGGAATGGACAAGGACAATGAACAGGTTCTACAGAAAAGCGGCAGCTGTCATAACCGCTGGCATAATGGCAGCTACAAGCTTCTGCACGGAATGTTTTGCCGCAGAAAAGACAGCGGGGACAGGCTCGGTCACGGTCGAGTACGGTGCGACAGCAGTCGCTAAGCCCACTTACACCATAAAGGGCACAAAGGGTGTAAGAAAGGTGCTGCTCAAAACTGCGACAGAAGGAGCAACGATCTATTATACGGTAAACGGCTCTGTGCCTACGGCGAACAGTTATAAATATACGCCGGGCACGCTGCTTCTGATCCAGAAGGATGTAAAGTTCAGAGCAGTCGCAATAAAGGACGGCGTTTCGAGCGACGTCATGACCAAGACTGTAAAGGTAGCTTCACTTGTCGGCGATGTAACCGGCGACGGAAGAGTCAACAACAACGATTACAAGAGATTTGTAAGCTATGCAAACGGCAAGACCACATACGCATGCTGGGATAACATGGACTGCGACGGCAGCGGCACTGTAACGCGCGGGGATATAAATGTTCTTCTGCGTTATCTCAACAGTGAGATATCGGCGCTTCCCTATACCGGCGTTGAGGCAGAGGATCCGGAAGGCGCAGACGACGCAAGCGGCGTTCCCGCATCATCAAGCGGAAGCACAGGCAACAATTCCTCAAATACAGGCAACAATTCCTCAAGCGGCGGTTCTTCGTCCGCAACTCAGGGAAATCTGAAAGTTACATACGCTACGCCCGGATATACGGTTTACAGATCCTACGGCGGCAAGAAGGTAGAATATGAAAGCCCTGTAAGCGGCGCTACGATATACTACACGACTGACGGCTCGAACCCTACTACGAGCAGCAATAAATATAACGGCAGATTCCTCATCACCCAGTCCTGCACAGTCAAGGCGTTTGCGGTAAAGGGCAACGAGTGCAGCAAGACGCTGGCACTCAGCATATCGGTCGGAAGCACGAGTTCTGTATCAACTTCCACAGACACCAACAAGATATATTCCGGCTCGACAGTCGTTGATCTTCTCTGCGGCGCGGCTGACTCGGTCATCTATTACACGACCGACGGAACAGATCCCGCGACCAGCAGCACAGCAAAGCTTTACAGCGGCCCCTTCAAGATCATTACGACAACCTATGTTAAGGCAGTCGCAATGTCCAAGGGAAATGCAAACAGTAAGACAGCGACATTCTATTTCTCATTCGGCAATGATTACACGCTCAGCGGTACTATTTTCTCCGACGAAAACGCAAACGGTGTAAAGGACAGCAACGAGAAGGGCATCAGCGGTCTGAACGTCTATGCTTATGATATAGCGAACAAGACATATCCGAAGCAGACAACGACAGGAAGCTCAGGCGAATTCGCAATTACCGGTCTTACGAAGGGCAAGCAGTATCAGATAGTAACTGAATTCAATATGCAGAAGTACCGTACTGTAAGCAGCTCTCTCATCAACGCGAAAATCCCCGCTCTGACTATCAAGTCCGGCGGCGCTTATGACAGCACCGGAAACAAGTTCTCAACTGCAAACAAGCTCAGCGATGCGCTGAAGGGCAATTTCTATGTAGTAGCGGCGTTCACCGGAAAGACATATTCCGAATCGAACATCAACTGCGATCTCGCGCTGGTTCCCATGGATAATTCCTATCTGTCGGTATCTATGACAACTGTCGGCGCAAGCTCATCAAACAAAGTAATGAACGGCGACAGACTTTCGTACAAGGTTACACTTACAAACAACTCGCCGACCCAGACGCTCAGTGATGTCAACATGGGCTTCTACTACACATCCGGCGTATTCAGCCAGTTCTCGCTTGCCGGAATATCTTATAAAGATGAAGGCACAAGAGACGGCTATAAGTATTATACCATAATGAACCTTCTTGGTTCGTCGGGCCTTGCTCCCGGAAAGTCCGTGACCTTCACATTCTCCGGCACAGTAGGAGGCACCGTAGGCTCCAGGATCAGCTGCTATGCGGAGATCACTTCGTACAGATTTGAAAATTCGCTGTATGACTGCTATTCGATACCCGGAGATCTTACGGTAGGCGGATCGCTCAATGCCGGCGAAAGAGACGAGGCAACAGTATCTCCGATAACTATTTCGCAGAGCAGCGGCGGATCGTCCGAAGCAGAAATAGTTTACAACGGCAGCACCAAGACGTTCACTATCTATCAGGGCGAAACAGTCGAGTTTGATATTATAATCAGAAACGTATCATCGTACAGAGACTATGAGCTGAACCGTCAGGGCGTTCCGACATATGCAACATTCACTACAAGTACGACTTATAACGGCACGGAACATATAATCCACTTCAAAGTTACCGGAAACACAGCCGGCAATGCCGGAAGAGCATCATTCTGTATGGAGCTCAGTAACAATCCTGACAAGTATGTTACAATCTACGTTTATGTAGAACGAGGCAGAAGATCATAATAAGACAATTTAACAGTACTTACCCGCCGGTCTTATGAAGGCCGGCGGATTTTTCTGTTCTAAGCAGCGTTGTGTGAACTGCACAAAAATCATAGAAAAAATTTGTGCAAATTACCGCCCTTGTGCAAAAATGTGTTTACTGTTATAATGTAATTATACGGTGTTACCGCCTGATACCGTTTTCACGGATATAGTGAAGCGGTATACCATCATCAAGGAGGTCAAAGTTAAATGAATTACGGCTTTTTCGACGAAAAAAACAGGGAATATGTCATCACACGTCCCGATACTCCCTCGGCATGGGCAAATTATCTCGGCTCGCCCGAATACGGTGCGATAATATCCAATAACGCAGGCGGCTACAGCTTCGTTAAGTCCGGAGCGAACGGAAGAATAATACGCTATCGCTTCAATTCCGTTGCTACCGATCAGCCCGGACGCTATATCTACCTCAGAGACGCGGAAACGGGCGATTACTGGTCCGCATCATGGTCGCCGGTATGCAAGCCGCTCGACGCTTATAAGAGCGAGTGCAGACACGGCACAGCATATACGGTCATCACTTCGGAATACTCCGGAATAAAGACCGAGACACTTTATTATGTCCCCAAGGACGCCACTTATGAAGTATGGCGCTCAAAGATCACAAATACCGGCGACAAGCCCAGAAAGCTCGCAGTGACCGGTTATTGCGAATTCGTAAATGAGAACAACTATGAGCAGGATCAGGTAAACCTCCAGTACACCCTGTTCATCACACATACCTATTTCAAGGGCAAGTATATCCTTCAGAAGCAGAACGAGTTCTTCAAGAACCCCGACAACAACCGCTTCCTCGGACTCGCCCTCCAGAAGATCGACAAATACTGCGGCGACAGAGACAAGTTCGTCGGAAGCTATCACAGCTATGCGAACCCCGTCGGTGCGGCAGCCGATCTGAACAATGACCTCAACTTCAACACCAACTCCTGCGGCGCGCTCCAGACAGATATCACGATCGCTCCCGGCGAGACGAAGGAATTCGTATATCTGCTTGGTCAGAAGCCCGAAGAAGAGGCAGAGAAGATCATCGCGAGATATGAAAAGCCCGGCGTATGCGACGAGGAGCTCGATGTACTCAAGAAATACTGGCACAGCAAGCTCGAAAATCTTCAGGTACACACACCCGACGAGAACTTCAACAACATCGTCAATGTATGGAACGCTTATAACTGCTTCATAACCTTCACCTGGTCGAGAGCGGCTTCGTTCCAGTACTGCGGTCTGCGCAACGGCTTCGGCTACCGCGATACCGTTCAGGATATCCAGGGTATAATCCACCTTGCGCCCGAAATGGCAAAGAAGCAGATAGTATTCATGCTCTCCGCTCAGGTAACGAACGGTGCGGGACTCCCGCTCGTAAAGTACACTCACAATGCGGGCCAGGAGAACACCCCCGACGATCCCGAGTATGTAAAGGAGACCGGACATCCGAGCTACCGCGCGGACGATGCGCTCTGGCTCTTCCCGACTGTTTATAAGTACATCTCCGAGAGCGGCGACAGCGCGTTCCTCGATGAAGAGATATTCTATGCGAACAACGGCGAAAAGGGTACCGTTTACGACCACTTAAAGAGAGCTATAAAGTTCTCGATGGATAACCTCGGCGGACATGGAATGCCCGCAGGTCTGCACGCAGACTGGAACGACTGCCTGCGTCTCGGCAAGCTCGGCGAATCCACATTCGTTGCATTCCAGCTCGTTTACGCTATCAAGATACTCAAGAAATACGCGGAAGAAAAGAACGACGCGGAATATATAAAGTACCTCGACGATACAATGGCTAAGCTCGACAAGATACTTTCGAACTGCTGGAACGAGGACAGATGGATCAGAGGCTACAAGGAAGACGGAGCTGTCATCGGTCAGCGCACCGATCCCGAGGCTAATATGTGGCTCAATCCTCAGTCATGGTCGGTTATTTCCGGCTATGCTTCAAAGGAACAGGCCGAGAAGGCTATGGACAGCGTTGAGCGCGAACTCAACACACCTTACGGCGCAATGGTAATGTATCCTCCGTATATCGAGCACGGCTTCGACGGCGCACTGATGCGCTGCTTCAACGCCTGCACCAAGGAGAACGCAGGTATCTTCTCTCAGCCGCAGGGCTGGCTGATCCTTGCGGAATCCAAGCTCGGTCACGGAAACAGAGCATACAAATACTGGAAGGAAGCTTCCCCGGCAACTTACAACGACAAGGCGGAGCTCCGCGTTCTCGAACCTTATGTATTCGGACAGTTCGTTGAGGGTAAGGACAGCCCGTTTGCGGGACGTGCACACGTTCACTGGCTGACCGGTACCGCTTCGACTGTTATGGTAGGAACCACAGAGGGTATCCTCGGTCTCAACCCCGAGACAAAGGGTATCGTCATTGACCCGTCCATTCCGTCTGAGTGGAAGGAATACACAATGGACAAGACATTCCGCGGCAAGAAGCTCCACGTTACCGTCAAAAACCCGAACGGCTCCGAGCACGGTGTCAAGAGCGTTACCGTCAACGGCGCTAAGATCGACGGACTTCTTATCGAGGACAGCATCTTAAAGGCTGAGAATGATATAGTCATAGAGATGTGATAAGAGAGCGCCGCTCCGCTCGAGAGGTCGCTTCGCTCGAGATTTGGGGAAAACCTTTTTTGAAAAAACGGTTCTTCCCCAAACCCCTTTCCAAAAAACTTTACACTATATAATTTATAATTTTGCATAACAATTATTACGGTCTATAACTTAAGAGATCGGCTTTTTTACAGAAGGCGATACCGAAGGGGTGTGGGGGCGACCGGAAAGCCCCCACAGATCATTAAGTTACTATATGAAGCAGGTTTCCCTCGTCATTACAGGCGGGGGAATGACTGTTTTGAACATCGGAGATAAATATGAATTTAGCAAACAAGCTTACACTCTTCAGAGTAATACTCGTGCCGTTCTTCGTGGCGGCACTTATGATCTCGTATATTCCGGCGCGGTTTCTTATCGCGCTGATAATCTTCGCGCTCGCGAGCATAACCGATATGCTTGACGGAAAAGTCGCAAGAAAATATAATATGATAACCGACCTCGGAAAATTCCTCGACCCGCTCGCCGACAAAATACTCGTCGCAGCGGCACTGATATGCTTCGTGGAGCTCACCTGGGCACCTGCCTGGGCGGTCGCTCTCATAATGGCAAGAGAATTCATGGTGTCGGGAGTCCGTCTTGCCGCTGCAAACAGCGAACAGAAGCTTGTTATCGCGGCGAATATCTGGGGAAAGCTTAAAACAGCTTCCACAATGGTCTCGATATGCCTGATACTGATAATGCATATATTAACGGACGATTTCAGCGTGTTACCTTCGGAGTTCCCCGTACAGATCATCACCGATGTGCTCATATATATCTGCACATTCCTTACTGTGGTATCGGGAATAATATATCTGTATGATTACAGAAGCGTACTGAAAGAGAAATGAAAAAGGTACTTATTGCGGCAAAAAAAACCGATGTGTGCAAAACGCTCGGCAGCTATATCAGTCCGGACGGCTACGAGGTCACTACCGCGACCGACGGAATGACCATACGCGGGATCAATCTCAGCGTCTATGACTTCATATTCATATCTGTGCCGCTCGAAAACGAAAGCGGCATGGAGCTTATCGAAGAGCTCAGCGCGCGGACAAACGCTTATCTTATCGCTATAGTGCGGGAGGAAGCCGCCGAAGCTGCGTATAAACGCCTGTCGCCTGTCGGAGCTTACATCGTCACCAAGCCGATATACAAGGGCTCGCTGATGCAGGCTATACGTTTCTGCGAGATGCACGCGGGCAATGAAACGGGATTCCGACGCCGTATCGCGGAGCTTGAACAGCAGTCAGAGAACGACCGCAAGATCAGCCGCGCAACGCTTATTGTCATGCAGAAGGAAAAACTGTCTGAGGACGAAGCGCACAGGAGGCTCCAGAAGCTTTCAATGGATCTGCGCGTTCCCGTTGCCGAGGTTGCCGAGGACATAATAAACGGGCTGCTCATCTGATTTATCCGGCGCAAACAAGTGGCACACAGAAAAAAAAGAACCCCCTCCCCTTCAGGGTAAGGGGCAGGGGGCAGGGCCAAATTCTGCTTTTGTCATAAAGCACAAAAAAACGATTACATTTCTGAAAGAAATGACTAAATCGCGTTATCGCGAGACGTTTAAGGCGGCAATTCTATTGACACACGCGGTCAAATATGATATACTTGATTTAAGCATCATTATGTTTATCAGTATTCAAACCAATATCAACAACTTAATAAGGATTTTTTATTTATGTCCCGCCCGCCGGAGGCGGGGGAGACATAAAAATAAACCATCATTTTCTATTTAGGTTGTGAATAGTGGTTTCCACACAGAAAAGGGGAATATATATGTCTGAACTTGCCATGCAGGATTTTGAACAGGTCAAGGAAGAAGATTATATGGAAGACGAATTCGGCATTGCGCTGAAAGGATATCTGATAGTCCGCATCGTCTTTTATCTTATCGGAACTTTCGCGGTCCTCGGCGGTATCCTTGCGTTCGCGCTCGGTGCTACAACGCTGAATGACCTTGTAAGTAATGCGACGGCTCTTAACGCGAAATCTGAACTCCTCAACAGCGCATTCGACGGACTTCAGATCTGCATGTTCGTGCAGGCTTTCTATACGGTGGCATCGTTGGTATGCGTTACGCTCTTCTACATCAAGCGCACAAAGCTGTTTGCGTTCATCGACGTGGGTCTTTTCGTGATACTGGTTGCTGTGTTCGTAGTATTCGGCGCGTTTGATCTTCTGTTCAACGGTTCAGCCTGGATGCTGTATATGCTGCTCAATCCGCTGTTCTCGTTTGCTGCGCTGTTTATCGGAAAACACTTCAACTATATGCCCATGAAATAATGAAAGGAAGCGCGAGTTATGATATTAGGATTATTTATGGATAAACTCAAAATACCGGTAGTTCCGATGATACTTATGATAATCGGCGGTATTGTGCTTTTAGCGGGAATAGCTTTCATGATATTCAGATTTATCTTTGAAAAGGGCGAATCGAACATTGATCCCGCATTCTTCCAGAAGATAAGAGTTATTGCTGCATGGGTATTCTTCGGATATGTCACAGTTGAGCTTATAGCTGCTGCTGCGTGCGTGATCGTGAACGACGCGTGCAGAAATCAGTACCACTATGATGTCAAGAGCTGTCCGTTCTGCATGTCCGACCCGAATTATGTCAAGAACCACCACTCGGCTGCATCAGACTGCCTGACTCTCGGAGCATACTTTGATGTATTCATCGTTAACGCTTATGTGACAAACTTCATAAAGATCGTTAAGGAAAAGTTAGAATCCAAAAAATCTCAGTAAATAAACGGATAAAAATCGATCCCCTGAGCAAACATAGCCTGCTTAGGGGATTTTTGTTTTTCAAAATATGTGGGTCCGGCGTCACGCTGGCGGCAGGAAGTCCACTATTGTCTGTTTTAATGAGCGCATCCTTGCGCTCTTTTGGCAGACAAAGTGCTGCATCGTGCAGCAGAGGGGTGGCTGATGCAGGATGCATCAAGCACTTGCCAAAGCGCCGCATGGATGCGGCGAAAAAAGCAAGTGCGAGTTAGAGCCCCTCTGCTGGGGTTATAGGGGCAAAGCCCCTATCTCTTTCAGCAGCTTCCTTCAAGGAAGTACGAGGCTTCCATATCCGCAGTCGAGAGCGCGAAAGCAAGCGGGTACATCTCGAATGCTTTGCCGACAAGATTACGGTCGTTCACATCACCGTAGGAAAATCCCATGTGCCAGCGTATCGCCATTGCTTCCTCGCGCGAGAGGCGCATGAATCCGGTTATCATATATACCGATTTTTCTCCGTGACCGTACGGCAGATTTTCTTCTATCCGGTAAAACGGGACTTTTTCCCACTGTCCCTGTTCATTCTTCTGATTACGGTAATCCACCCTGTAGATGTTTGTTTTGCAGATATCATGGAGCAGCGCCACAAGTGCTGTCTGCTCGTCGGTATATCCGCTGACCTTGTACGTTTCCTGCACGCGCGGGCGTTCGAGATATGCTTTCAGGCAGCTGTAAACGTTCAGCGAATGCTGGGCAAGTCCACCTTCATACGCGCAGTGGTATTTCGTACTTGCCGGCGCGGTGAAGAAGTCGCTCTTGTTTGTAAGATAATCGAGCAGCTTATCCGCGCCCTCGCGCTTTATATTTTCGGTGTATATCTTTGTGTATTCGGCTTTTATCTCAGCCGCCGTTCTTTGTGTGTTTTCAGACATATTAACCCCCGGAGAGATATGATTACAATTAAAAATGCCGTACCGCAATTCCACGGTACGGCATTGTTCTTTGTGCCTTATGAAAGGATAGCGTGTTCGTCGTTAGCGTCAAACAGGTGGATCTTGTTAGGATCAATAGCGAGTTTAACGACGTCCTGAGGACGAGCTGTGCAGCGCGGCGAAACTCTTGCTGTGATCGGCATACCCTCGCATGTGAGGTAGAGATATGTCTCTGCGCCCATCATTTCGGTTACATCAACGTTTGCTTCGATGATACCTGTTGTAGCAGCGGAAAGGAACATTTCCTCATCGTGGATGCTCTCGGGACGAACACCGAGGATAACGTCCTTGTCAACGTAGTAGTTGAGAGCTTCTGCGTCAGCCTTAGCGGACGGGATCTCAACATAGAACTTTCTCCCTCTGGAGGTCTTTGTATCTTCAGAACCGAACTCAACTGTGAACTTGCCGTTCATCATTATGAGCTTGGCGTCGATGAAGTTCATCTGAGGTGTACCGATGAAGCCTGCAACGAACTTGTTTACAGGGTTCTCGTAGAGGTTCAGAGGCGAGTCGATCTGCTGGATGTAGCCATCCTTCATAACGACGATACGGTCACCCATCGTCATAGCCTCGATCTGGTCATGTGTAACGTAGATGAATGTTGTACCGAGTTTCTTATGGAGCTTGGAGAGCTCGGTTCTCATCTGTGCACGGAGCTTTGCGTCCAGGTTGGACAGCGGCTCGTCGAGTAAGAATACCTGAGGATCACGAACTATAGCACGGCCGAGCGCAACACGCTGTCTCTGACCGCCGGATAATGCTTTCGGCTTTCTGTCGAGAAGGTGAGCGATATCGAGGATCTTAGCAGCTTCTTCAACGAGCTTCTTGATCTCATCCTTCGGAACCTTTCTGAGCTTAAGGCCGAATGCCATATTTTCAAATACTGTCATATGAGGGTAAAGAGCATAGTTCTGGAAAACCATTGCTATATCTCTGTCTTTAGGTGCTACGTCGTTTACGAGTCTGTCGCCTATGAAGAGTTCGCCCTCGGAAATTTCCTCAAGACCTGCGATCATACGGAGTGTTGTTGACTTACCGCATCCGGAAGGACCAACCAGGATGATGAACTCCTTGTCCTTGATGTTCATTGAGAAATCAGATACGGCAACAACGCCGCCGGGATAACGCTTATATATGCCTCTGAGTGATAAACTTGCCATTAGTGGAACCTCCTGTAGAGTAATATTTTACTCATATATAATAACAGAATTTCATTTAAAATGTAAGTACCTAATTGACTAAAAATCATTTACCTGCTTTATATAAAATGCCTAAACAGGACAAAACCGAACAAAGCCCATACTGATTTTGTAGTTATTATCAACAAAATAACGTGTCGAAAACGGTATTTTAAAGCGGTTTTCCGGCTCTTCAAAAAAATTTTTGTTTACTTTGCTTACTGAGGTTGATACTTTTTGTTTAATTTATCCCATATACTGTACAGAAAGGCAAAAAACGCGCTGTTTTTTTATTGATTTTTGTTGTTTTCTGTGTTACGGTGCAGAATTCATTCAGAGCCTTATCAGCGGCCGAAAGGAGATATATTATGAAAAGAGTTCCGGTCATCATATCCTGTCTTATGACAGCTATCGCAGTTGCATTTTCTGTGTCGTCCTGCCGCAGGACATATCCCGCGAAAACCGAGGGTCAGATCGCGGATTTCCTGTCGGGCTGCGGCATAGAGGTCAGCGGTCCGCCCTTGGTAAAGATGGTCACTGTACCGCGGGAGTTCGGTGATGTGTATGAAAACTACAATGAGCTCCAGCGCTCGCAGGGGTTCGATCTGAGCAATTATAAGGCGCGCGAGGCGAAGGTTTATACCTACAGCATCGTTTCGGTAAACGGTGAGCGCTCCGATTTTACGGAAGCACACATCATGGTCTGTGATGACATCATCATCGGTGCGGATATGATGTCCCCGGCTATAGACGGCGGCATGACAGCGGTAATGTGACAGAGAAGGTCGCTGCGCTTGAGACTGGGGCTCCGCCCCAGACCCCGCTTCTTTTCGTCGCGAAAAGAAGCAAAAGCGACTCGCTTCGCAATTAAGCAACAAAGAAGTACAGAACCTCAAAACTATAAGATTTTTGCTTTGTTATAAATTATAATGTGTAAAGTTTTTTGGAAAGGGGGCTGCTGAAGGTTTCTTTTATCGCCGCATCCTTGCGGCGTTCTGGAAACCTTCTGT
>CAMVEM010000039.1 GCA_947166515.1 uncultured Clostridia bacterium | reverse complement strand
ACATCAACCGTCCGTGCGTCATCTTCTGGTCGCTCGGCAACGAGAGCGGCTACGGTGAAAATCTGCGCGAGGGTGCAAAGCTGATAAAGTCGCTCGACAGCACCCGCCCTGTGCATTACGAAAGCACTCACAAGCTTGACGACACTTCCGACGATGTGCTCGATATGGTGTCCGAGATGTACACTTCACCGGACGACATACGGAAATTCCTTGCACGCGAGGACGAAAAACGCCCGTTCGTGCTGTGTGAATACTGCCACGCCATGGGCAACGGCCCCGGAGATCTCGAAGATTATCACAACCTTTTCATGGAGAGCGACCGCCTTATCGGCGGACTTGTGTGGGAATGGTCAGACCACGCCGTGATGCTCGGATATACCGCGGACGGAAAGCCGAAATACGGCTATGGCGGCGACAGCGGAGAGCGCCACAACGACGGCAACTTCTGCATGGACGCGCTTTGCTATCCCGACAGAACTCCGCACACAGGACTTCTCGAAGTGAAGCAGGTTTACCGCCCCGTGCGCGTGACCGGGTGCGGCGAACCCGGAAAATTCGCAATAAACAGCCTGCTGAGGTTTATCGATGCGGGCGAGTTTCTCGACTGCAAGTGGGAGATAACCTGCGACGGCGGAAAAGCCGCAGAAGGCAGATTCACTTTCTCCGTTTCACCTATGGGAACGGCTGAGATCACGATACCGGAAGCTGAGGGAATATTTGAAAAGGACTCGTATATCCGCCTTGTTTTCACGGCAAAGAACGGTTACGGAGCATTTGCGGACGGCGACGAGGTCTGCTTCGATCAGATAAAGATATTCACAGCGAAAAAAGAAGCCGCTCCGATTCCGGAAACTGCTCCTTCTTTCAGTGAAACTCCGTTTGAATACCGCGTGAATGCTGGCAATGTGTCGTACATGTTCGACCGCCGCACAGCGAGATTCACCGGAATTTGCGTGAACGGCGAAAACATACTCGCAAAACCTGTGGAGTACAACTTCTTCCGCGCTCCCGTCGATAACGACACTATGAAAGGCGACTGGTACAGCGCACACCTCAACGACTACATCGTCAAGGTGTACGAAACGGCGATATGCGCGGAAAACAACTGCGCTGTGATATGCGTGAAGCAGTCATTCGGCTGGAGCATACATCAGCCGTTCGCAAAAATGACCGCCGAATACCGCATTGACGGAAACGGCGAGCTTGATATATCATGCTCGGCGGAATTTTCAAACAAGGTCGATCTCCTGCCGCGCTTCGGACTGCGCCTGTTCGTCCCGAAAAAGTTCGCAGACGTCGAATACTACGGCTACGGCGAGTATGAAAGCTACATCGACAAGCATCAAGCGTCGTACATCGGCAACTTCACAGCGAAGATCGCCGATATGCACGAGGATTATATCCGCCCGCAGGAAAACGGCTCACACTGCGACTGCACGAGAATGTCCGTCCTCGCCGGAAACACGGCGCTTACATTCACGAACCCGGACGGCTTCTCGTTCAGCGCGTCGGAATACACACAGGAAGAGCTTGCCGCGAAACGCCACAATTTCGAGCTTGAAAAGTGCGAATACAACGTGATCTGCGCGGATTTCGCAATGGCGGGAGTCGGCTCCAACGCGTGCGGCCCTAAGCTTGCGGAGAAATACAGGATAACGCTTCCGGAAGTAAGAGGAAAGATCACAATAGCGCCGAAAGGATGATCATATGAAAAACAGACTTAAAGCAATAATAATTGCCGCTGCTATGCTTCTGACAGGTGCCTGTGCGGGAAATCCCACTCCATCGGATACTGCGAAAAATGAAGCAACAACAAAATCCGCGGCATCTGAAAATGAGTCTGCATTCCGCACGGCGACCGAAATTGCTGCGGATATGGGGCTCGGCTGGAACCTCGGAAACACCATGGAAGCTTATCAAGCTAAGGACTGCGAAAAGTTCACTTATGAGTGGATACCGGTCGCGGGCAGCAACAAGCCGTCCGACTATGAGACCTGCTGGGGCGCTCCGGTAACTACACAGAAAATGATAGACGGCGTGAAAGCTGCGGGATTCAACACCGTGCGCATACCAGTTTTCTGGGGCAATATGATGCAGAACGACGACAAATGGACGATAAACTCTGAATACATCGGCAGAGTGAAGGAGATCGTCGATTACTGCATGAACGACAACTTGTACGCGGTCGTGAATATTCATCATTTTGATGAATTCATAATCAGAAGGTACGGCCCAGAGAAGTGCAGGAAAATTTTCGGCATACTCTGGACACAGATAGCTGAATATTTCAGGAATTATCCTGAGACTCTCGTTTTCGAGGGATTCAACGAGTATCTCGGCGGCGATGTTTTTGACGCGGACGGCGTTCTGACGCCGCAGTCGAAGGACGACGCTTATAATTCGACCAACGCGCTCAATCAGACATTCGTAGATTCCGTCCGTGCCACCGGCGGAAACAATGCCAAGCGTGTCCTGATAGTTTCAGGTTATTGGACGAACATCGACAACACAACATCCGACCGGTTTGTGATGCCGACGGACAGCGCTTCCGACAGACTAATGGTATCAGTGCATTACGTTGATAATATGATGTTCTGGATAAATCAGATCGGCTCGGAAAAGTGGATAGAATACACCGACAGCCAGATAGCTCTTCTCGATAAGGCGTTCAAAGACAAGGGGATCCCCGTATTCCTCGGCGAAACTACATCCAGATACCCAAACAGCAGCTTCGCTTCCGACGCGGAATATACAACTTCGTCCGAATGTCTTAAGATAGTGCTGAATAAGCTCACGGAGCACGGATTTGTCCCAGTTCTTTGGGACGTTACCGACAATTTCTATTCGAGAGCCAACTGCACGATAAAGGACAGCGATGACGCGAGGGTAATAAACACGATCTCAGCTAAACTAAAATAAACATCTCTTCACACAAAATAAGACTACTACCGCTTCTGCTTCCTCCACCTGAAGAGGCAGAAGTTTTTTATGCGCTTTTTGTTGCTTTTGGTCCGGATTTGTGTTATAATAGTATATGAGCATGAGAAAAATGATGCCATGTATTGTAGTATAAAGCAAAACTGCTCAGAGCGCATTGCGCTCCGGTTGTTATTAAAAAACCTGTTTGAGATAAAAATATATGGGCGTCGGCTTTCCTTGTACCCGACGTCCCTATCTTGATTTTTCTGTTCAAAGTTATCGCAGAGGGCGTGGAAGAATCCGAACAGCTCGAAACACTCAGGGATATCGGCTGTGATTATATTCAGGGCTTCATCTGGGGAAAACCGCTTATGCCGGAAGACGCGACAAAAGTGGTAATGAGCAACTGATCGATTGCAGTAAATGTATCTTAAACAAATGTCCGGACAAGCCATTGCTTCTGATCGTAAAAAACTGAAAGGAGATATATCTTTATGCAGCTGAGATATGATATTATGGATAAGCCTCGCGGACTGAGGCTGTTCTCGCTTGCTTTGCAGCAGATGCTTGCTATACTTGCTGCAACTATAGCTGTTCCTATGATCGTGGGACACGGTCTGACACCTGCTGCTGCAATGTTCGGAGCCGGTATCGGAACTATTGTCTATATAATAATGACAAAGCGCAGAAGTCCGATGTTTCTCGGTTCCAACTTCTCGTTTCTCGGCTCTATGTCTGCGGCATTTGCCGGTGGAGTTTCAATGCAGCTCGGTATGCTCGGTCTCATCTTAGGCGCCGCGGCAGCAGGACTTGTGTATGTGATACTTGCACTTATCGTAAAGAAATTCGGCGTAGGCTGGATAGATAAACTGATGCCGCCTGTAGTCATAGGCCCGACTGTTTCGTGCATAGGTCTGTGCCTTGCAGGAAACGCAGTGTCGAAGCTGCGCACGGGAAATGTTGTTACAGTGACCGGACAGGGCGAAAGTATTGCTCTTGCATCGGAATATCTCACAATACTCTGCGGACTTATCACTCTTGCTGTGACAATAATATGCTCGGTGTACGGCAAGAAAACGCTGAAGCTTATCCCGTTCCTGATCGGGATACTTGCAGGATACGCTGCGGCTCTTATCCTTACACTTATCGGGACAGGCATCGGAACTGACAGCATGATGATAGCAGACCTGAGCGTGTTTAAAAACACCATGTTTCCGGACGGACAGGTGTCTTTAGCCACGTTCGTGAGCGTGCCGGATTTTGTCTTTATCAGCGCAGCCGAAAGCTTCGGCGAGTTGACCCCTGCTTACATACTGACAATTCTTACTGCGTATATACCCGTTGCTTTTGTGGGATTTGCGGAGCATATCGCCGACCACAAAAATCTTTCTTCAATAATAAACAAAGACCTGCTTAACGACCCGGGACTTGACAGGACGCTGCTCGGTGACGGTCTCGGCTCAATAGCGGGTGCGTTCTTCGGGGGATGCCCGAATACAACCTACGGCGAATCGATAGCGTGCGTAGCGCTAACCGGAAACGCTTCCACGATCACTTCATTTACAGCCTCGGTGGGATGTATGCTGATGTCTTTTGTTACCCCGTTTGTCGCATTCATAAACTCTATCCCGTCATGCGTTATGGGCGGATTGTGTGTGGCACTGTACGGATTTATTGCAGTTTCAGGCCTTAAAATGATACAGCATACCGACCTTGATGATAACAGAAACATCTTCGTTGTATCCGTAATACTGATAGCCGGGATCGGAGAGCTAAGTATAAGCTTCGGAGCCGTGACTGTCACCGAGATTGCTGCGGCTCTTATACTCGGTATTCTTACCAATCTTATTGTACGCCGTAAAAAAGACTGACTGAAAACTGTTTTTGGAGGAAAAACCATGAAAAGATAACTTTTATCATTCGGCACTGCGATATCGCTAATGCTGCTTCTTTCAGCTCCCGTTTATGCAGAGGACGCGAACGACAGCGACACACAGGCGGCGGAGAGTACAGACTACTCTGACCCGGAAAACTGGGCGTTCTGGAATTACGGCGAGGACAAGGATGCAGACCTGTTCATTGTCTGCCCGACTGTAGATATGGGCAAAGCAGGAAATTACAATGCCGACATATCGACCGAAAAAATGAAAAGCAAATTTGTCGGCGCGCTTAATATGGAGCTTGGCATCTATACAGAAACTGCCGCTGTATATTCGCCGTATTACAGACAGGCGACGTTCCCCGTGTACTCGCTCGGCGAGAAGGAACGCGAGCAGTATATTCAGATAGCGTATGACGATGTCCGCGACGCATTTATGTATTACTGTGACAACTGCGACGAGAGCAGACCGCTTATCCTCGCGGGATTCTCACAGGGCTCGGATATGGTGATACGTTTAATGACCGAATTTTTTGATGACGAAAAGTATTCGGACAGACTTGTCGCGGCGTATGCTATCGGCTGGTCGCTCAACGAAGAACAGATCTCGGAGTATCCGTGGCTGAAACCGGCGCAGGACGAGGAAGATACAGGCGTTATCGTGATGTTCAATTCAGAAGCCGAACACATCACCTCGTCGCTCATAGTTGGTGAAAATGAGCATACATACGCGATAAACCCTCTTAACTGGAAGACTGACAACACACCGGCGGATAAGTCGCTTAACAAGGGCGCCTGCTTCACGGACTACGACGGAAATATAACCTCGGAGATCCCAGAACTTACAGGCGCGTATATCGACGAGAAGCGTGGCACTCTGAAAGTCCCGGATATTGCGGAAGCCGATTATCCTGCAGCGATATTCGATGAAGGCATCTATCACATCTATGACTATCAGTTCTTCTATCGCAATTTACAGGACAATGTCGCAAAAAGAACAGCAGCATTCCTTAACGATAATGCTGCTGAAACAAGCGAAAATTCAGAGTACGATCTCTCCGAGAGCATAGTTTATGTTACAGTCGAGTCGAAGAACGTGACGGTAAGACTTAACGGAGGGCTTGTTCCCTCGGATGCTTACCATGTGCTCTTCTTTTCATGTATAGCTACCAGGGACGGAGAAAAGCTCGAACTCGTCGGAAGTGAATTCCCGACAGTGCCGGGACCATATATAGCTGCAGTTGTCGCAAATGTGGACAGCGGCTTTACAGGCGAGAACAGAAGTGAGACGTTCACGGTCGAGGCTGCGGGAGAGAACAATCCGAAAACAGGCGCACAGTTCCCCGGACTTGTGGTGCTTACAATAAGCGCGGCTGCTATAGCTTTTGCGGCAAAGAAAAAAGCGTAAAAAGGAAAACCTGATAATTTATCGGCACACTATAATAAAACATACAAGAGCAAACAGCTCCGATCCGCATTGTTACACAGACCGGAGCTGTTTTTTGTTCATATTAATGATTATTCTGCCGCTTCACGATTATTCTGTTGAACACAAGAATTATCGTTTTCCAACTCTATGATCCTGTCACAAATACTTAACGCGGCAGTCCTATGAGTAACGATGATAACCGTCTTATCGGTCAACTCCCTCAGATTTTTTATCAGCCGCTTTTCTGTCTGCTCATCAAGTGCGCTCGTCGCTTCATCAAGCAGCAGTATCGGAGCCTCGGAGAATATCGCTCTCGCGATAGCTATACGCTGCATCTGTCCCTCGGAAAGTCCTGTGCCGCGTTCTCCAAGAACAGTGTCAACGCCGTGTTCCAACTCGGAAATAAATTCGTCAGCGCAGGATATCTTCAAAGCCTGTGCGATTTTATCGTCGTTGTTTATGCTATCTCTGTCGGCAAAGCTTACCACCTCACGGACAGTCCCGCTCATCAGTTTATTTCCCTGCGGAACATACGCGAATAATCTGTGCCATTTCGCGGATAGTTCTGAAATGCCGTCGGTATCGCGGATAAAGCGTTCCCCGCTGTCGGGTCTGTAAATACCCATAAGCAGCATTAACGCAGTGGATTTCCCACAGCCGCTGTGACCCGTGAATGCCACGTATTCGCCCTTGCTGATCTCAATATTCAATCCATGAACTGCTACGGGCATATTGTCTTTGGCAAGTCCGTCAACGCTGTTAGCTGCGGGAAAATAAGTGTATGACACATCTTTCAGTCCGATACTTTTCAGCTTATTGCTGTAAAAGCTCCCGACTTCCTCACGGTCAAGCGCTTCCTCGGTCAGATCGTCATCAAAGCTCTCGATCTCCATAAGGCGTTCAGCGCTCGCGAGCATTGCATACCAGCGCGGAAGATATCCTGTAATATTGGCAAACGGCGCTTGTATCTGCGTTATAAGCTGAGTGATCGCGGTCAGCGTTCCGTAGCTTATCGTACCAGTCAGAATCCCGTAGCCGCAATATATCACGCCAAACAGATACATCCCGTTCATTGCTCCGCCAAATCCGAAATTACAGAAATTGGAAAAAGCGTTCTTATTCATTCTCGCAGCCTTGTGTTCTTTGGCCTTTACGTGGATATCTTCCTCGGTCTGCTGTTCGGCAGCAAACGAACGAATGACTGTTAAGCTGCTTATACGCTCCTGTAAAAAAATTCGCAGTGCCCCGTCCTTTTCCTGAACTTTTTTGTGCAGCTTCTTCATGTTCTTCCTAAACGCGAATGTCAGCACTCCGAGAACTGCACCGAGAGGTATCAGGATCAGTGCGAACCGTGTATCGATCACAGTTATCATTATCAGCGCAGAAATCATCTTGACTGCCATTCCTGCAAAGCCGGGTATTATCTCGGTATAGCTGTTCGCCACGACCATACTGTCGTTGGTCAGGCGGTTAAGCCATTCGCCCGAATGTACTGCGCTCACCCGTCCGAAATCCTTACGCAGGATACTGCTCATAAGACGTTCTTTGAATGTGTTTTCAAGCGAAGCCCTCGACAGCTCTGAAAGCCAGCGGATAACAGCGGTAAGTGTGAGCTGCGCAATAACGAGAGCAACGATAAAAACAGCGTTTAAGATGAAACCGTTGCTGTCCTGCGCCACCGCGCTGTCAACTATTCCTCGGAGAAAAACAGCATACAAAACACCGCTCGCGCCGTTCAGACATTGCACGAATGTCAGCGCGAGTATCAGCAGTTTTTTATTTCCGGGGACAGCGTACAGCCATCTTAATGCGTTTTTCTTCATATAATTCAATAACCAATATATCTTTGCTTGATGAAATAAAGTATCAGAATATGAGCCGGATAGGCAGCATAAAAAAGGTATTTGCCAACATTTCCCTTAATAAATCCGCGTTTTCCGTTATACATATTGATCGGAATAAATGCAAATAAAATTACCCATGTTTTTGAAAAAAAACAACAGCCTATAAAAGCCTGTAGTATTTTGCGCTCCCGAAAAAGATATATAAACAATATAAAACCTACACCTGTAAAGCCATAGTCCGCTCTCAATACTAAAGATACCGCAAATATCAGAAGCAGCGATAAAAGCAGTTTTGAATGGCTGTTCCTGAACTTTTCATAACAAACAATGGCAAGATATCCAAGAAACAAAGTAAAGAATACATTTTGCCCACTGTAAAAAACAGAACCACTGTGTTCAAGATTCCACGGTATCTCAGATATCAATGCAAAAGCCAGAAGATTTATCCCATACTTTTTCCTGTCATGAGTATGAACATATCCTTCCGTTATGAGGAAGCAATAAATAGGGAATGCCAACCTTCCGATAGTCCTGCAGATCCAGTAAAGAGTAATATCGTGTGAACCAATCGACAGCATTGAGATATTTGCAAATTCCATTTCACGCAAAATCACAGATGCGGTATGGTCTATCAACATAGTTATCAGCGCTATCATTTTAAGAAAGCTGCCTGACAATACACGATATTGGCCTTTGCTTAAAACATCATCAAACCGTATAATAATGTTATTATTTGTCATTGTTGTTTATTTCTTTCAGAACATCATACTCTTTGCGGACTTTTTTTCTGCTCGTTGTAACAGCTCTGAATAATCTCACCACAACCCCTGCGGGATAAAGAAGCGGATTGTTTTTAACAAACGGAACAGCCGTGGTTATATATTTCATGTCAGGAAAAACACGGTTGCGGATATACGCAAATTTTGTATGTTTTCCTGTTTTTTCATTTATCTTATCCAGTTTATTTTTGACTGAGTTTTCAATATTGCCGTATGTTCCAGAGAATATATAATAGTCAAGATGTTTTTTATCTTCTTCGGAAAGTTCCTTAAGCATAAATACTTTGTTGGCAAGCTCTCTGTTCAAATGCTCAAAATCAGATATTCCGAGTTTTTGCGTTTCTGTGTTTATATAATCGAAGTCCAGTGTTTTTCCTAAAGCTTTCAGGAAAACATAAGTGTCCAGAAGAGAACGCAGCCCAGTTCCTCCCGCAGAGTAATGCTTATACTCATGCGAAAGCATATAGATGTAAAAATCCTCGTCTGAGAAATGGTAACCGAATCGGTTATCCTCGTCCTTATGAAGATTCTCCTTTACATTCTTATAATATTCACCGAAGATCTCTTTGTTTTCGTCGAACAGCGATACGTGCATCTCAAAATTGCAGACCGGCTTTCTGAAATAAACATCATGGTTTCCGCGGTCATAATGCTCGCAGCTGAATCCGGATCCAAGCATTATTTCTTTTACCCTACTTCTGTACCTGCTGTCGAACAAAATGTCATTATCCGCCATCTGACGCATTCCTGATCTCGGATACAGGTCTTTCAGCAGAGAGCCCTTAAGCGGCATATACCAAATGTTTTCCTGCTCCAACCTGCCAAGTATCTTTTTGCGGTCATCGTCAAGAAGGATATTCTTCCGTATAGCCTTTCCCTTGGCCTGTTCAAACCGTTCGTCGCGGATACCCGCTGACTCAAGAGCATAAGCTGCTATAGCCGTAAGGATATGCTTCTGACCTACCTCATATATCTTACCCAGATCATACCCTTCAAGCTTTTTCATATCGGGCGTTTTCCCGTTTATTCCACATGACGTAAGATATATTAAGGCGTAAGCGTTCTTTCTGATATCCTTCAAGTCCATTTTTAATCTCCGTTTTTTATTCTATTATTATGTCTCATTCTCTTTATTTTTGAAACTACTCTTGTTATAGGAGCGCGAATTATGAATAAATCGCACCACAAATGAACATACAGGCGATACTTGAGATCTTTAACACTGATCTTTCTACCGTTTCTGACTATACCTGTAAGTACACCTATTATGTGCCTGTCAGATATACCATACTCCTTTGACCAACGATTATCGCCGCATATAACATAATCATTACTGCGGACTTTCAATATCCTGTGGAGTACATATTGCCCGTTATCACGCTTATACAACGGCACATCATACTTTTTCAGCCTTCCCTGAACGGGTTCAATGATAAGCAGGTCTCTGCCCTGTTTGATAAGCGGCATCATACTGTCGCCCTTATTGGTGTATATCAGTTTCCCGTTCTTTTCAAGCTGTTCCTCAAAAGTGGAAGTTCTCATTTATCTCTCCGACGGTTTAATCTTCATCGTCCAGAATTTCTCCGACATCCTCATACGGATTGTTGGACTGAGAATTGCTGTCGTCAGTTATTTCGCCTTCTTCAATTACTTCTTTCTGCTCGATCTTATTTCCGTCATCGTCAATATCAGGTGGAATAACCGCAGTTTCAAGCTCCTTTTTAAAAATACTCTCGATATCGTCTTTTCCCTTTATCAGAACATACTTTTTTTCGTCTTTCTCAAAGCTTAGAGTCCCGTTTTTTTCATCGTATAAAATGTTTATGCTTGTCTGGCCGTCTTTGAGAGCATCAAAACCCTTGTCGGTCTTCTTTACATCGTACTGGATACTGAAAACGGTACCGTCAAGACTCAGTCCTGAAACCTCCAGCGTTTTATTTGAAACCTTATAGTTCCCATGCTGTGAAAACACGTAGACTCCGGCGCCTGCCGCGTATTCTTCAATAGAAACACCATTGATCGTGCTGATCGTCCAGTCGCCCTTCATATTTCCGAGATCTTCGTCGCATGACGCCAATGACACTACTATTCCTGCAGTTATCAAAGCAGCTGCTGTGTTTTTTAAAAGTTTTTTCATAACACTAACTCCATTCTATGTTTATTTTGCGATCGTTTCAAACGCCAGTCTTGCAGCGTCCGGTTCCGTATTGCAACAAAGTCGGTAAAGCGGAACGGCAGATGCCAGCCTGTCAACAAGCGCAAGAGTACGTTTCAGCAGAACGGGGTCGGACGGACGGTATGTCTGCATCAAAAGCTTATCATAAACGGCATATTTGCTTACAGGTGCGATAGAGTTCTTCTCCGCGCGTTCGAGAAAGCACACAGCTTTCAGTGGAGCGGATATATTTGTGCCCAGACGATGTTTGCCGTTCCAGGGCGTACCATAAGCAAACACCGAGCTGTCAGTAACGCGCAGCAGCGGCTTATCATCGTTCACCATGACAGCCCTTTCGCCCAGCATTTCCCGCCAGAGACGCGCGTGAGTGGATTTGCCGGTGCCGGAGGGTGCGGTGAACATATAGGCGTTACCGTCAACGGCAATTACCGAACCGTGCATCAGGAACGTGTCATATTCAAGCATGGCTTCGGAAATTTTGCGGTAGACGGCAAGCTCTTCGAGATACGCGGGACTGCTTTTTTGCGTGGCATTCGCGGCTTCCGCGGCAATATCGGCTTCTGTCGTGGTTATAGTTATATCCGGAGCGCCGGTCGATTCGTAGCCGGAGCACAGAGCGTGAACGCGGTCGTAAACAGTGGATAGCTCTATCGTTTTTTCTGCGAATTTATAGGTTTGTGTCATTTTATCACCGATGATATTATATCACATTTCGGGGTTTTCTGCAAGGGTTTTACAAATATTGTGAAGCTCACGGTCAAGGTCAGCTTTACGTTCTTCATAGCAGTTTTTATGTGAATTCGGGCAGCCCTTTTTGTAGAACGATGTACAGTATGGCAGGAAAAGGCATTTCTCACATTCTTTTTCTACCGGTCTTAATGTGTTTAACTCCTTATATCGCTTTTCGTCTGTAATACCGTCAAAGATGTTGCCCCATGAACCGTTTTCGGGAAGATGTTCACAGTTATAAAGCTTTCCTTCGGGGTCGATAACTATGGACGAGCCCATACTATCTGCCATACAGCAATTTGTTCTCATGCCTTTGACCTTATTTCCACCGGTCTTCATTCCTTTTTCATCACAATAAGCATACAAATCAGACAATGCAGCTATCTGTACAGAATAATCCTCGCTCTCGCTCTGTTGAAAGATGATATGAAAATACAGACTTACATTTTCATTTCCCGCAAAACGTTCTGAAAGATCATCGATCATAGCTTTGAGACCTGAAAGGTTCTCTCTGCTGTAATTGCATCTTAGAGACACCTTAACGCCTCTGTCCGATAAAAGCTTTATGGAATCCATAACTTTTTCATAATTGTATTTTTGTGGGTCGGTATATGCCTTGACTGCTTCATAATAGCTTTTCTCTCCGTCAAGAGAAATCTGTATTTTTTTAAGCTTCCAGTCGTTTACAGCTTCATCTGTTGTTTCGGGAGTAAACAAAGAGCCGTTTGATATCATCGACGACTTGAAAGCAATTTCTCTTTTTCGGAGTTCGCCGCAAACATAGCTTATCACATTTTTACCGACAAGAGGTTCACCGCCAAACCAGGCAAGACTTATCTCATCGTCTCTTTTGGTTTCGATGATATATTCAACAAGTCTTTCTGTTGTCTCTGGTGCCATTGACTTCTTGGCATAATCCTTTTCATAACAATAAGCACACCGCGCGTTACAGGCTAATGTCGGAAGGATTTTATATGTTTTTATTCCCCTTTTTTCCGGTTTCATAATTTTCAATATTTCTGCCGTGCTTAAATACTTCTTCTTTTCATCATAGTCCTCTTCAACTATTAATCTGCATTCCGCAAGAGGAATAAGACCGTTATCGGAAATAAAGTCAAAACTTTTGGATTTGTTCTTCAATTGTTCCAAAAGCTCTTTTTCTTTTGCTAATAATTGGATAACGCGACCAGACATTGTATTCTTTATAAGAAAGCAATCCGGTTCTGAATAAAAATAGCAAAATTCAGACAAACGATACATTTTTTTACTGTCTAACTTTTTTGCTTCTATTATTTTTACGACTTTTTCGTCGCCTTCTTTTATAATTTTCATGTTTAACACCTTATTAAAGAAACTGCCCGCACAGCACTTTCGCACTGTGCGGGTAAATTAGTTAAAAATTAATCATCTCCACCATAGCAATCACAACCATCGCCGGGACAATCTTCATCGCCAATTGTGCAGCTTGTAGTTATAACATCCGATAAAGAAAATTTAATAATCTCTATAGATGCTTCTTCGTATTTTTTCATTTTATTTAACCTCCTTTCACACCTATTCTATTCCATAGTATACTCAATCGTATCAAAATATACTGTTACGGAATTCCCATTAAGCGTATATATAACATATGGTCTTATATACCATGTCTGACCAATTGCCTCTTTTTTCGACCATGGATATTTAATACGCTTAGTACTCGAATTTGTTATAGCCTCTGCTTTTACGTATGTTTCGTTTGTAGAAGTTTCAGTATTAATAGTCAGCCCAGCATCAGCCTTGGTTTTATTTATTGTAGCTATTACGCCGACTGTATTACCAACTGCATTCTCCGGAATAACAATTTTACTCTCCATAGACATTTTAGAAGGTGTAGTTACATTTGGTCCAATAGAAGATATATATCCGTATTCACCATTTCTGAACGTATCTGTTATTTTAATGGTCGATGTTTTAGTTGCCGCAACTATGTCGCTGTAAATAACATATCTATACCCAGAACTATCTTCATATACAGTATAACCACGTACATACCATATAACACTATCAGTAATACCCTTCTTTGTCCATGGGAATTTAAACTTCGGGGCATTTGTTTCTTCTACTTTTATAAACTCAGGTATGTTAGAGAATAATGTAAGGTCATTATCAATGTTAGAAATATCACTTAATTTGTTATTGGAAACAGCTATAATTCCAACTTTGATCGTTTTATATGCAGAGGGAATGTGAGAAATATACTCAAATTTTAATTTCTGTATAGAAGTATCAAAGGTTGCAGTTGCCATTTCACAGACAAACTTTTCTTCGCTTGCCTCCGCCTTCTTATAAACAGGCGCGCTATAAACCGTATAATCCTTACCCTTATACTCAACTACTGCGTAAGCGATACCCCATGTGCCCTTGGAGCCGGGTGCCGTTACGTTGTATGTTGTTGTAGTCGCGGGAGTCTTGGTGTTTGCAACGCCATTGCATTCATCAAAAAGGAACAGTTGTCTGATTGACTCCTTGTTCTCATCATCGGTCGCATCTGTGATAGTTGTGCCGTTGACGTAAATCACCTTAACGCCGAATGTCTTAACGTTGTAGCTGCCGTTGATCGTCTGCTTTGTTGCAGTAAACTTTACCTTGCCTGCGGAAGCAGATGCACCCGTGATACCAAGATCAAGTGCATTTTCGATAGCAGCCTGGATAGCGTTCTGAATGGTATCGGCAGTTACATGGAAGTTGACCTTGATAAGCGGGGTCTTGCCGGTGTAATATCGGCTGGTTTTATCTGCTGCAAGATAGAAGCTGATGTAGTCATATCCGGTCACGCTTGTGTCAACGGTTCTCTTTACCCACTGTATCTCGATTTCGTCCTTGATACTTACCGCTTCATCTGCGCCGTCCGGGAGATATTCTGCTGTGAACGCAGCCGCGAGATCAAAGCCGTCTGTGTACTCGATAGCGTTTTCGCCGTCCGGAGTAGCCCATGTTATGGGATCAACCGTCTTGTCGCTTACCTTATAGGTGATACCCGCTGTTGCGATGTTCTTCTTTGCGATCGTGAGTAAAGGACATTGATAATTTCCGTTCGGAGCGTACCTTCCTCCTACTATTCTGCCCTGTGTAACACCGTACTTATCCACGAACGAGATATTGATATTAGTATCGAAAGTAGTTACTTCACCAACTATGTAGTAAGAATTTACTTCATTAGGAGCATATTCAGTTACTTCTCCACTATGACAATTGGCTATATAGAACTTAACATACTTAAGGGCCTTGTTAATGTACGCAACAGGAACCGTTGTTTCAGCTACGGTGTATGTGATATCCGTTGCGGGATCAAACGCTTCACCGTAAAAGCTGGTCGCGCTGAGGATCGTTACTTCTACTACTGCCGGTACAACAGTAACATACATTATATCTGTTACCTGCCTCTTGCCCTCTGCCTTGATAACAGCATCTATCTTGTATTGGCCGACGTTCATGGTCTTACTTTCGGGAACTGTCGTCCATACAGGGTCCGCCTCTGTTCCGGTGTTCTTGGAGTATGTGTAATTAACAGTTGTGGTATTGGGGAGAGCGTCCGGTTCGGTGCCTGCATCTTCGCCGTCGGGAAGCATTACCTGTGCGATCTGTCCGAGAGTTTTTCCGTCAAAATCGTGCTCGTAATCTTCCTCTATCTGCGCATTATCGACAACAAACACATATTCAGTTTCATCATCTGCCTCGGTGTCGATAACTGCCTCAACAGATCCTGTGAAGTTTCCGAGAGCATTAACGGTTATCTTGTAAACGCCGTCGTTTGTGAATATGAGTGTAGCAACGTCACCGAGTTTAGTTACCGTGATACCGGTTACAGTAGGCTGTGTTTCAAGTGTAGTGTTATATACAAGATTGCCGTCAACGTAGATAGTGTATTCGGTTACGCGGGTTAATTCAACCTCGACTGTCCTGTATTCTGAGGTTATTCCAGCAAAATTGCTTATACTCTTCGGAACTATCGTCAGAACGCTGTCGTGATCTTCTTCGGTCTCTTCACCGCCGATAGAGCCGTCCTTAACATAGAAGTAGTAGTTGTCTAAAGCTTTATAACCGCCTGCGGTATATTCATCAGCAACTGTCCAGCCGCCCTCCCATTCGTCGGCATGATACTCGTCATACTCATATTTCTCGCAGCAGCCTGTATCATAATACTTAAAAGCGTATGTTCCGACAGGAAGTATTTTTCCATCAGATGTGTTAATATCTGATAAGAATATTTCTGAAGAATCATTTTTAACTTTAACATTAACCCCGCTCGGAATTACAAGATCTGTTAAAAATTCTTCACAATTACTACCATATTCACCCTCGACTTCTGCAGTGCCGTCATCTCCGACAAAGCCTTCGATCGTAATACCCTCGCAAAAAGCATTGAGTGCATTTTTGCCGAATCTATCACCGTATGTGATGGTAAATATCTCGGGGAGAGTTACGTCAAGACGCTTGCGCTCGATATTGAACCTGTAATTGAGCTCCTTGAAGTGATATGCATAAATGATGTCGGGCATATTATAGTTTTCACTGTAAATGCGGACTGTAACTGTCTTTGAGCCGACACTCTTAAGTCCCGCAAGCGCCTCATTCAGCTCAGCGTCTGTATCCGAACCGTCTGCGATAAACTGACCGTTCTTATCAAATTTCTGAGATTTCGTTATTGTTACGCCTGCATCATTGGTGAAATAATATTCTACAAGGATCGGAACATTGTCTGTTGCCTTAAGAGCTCCGAATCCGTCGATCGTGAAATCAGACTTTGTTACCGGTGTACCGTATGTTACCTTGTCTTCGGCAAGCTTATTCGCGCCCTTTAATGTAAGGGTCGGGAGTTCAGCCTTTGTGATAGTTACGGGTATATCAAACTTACCCTTATAGTTGCTGTTTTCAGCTGCGGTGAATCTTATAATATAGCTTCCCGCGTCAGTTATAGAATTAACTAAGGTCTCGTTTTCACCTACGACCTTGTAATATTTTGGTCCCGTATAATCATTTGTGCCGAAAAGCTCTTCCAGGCTCTTTTCACCCAATGCGGGTTCAAGACCGAAAGCGTTATTGGGATTTGTCTCCGAAAGTATTATATTGGGTCTATATTCTGTGCCGTCAAATGTCTTTGTGAGACCTTCGATAGGATTGATCACGCACTCGTCAGTGACGGCCATTACGAGCGAAAGATCCTTCTTGACATAGTTGAAGAAAGTATTCAGCGATACGTTCTTCTGATTTCCCTTGTACTGATAGTTGATAGTAGCCTTTACGGAATACTTTGTGGAATAAAGCTCTTCGACCGTGTCTATGCCCTTTTTATCGCAGAGCAGAGCAAATGAGTCATAATATTCGCTTACTGAAACGACGCCGCCTTCGCCGTGTACAGAGCCGTTAGCTCCTACTGCGCCGACAATAGCATAGCTGTAGCTTATTTCAACATTTGTAGCATCGAGAGCTTTTATTTTAGCTTCTCCGTCAGGCTTATAGCCTTCCTTCCACTCAACATCTGCGGAAACCTGTTCGCCGTAGAATGCTGTACCGGAAGTAAGTGTAGCTATAACAGTCGAGTCTTTATCATCAAGAATAAGTGTGTCGAACTGCTTGCTGTCTGGCGTTGATTCCTTAACGCTCAGGCTGATAACCTTTTCTTTATACTGTGTGAGGACTCCGCTGACGGGATCCTGTTCGCCATAATCAAAGTAATAAACGTGCTCATAGCCTGACTCGTCTTCATTATCAGGAGCTTTATTCCAAAGGAAAGTGATGAAATCACGTACAGTTTCGTCGGCACAAAGCCAATCTGTCTCAGTGAACTCCTTCATGAAGCTGAGCTCGTTCTCATAAGTGTCTGTCAGAGAAAGCGCATTACCGGAAACGATAAACTTAACGACCTCAGTTTTTTTATTTTTCCAGTAAACGTATTTGCTTTCTTCGCTGTCGTAGTCGTTTTCGAAATCAGTAACAACATCTGTGTAACCTTCCGCCCAAGCGCCCGTCATGTTCTTTACGCTATATGTCTTGAAGAAGGATGATGTGAACTTCTTCGGAGCAACTATAATACCTTCAGCTGCATATCTATTATCGAAGATATAACCGTTACCATAACTCTTTATTCCGGTCTCATCATCATCAACAGGAAGGAGATTATAAGTATCGCCATCATAGTACCAGAAATTATAATTATCTATCAATTTGCCTAGGGGAAATTCCAGGTATGTGTATTCTTGAACATCCTCGCTTGAGAAAGTGCGCGTTGTTACGGTAAACGGGAGTTGGCCTTCTCCTACGTATGTAATTTCAGATACTTTATAGGCAGTATTCGGGTCAACCCATACTATTACTTCATCATCCTCAAAGTCCGTGCGATTGTTCCAGTATATTGTTCCCGTAATGGTAGTCATGCCGGGAGCAATAGCTGTAACCAAACCATTGCTAACAGTGGCTATACTGGAATCACCAGATTCCCACGCCTGTTCTTCTACTAATGCATTCTCGACATCAGGATCTACTTTAAGCTGTTTTGTACCACCTATTGCGAGGGAAATCTCTTCTACTTCGTTATTATCAGCATCTTTAATAACTGCACCGGATGCATATATAGCTTCCCATACAGCAGTTAAATTAACTGGCTCTCCAGGCATGTCGAACGTATCGCCTTCGTTATAATATTGGCCGTCATAATTACTTTCCCAGCCGACAAATCTATAACCGCTGCGTGTAAGATCGCCTGCGCCAAAAACGGTAACTGGTTCACCTTGTATGTATGAATTAGTATCATTCGGAACAGAGCCACTATCAGCTTTATCGTCACTATATGTAACCGTGTAAAACTCGGGCTCATATGGTCCCTCAGGATCCATAGGATCGGGCTCTATTGGCGGCTCAAAAGGATCAACCGTTATTATGCAGGTCGCCGTCTTATCATCGGCTGTTGTTTCTGTACCGTTTGTTGCTGTCACGGTGATTGTGGCTGTACCTGCGCTAAAGGGGGAAACATAACCTTCATCATCAACGGTAGCGACGTCCGTATTGGATGAAGACCATACAACAGTCTTGTCCGTAGCGTCATCAGGACTAACCGTTGCTTCAAGCAAACAACCACCTTCATATTCGAAAAGTGTGACCGAAGTTACATATAATGAAACGCTGGTTACAT
>CAMVEM010000038.1 GCA_947166515.1 uncultured Clostridia bacterium | reverse complement strand
GAGCCGGCATACGGAATATGGTCAGATACTTCCGATCTTTCGGTATTTAATGTATATGCTATGAGTGAGGGTGGTTTTATTGTTACAGCCGCAAAGCTTGATACACCGAATGAAACTGCTCCTATCGGAAAGCCGCAATTCGATCTCGACATCACACTGATAGATGAAAATGGCAATAACGTTGCAAACAGTGGAGCGGGTGAGATATGCTTCCCGGCAAAATATACCCGCGGATATATCAATCACCCGGAGGAAACTGCAAAAGCCTTTGTAAACGGGATTTATCACACCCATGATCTTGGTAAAAGGCTTCCTGACGGCGATTTTGTGGTTCTCGGGCGTATAGACGATATGATAAAGATCAACGGAAACCGCGTTGAACCTGCCGAGATCGAAAATACGTTCCGACGGATAACGGGAATGAAGCAGGTAATTGCAAAAGGCTTTTCCGAGGGAGAAAACGCATTTGTCTGTGTTTACTATGCCGATAATGTCGAGATAGACACGGAACAGGTACGTGCGGAAATGATGAAAACGCTTCCGTATTATATGATACCCTCACGGTTTATAAAGCTTGACAAACTTCCACGAACACAGAGCGGAAAACTCAGCCGCAGCCTTTTGCCAAAACCCGAAACGGAAACTGTCCGCAGTACACATGCTGCGCCCGCAACCCCAACGGAAAAGCTGCTTTGTGACAGCATGGCGCAGGTGCTCGGACTGATACAGGTCGGTGCCGATGAAGATTTCTATGAGCTCGGAGGAAGCTCTGTAGCTTCGATGAAGCTCATCTCTTCATGTCCGCTCGAAGGACTGGATATCGGTATGATATTTATGGGGAGAACTGCGCAGAAGATCGCTGCGTTATACCTCAAAACGAGAATGTCCGCTGCATCGGAGTCGCTTATCCTCGACGATCCGCGGAGAAAATTCCCCCTCACGCAGACACAGCTCGGTATTTATCTGGAATGCGAGAGGCGTGAGGGCGAGGCTGTATATAACAATCCGTATCTGACACGTTTCTCCGCAGACACGCCGCCCGAAAAGCTGCGCGATGCAGTTGAAACGGCAGTAAAAGCGCACCTTGGATTGTTTGCGCATATAGTTGCCGGCGATGACGGAATGCCTGCAATGATCTGCAATCCCGTATCAGCCGATACCCATCTCTGCGATATAACTAAAACTACGGAGAAAGATTTCGCGGGTATAAGAAATTCACTGGTAAAGCCGTTCAACATAAAAACAGACCGTCTTTTCAGACTCGGTATAATTGTAACGGAAGCAGCGGTATATCTGTTTATGGACTTCCACCATATCGTTTATGACGGCACCTCGGCTCATATACTGCTTAACGATATTATTTCCGCGTGGAACGGCGATGCCCCCGAGCCGGAGAAATATACCGCATATCATGCTGCACTCGATGAAAGCTCGGCGAGAGAAACACAGCTTTATCAGCGTGCAAGAACGTGGTATCTCGAACAGTTCGGTGAAACGGAGTCTGTGGCTCTTCCGGACGGCGATGTCCGGGAAAAGGAAATATCCTATGGCGAAATAAAAGCGGAGCTTGATGTATCGCCGGAAGAGCTTCACGCGTTCTGTGAAAAGCATAAAATAACGGAAAACATTGCAACGAACGCCGCTTTCGGGTTTCTTCTCTCCGCGTACACCCGAAGAAGTGATGTTGCTTTCACGACCATATATAACGGCAGAAAAGACATGCGTACAGACCGTACGGTTTCCATGCTCGTAAAGACTCTGCCCGTACTGTGCAGGACGGCGGGAGCGATTACGGTAAAGGAATATCTTTCCGCGTTGAAGGAGCAGCTTCTCGGAGCTATGGCAAACGACATCTTCTCGTTCGCCGAGGTTGCCGCCGCAACCGGAATAAGCAGCGATGTTCTGTTCGCGTGGCAGGATGAGATGCATGACGATTCAAGTCTGAGAAACTTAGGAGCTGTCCGCGAGGAACTTCCTTTCAACGCTACAGGTGATGCTCTGAGCATTGACCTTGTTTCGTCACAGGGAAAGCTCGTAATGGAAATTCAATTCCACAGGAATAAGTACAGCGAAGCGTATATTGAAACCATGGCACGGTGTTATGGAAATGTACTGCGCGGTGTGATGTCAAAGGAGCGCCTTGATGAGATCAGTCTCGTTTCCGGCGAGGAAGAAGAAAAGATACTCTCTCTCTCAAAAGGCGAAACTCTCGACTACGCCAAGCGCGGAACATGGGTCGATCTGTTCAGATCGCAGGCGGAGAAAACGCCCGAATGCAATGCCATAACTGACAGCGAGGGCAGCTTTACTTATCGTGAGCTTGACAGCATTTCCGACAGCATTGCGGCATACCTGCTCGATAGCGGCGTAAAGCCGAACACATTTGTTGCAATAAAAATGGGACGCTCGAAGCTGTTTACCGCGGCTGTTCTCGGCATACACAAGGCGGGAGCGGCTTATCTTCCGATAGACGCGGACTATCCCGAGGAGCGTATAGCATATATGCTCGAAGATTCGGAAGCAAGCATTGTTCTTACCGAAGATACTGTAAAAATCGCAATATCCGAGTACCAGAATGCGAAGCAGATAAATTTTGCAGAGACAAACAATCTTGCATATATGATCTACACCTCCGGCTCCACCGGAAAACCCAAGGGGGTTATGATACCCCACAGAGCAATGCTCAACTTCGTTCATTTCATACGCTATCGCTGGAAGCTCACCGAGAACAGCCGTATCGCCTGCCATTCAAACTTCTCGTTCGACGCGTCGGTAGAAGACCTTTATCCCGCGCTGACTGTCGGAGGATGTGTGTTTATCGTGCCTGAAAAAGAGCGCCATGACATCTTTGAAATGAGAAAGTATATCAGCGCAAACAGCATAAACGGCGGCTGTTATACAACTCAGTTCGGTCAGCTTCTTTCCGATAAGGAGCCTCTTGATCTCGATTATCTGTGTGTCGGCGGCGAAGCAATGACATCCGTCCCGAATGTCCGCGGCCACGTGTATAATACCTACGGACCCACAGAATTCACAGTTGACGCAACATACTTTGAACTTGACAAATCGAGAAAATACGACAATATCCCGATAGGAATACCACTGGCAAACTGCTATGCTTTTATAGTCGGGCTGCACGGCGAGCTTCTTCCTCGCGGTATTGCGGGTGAGCTTTGTCTTGCGGGACCGCAGATAGCAGAGGGCTACTGGAAGCGTGAAGAACTCACAGCGGAGAAATTCGTGTACTGCCCGTATCTTGACGGTCAGAAAATGTACCGCACCGGCGACCTTGCGAGGTATAATGAGGAAGGTCAGCTCGAATACCTCGGGCGTATCGACACGCAAGTAAAGCTGAGAGGATTCCGTATCGAACTCGGCGAGATCGAAAGCAGAGCAAGTCAGTTTGAAGGTATCAAGGCTGTCGCCGCAGAGGTCAGAAAAGACAATCTTGTTCTGTACTATACCTCCGAAAACGAGATAGAGAGCAGTGTGCTGAAAGCATTCCTGTCCGAAAGTCTGACCGAATACATGGTTCCGTCGGTATATATGAGACTTCCGGAAATGCCTATGACACCCAACGGTAAGATCGACAGGAAAGCGCTGCCGGAGCCTTCCATCGGCGGCAGATCTGCCTATGTCGAACCGGCTACAGAGAAGGAACGGATAGTTGCTGAGATCATGGGTACGATTCTCGGCGTTGGTGAGCCGGTAAGTGCCGAAGACAGCTTCTTTGAACTCGGCGGCGACTCTATAAAGGCTATCCGTATGGTAAGTCTTCTTCGCGAAAAGTCCGTACAGGTTTCCGTTGCCGGGATAATGAAGAATAAAACTGTACGCGGTATAGCCGCAGACGCTGTTATCGAAACTGCTGCTGTCATCAGTCAGGAACCCTATGAGGGATACATAAAAGATACCGCGATAATAGCTTATTTCAAAGATGTTGAACTTCCCGAACCGTGGCACTATAATCAGGCACAGCTCTATTCGCTTGCGGGACGCGCCGAACTCCGTACTCTGCAAAAGGCATGGGATTCACTGACATATCAGCATGATATGCTCAGAGCAGTCGTTCTTGACGGCAGGATATTTGTCCGCAGCGCGAATACCGAAATTGCAGCAGAAGAATATTCCACCGCTGATAGATCGGAGATAACCGCGATATGCTCGAAAATACAGTCACATATAGATATGCGCGAAGCACTCGTCAGAGCAGCTCTGATACATGGCGAAGACACTGACTATCTTTTCATAGCCGCACACCATCTCATTATTGACGGCGTTTCGTGGCGCGTTATACGCTCCGACCTTGAAACGGCTTACTCACAGGCTGTTTCGGGAGCAGAGATAAATCTTCCCGCCAAAACAAACACATACAATGATTTCGCACAGCTACAGCACCGTTACCGTGACAGCTATAAACTTACGCGTGAAATTCCTTACTGGACTGCGGTGCAGAAAAAGCTGGAAGCACTTCCCAGCTCCGCCGCAAAGGCTCACGACCGGCGTTTTGAGCATATTACCGTATTCCTCAATGAACAGGAAACATACAGATTCTTGCATACGAACTTCGGCATACTCAAAACAGACATCAATGACGCACTTCTTACCGCTGTGGGCGCGGGATACCGTGCTCTGACGGGAGAGACGGCTGTTTCCGTTCAGCTTGAAGGTCACGGACGTGAGGATATGGGCGAACACCTGATAACAGACCGCACCGTCGGCTGGTTTACCTCGATGTATCCAGTGGTTCTTGAAGATCTGAACGGAGATGTGCGGCATGATCTTCTTACGGTCAAGGAGACCCTGCACCGCGTTCCAAACAAAGGTGTCGGTTACAACGTGCTTCGTTATCTTGAAGGGAAAGAAAATATACCTGTACAACCCGACAGGATGGAGAAAATTCTCTTCAATTATCTCGGAGATATGGGCAGTGAAAATTCCGAGGACACGTCCTTCTTCCGCGACAGTGATATATTTATCGGGGAAGAAGTAAGTTCAAAAAATAACGGTGACCCCGATCTGACTATTAACTGTATCGTCATTAACGGCAGATTTGAGCTGCGGCTCGACTACAATGCGGACATATTCGGCGGTGACGCTGCGCAGAAATTCGCCGACAGCATATTATCGGAAATGAAGCGGATAACCGATTATCTCGCTGAATGTGATACACCTGCCGTGACGGCCTCCGATCTCGGCGAAACGGAATGGACGGAAGAAGAATTTGAGAAGATCATGAACGAGTTCGCCGCACGCGGTGAGCGTCTGGAACGCATCTACCCGCTGCTGCCGATGCAGGAAGGAATGCTGTTTAAAAATGTTTCTGAGCCGGATTCTCTTGCATACCGTATGGCAGATATTTACGAGGCGGATGCCGTATTCACAGAGAAACTGCTGAGACGGGTGCTTGAAAGGCTAGGAAAAAAGCACGAGGTACTCCGCACAGCCATAATATACCGCGGAGTCAGTCAGCCGAGACAGGCTATAGTTGACAGGCAGCTTGGGCTTACTATGCTCGATATATCCGATTCAGCCGATCCCGAAAATGAGCTGGCACTCATTCGCCGCAATATTCTGAAAAACGGTTTTGACCTTCAGGAAAAGCCGCTTTTCGGACTGACCTGCGTAAAAAGCTCACCGGAACACAGCTATATTATCGTATCTGTTCATCATGCTGTGATCGACGGTTGGTGCTCCGCACTGTATATGAACGATCTCGACCGCTATCTGAGTGAAGCTTTAAGCGGATTTGAAACAGCGGACGAAGCAGCCGTTTCCGGACGTTATGAAAAAGCTGTCCGTGAAATTCTGGATAAGGATAATAATGCCGGTCTGAAATACTGGCGTGAGCTTCTTTCAGACTATGAGACACAGGCGCGCATACCGTCCTACGGCATTGTTCCGATGAATGAACACAGCAGTCAGAATATGGCTGCAACATACATAGACGAGGAAACAACTTTGCGGCTCACCGAGATATGCCGTGAAGCGGACGCTACCGTCAGCAACGGTGCCGAGCTCGTTTGGGGCCTTGTTAACGCGGTGTGCAGCCGCACCGAAGACGTAGTGTTTGCAAAGGTCGTTTCGGGGCGTGACAATACAGCTGACAACGTCGATGATATCGTCGGATTGTTTATCAACTCAATACCTGTCCGCATAAAATTTGACAGAAACACTACTGTACGTCAGGCACTTTCACAGCTTCAGAAACAGAGTGCCGCAAGCAGCGACTTTGATCACTGCGCACTCGAACAGATACAAAAACAGTCTTCATTGGGAAGCGATCTTTTCCAGTCTGTGTTTGCGTTTGAAAACTACAACAGCGGAAAAGAAGAGACCAAGACCGAAAGTCTGCTCCGTCCCGTCGATATCCGCGAGGAAATATTCGATGACATAAGCCCGGTCGCTATGATAGATAACGGGAAGCTCGTATTTGCTGTCTCATACAATACCGAACGATACCGCGAGTCCGAAATAAACCGTATAATCGGAATGATCGGTACATTGGCGAAGGAGATCGCATACCACCCCGACAGACCGCTTTCAGAGCTTGAACTTCTTGACAGCAATGACAAAGCAGATGTGCTCGAATTATCAAAAGGCGAAACACTCGGCTACGACAGGCGCGGAACATGGGTCGATCTGTTCAGGACACAGGCGGAGAAAACACCGGAACGAAATGCCGTTACCGACAGCGAGGGCAGCTATTCATACAATGAGCTTGACAGAATATCCGACAGCGTTGCAGCATATCTGCTCGACAACGGAGTAAAGCCGAATACTTTTGTTGCAGTAAAAATGGGACGCTCGAAGCTGTTTCTTGCGGCTGTTCTCGGCATACACAAGGCAGGAGCGGCGTACCTCCCAATAGACGCGGACTATCCCGAGGAGCGTATAGCATATATGCTCGAAGATTCGGAGGCACGAATCATTCTGACAGAAGATACAGTCAGAAATACAATTTCAAAGTATGAAAATGCGAAGCCGGTCAACCTTGCCGAAACCGGAAACCTTGCGTATATGATATACACCTCCGGCTCCACCGGAAAACCCAAGGGTGTTATGATATCTCACAGGGCAATGTTCAACTTTATTCACTTCATACGCTATCGCTGGCATCTCACCGCGGGCAGCCGTATCGCCTGCCATTCCAACTTCTCGTTCGATGCGTCGGTTGAGGATCTTTATCCCGCACTGACAGTCGGAGGGTGTGTGTTTATCGTACCTGAAAAAGAACGTCACGACATTTTTGAAATGAGAAAGTATATCAGCGCAAACAGCATAAACGGCGGAAGCTATTCCACGCAGTTCGGACAGCTTCTTGCAAGCGATGAAGTGCTCGATGTCGATTATCTCTGCGTCGGTGGTGAGGCTATGACAGTCATTCCCAACGCTCGCGGTCCTGTCTATAACGCATACGGCCCAACGGAATTTACAGTTGACGCAACATACTTTGAACTTGACAAATCGAGAAAATACGACAATATCCCGATAGGAATACCGCTGACAAACTGCTACGCTTTCATTGTCGGACTTCACGGCGAACTGCTTCCCCGCGGCATTGCGGGTGAACTGTGCCTTGCGGGACCGCAAATAGCCGAAGGATACTGGAAACGTGAAGAACTCACGGCAGAAAAGTTTGTTGACTGCCCGTATCTCGAAGGTCAGAAAATGTACCGCACGGGAGACCTTACACGGTACAACGAGGAAGGTCAGCTTGAATACCTCGGGCGTATCGACACGCAAGTAAAGCTGAGAGGATTCCGTATCGAACTCGGCGAGATCGAAAGCAGAGCAAGTGCATTTGAAGGTATCAAATCTGTTGCCGCGGAGGTCAGAAAAGACAATCTCGTTCTGTACTATATCTCCGAAAACGAGATCGACAATAACAAGTTGAAATCGTTCCTGTCCGAAAGTCTGACCGAATATATGATACCTTCGGTATATATGCAGCTGCCCGTAATGCCTATGACACCAAACGGCAAAATAGACAGAAAGGCGCTGCCGGAGCCGGAGATAATATCCGATGAAGAAATAATCGCTCCCGAGACCGAAACCGAGAAGAAGCTGTTTGAAACAGCCGCAGAGATCCTCAGAACGAACAAATTCGGTATCACGAGCAACCTTGTTTCTCTCGGACTTTCCTCGCTCGGCGCTATGCGCTTATCCGGTGCGATCGAGCAGAAGCTTGGCGTTCGCATAAGTGTTTCGGTGATAATGCAAAAGCCTGAAATCAAAGCTATTGCGGCGGTTATTGACAGCAACGACATCGATACACATAGAGCACTTGCTCCGTATGCAGCGCAGGAAACATACCCGATAACCGAAAATCAGCGAGGTATTATCGTTGACTGGCAGATGAAACCGGATACGACGCAGTACAACATTCCGTCAATAGTCGTTTACGAACATACCGACGGAGATAAACTCGCGGAGGCTTTACGCACGGTCATCAACGCACACGGCTATCTTAAGGTACGATTTGAGTATTCCGGTGATGACATCGTACAGCGCCGTAACGATAATGAAGCAGCTTCGGTGACTGTTGAAAGTCTCACTCAAAAGCCCGACAGCACATTCTTCCAGAGCAGGATAAAACCGTTTGATCTGTTTAAGGACAGACTTTACAGATCGGAAATATACACATACGAAGATACAGCATGGCTGTTCATGGATGCACACCATACGATCTATGACGGTTTTTCGGATACTGTCTTCAGGCGGGATCTGCACAATGCGCTTGAATATAAGCCGATCGAAAATGAGAAGTTTACAGCGTTCGACTATGCCCTGTATGAACACGAACGCACAGAAAGCGAAGACTTTGAAGCTGCGGAGAAATATTTCGGCGAGCTTGTAAGTGAGGCTGTACCGGCAGGGCTCCCCGATTCGGACAAGACGGACGGAACGGCGGAGGGAGTTGTCACCGTGTCTGTCGATGCGGCAAATATTGACGAGTTCTGCCGCAGGAACGGCGTTACTCCCAGCAGTTTCCTGCAAGCTGCGTTTGCCGAGGTCCTCAGCCGTATCACACGGGAAGAAAAGGTAATGTACACAACAGTAAGCAGCGGACGGTCAGCCGACACAGCATTGCAGAACTGCGTTGGAATGTTCGTCAGAACGCTTCCCGTAGTCGGCATAAAGAGCGCGGATATGACAGCGGCCGACTATGTCCGTGCGATGCATAAGCAGCTGAACACAAGCTATGATATGGATATTTATCCGTACACAAAGCTCGTGGAAAAGCATCATCTCTATGCCGAAATGATGTTCGTATATCAGGAAGGAATGGCAGCAGATATATCATACAGCGATCAGGAAGAGTTGAGTCTCGACGAAGTGAAAATGCCGTTATCGGTGGACGCTTGGAAAGAAAATGACAGCTATGTGCTGCGCTTTGAATATGACGGCAGAAAATACGGCACGGAGGATATATCACGCTTAGGAAACGTTGTAAAGAATGCTGCGGAAAGTCTTGCGCAAGTGCAGTATGTAAAGAATATCCGCCTTGTTTCGGACGAAGAGCAGAAAGCGATTCTTTCAATCTCAACAGGCGAAACTCTCGACTACGACAAGCGCGGGACATGGGTCGATCTGTTCAGATCGCAGTCTGAGAAAACACCGGAACGAAATGCCGTTGCCGACAGCGAGGGCAGCTTCACCTACCGTGAGCTCGACAGAGTATCCGACAGCGTTGCCGCATACCTGCTCGACAACGGAGTAAAGCCGAATACGTTTATTGCAGTAAAAATGGGACGCTCGAAGCTGTTTCTTGCGGCTGTTCTCGGCATACACAAGGCAGGAGCGGCTTATCTTCCGATAGACGCGGACTATCCCGAGGAGCGTATAGCATATATGCTCGAAGATTCGGAAGCAAGCATTGTTCTTACCGAAGATACTGTAAAAATAGCAATATCCGAGTACCAGAATGCGAAACAGATAAATTTTGCAGAGACAAACAATCTTGCATATATGATCTACACCTCTGGCTCCACCGGAAAGCCCAAGGGTGTTATGATTCCCCACAGGGCAATGCTCAACTTCGTTCAATTTATCGTACGTCGTTGTCTGCTTACCGAGAAAAGCCGTATCGTTTGCTATTCAAGTTTTTCCTTCGACGCATCTGTCGAGAACCTCTATCCTGCTCTGACGGTGGGTGGGTGCGTATTTATAGTACCCGAAAAGGAACGCCACGATATATTTGAAATGAGAAGATATCTTCGTGATAACAGAATAACAGGCGGCGTTTATCCCACACGTTTCGGACTGCTTCTGGCCGGAGATGAAATGCTTGACCTTGACTTTTTTAGCGTCGGCGGTGAGGCCATGACCGCTATGCCTCATGTGAGCGGAAGAGTTTACAACGCATACGGCCCTACTGAATTTACGGTTTGCGGATCATATTATGAGCTTGACAAAACACAAAAATACGACAGTATCCCGATAGGGCGGCCTATCACGAACTGTTACGCTTTCATAGTCGGATTTCATAGCGAGCTGCTCCCGCGCGGTATTGCGGGTGAGCTGTGCCTTGCGGGACCGCAAATAGCCGAAGGATACTGGAAACGTGAAGAACTCACGGAAGAAAAGTTTGTTGACTGCCCGTATCTTGACGGTCAGAAAATGTACCGCACGGGAGACCTTGCACGGTACAACGAGGAAGGTCAGCTTGAATACCTCGGACGTATCGACACACAGGTGAAACTAAGAGGTTTCCGTATTGAACTTGGCGAGATAGAGAGCAGAGCAAGTGAGTTTGAAGGTATCAAGGCTGTCGCCGCAGAGGTCAGAAAAGACAATCTTGTTCTGTACTATACCTCCGAAAACGAGATCGACAATAACAAGTTGAAATCGTTCCTGTCCGAAAGACTGACCGAATATATGATACCTTCGGTATATATGAGACTTCCGGAAATGCCGTTCACTCCCAACGGAAAGATTGACAGAAAAGCTCTGCCGGAGCCGGATCTTTCATCACTTAAGGCAGAATATGAAGCTCCGCGCAATGAAACGGAAAAGAAACTGTGTGATGCTTTTGCCGAAGTGCTGGGGATTGATAAGGATAGTGTGGGTATCAACGACGACTTTATTATGCTCGGCGGTTCGTCTATCAAGAGTATGCGCCTGACTGTCATAGCAGGCATAGACGGACTTGTTGTAAATGACATTTATCGTCTTAAGACACCGAAGAATATTGCAAAAGAACTGCTCGGACGAGGCACTGCCAATTACGCTCTTGATGAAGCCGAAGCAAGAAAAAAAGCTGTTCCCGCAACTATAGGGCAGATTGACATGGTCGATTACCAGTTTGCAAATCTCAATTCTGTAATGTATAATATTCCGGAGTTGTATGAGATCGACAGCAGCATAGATGAAGATTGTCTGATCGCGGCAGTCAATACTGTTATCGAAAATCACCCCGCATTGTCCACACAGTTTGAAATTGGAAAAGACGGCGTTATTGTCCAGAGATATAAGCCGGGTTCGATCGCTGCTGTCAGAATTGAAACAATCCCCGAAAACGATATTAAGTCGGTGCTTGGGGGACTGGTACAGCCGTTCAGAATATTCAATTCACCTCTGTTCCGGGCAAGATTATTACGTTGCGGCGAAAAGCTGTATCTGTTTATGGATATGCACCACGCGATTTCCGACGGAGCGTCAACGGATATTCTCTTCTATAATATCTACAGCGCTTATCAAGGTGAGCCGCTCAAGCCGGATAACTATTATTCGTTCGTACTGAATGAAAGCAGGATGTCCGAAACCGACACATTCCGCGAAGCACAGGAGCATTTCAGAAGTGTTCTCGGTGATACGGAGTGGTGCTGTATTCCTGTACCCGATCATGAATCATGGGAAACAGAGCCTGCCGAGGAAACCATTCTGACCGGATTGACGGCAGATGATATCAAATCAGCCGAATCCCGTCTCGGTATTTCCGGAAATGTGATGTGCATAACCGCAAGCATACTTGCGCTCAGTCAATACTGCGGGCAAGCCGATATTCATGTGAACTGGCTCTATAACAACCGCAGCGATGCCCGTTATCGGAATACAGTCGGAAAACTTTTCAAGATACTTCCGGTGGCAGTACATACAGGAGAGTACGCCAAGCTTAGTGAACTTCTTGCTGAAGTAAACCGTCAGGTGACGGAGGGAATAGTCAACAGTGTGTGCAATTATGCAGAGCTTACGGAGGCTACGCTGAATGATGCCGTTGAGATCAATTATCTTTTCTCATTTGACGATACATTATCTCGGGAAACTACCGGGTTCAAGGAAGCGGAGCTTGATTTTGAATACAGCGCAGTAGGCGGACGTATGGGAATGTATATCCTGGATAATGACGGAGAGATGATGATATGGATCGACTATCAGGCAAAAGCATACGAAGAAGGGAGTGTTGCGCGTTTTCTGCAAATGTTCAGAGAGCATCTGCGGAAGATAGTTCTCGAAGGAACAGAAAATATTGAACAGACGGGAAAACTTATATGAAAAAAATCGAATTATCGGAAAATTTCACAGCCGTAAAAATAATGCTGTATGCGCTGCCTGCAATAATTTCTATCATAGTCACTACTTCGTTCGGACTTGTTGATGGATACTTTGTGTCAAATCTGCTGGGTGTTGATCAGTTCGCAGCCGTTAATCTGGTCTTTCCGGTGCTCACAATATTTCCTGCCGCAGGATATATGATCGGTTCCGGCGGAAGTGCCATTATCTCAGACGTAATGGGAAAAGGCAACAAAAATGCGGCTTGTGAGAAATTCTCCATGACCGTGGCACTGACACTGGTGACAGGTGTGGTACTCGGAGTTATAGGATATTTCACACTGCCTGCTTTGATAAACCTTTTAGGAGCCGATGAAGAGCTTCACAGCTACTGCATGGAGTACGGCCGGATAATGCTGTGGTTCCTGCCGGCGTTTATGGTAAATATGGCGTTTGAGACGCTGTGGATAACGGCGGAAAAGTCATGGAACGGTTTTATAGTCTCCGTCATCAACGGCGTAACCAATGCTTTGCTGGACTGGCTGTTTATAGGCTGTCTCGGCATGGGAGTAATGGGAGCGGGACTTGCGACTGCAATAGCGCATCTGACTGCGGCATTATTTACGGTCGTATATTTCCTTCTTCCGAATAAGTCGTCGCTCCGGCTCAGACGGTTCGACCCGTCTGTTTTAAAGGATATACCGGGTCTGTTCTTTAACGGCGCTTCCGAAATGCTTGGTACTGTTGCGGGAGCGATCGGTATTCTGGTGGTGAACGCACGCGCCCTTTCCTATTACGGAGAGATCGGAGTAGATGCATTAGGAGTCTTTGATTACATCTTCGGACTGTTTGCTGCTTTTTTCTTTGGCATTTCGAATACTACCGTTACTGTGATCGGATATAAGCACGGTAACAGGAGCCTAGATGAAATAAAAGCGATCCTGAAAAGAGGCATAATCCTGATGCTTACCGGCGGAGTGCTCATGTTTGCGTTGTGTGAGATTTTTGCAGGACCTTTTGCGGGGATTTTCGTAGGGTATGATGACGCAGCTTATGAGCTTGCTGTTCATTCTATAAAAGTACAGGCTGTAACATTTATCCTGTTCGGATTTAATATATATACCTCCTCTGTTTTTACGGGATTGGGAGACGGTCTGTCGTCTATAATCATAGCAGCGAGCCAGACACTTGTTGCTCCGGTCATATTTGTTTTCCTTCTGACGGAGCTTGTCGGGGCAGAAGGCATCTGGTACACAATAGTTGCGGAATCGGCATCAACAGCAGTATTGACGGTTTTACTGCTGCTTACTCGATTCAAGCGCAGTTTACTGAGTGAAAAAGAGTCAGAATAATATGGAAGTATTTTATATCAAAACCGAAGATGTAAGAAATTGCGACATTTCGCGGATTAAGCATATTATGCCGAAACGCTTTGCCAAAGCAAATGCATATAAACAGGAAAAAGACAGATTGCTGTGTCTTGGCAGCTCAATCCTTATGGCGGATATAGTCGGGATAACAAATGAATCGGATATATGCTTTAACAGCAGCGGAAAGCCTTTTGCTAACGGCTTTCCGGAATTCAATATTTCTCACAGCGGTGATGTTTGCGTTCTTGCGGTCGGAGACGGACCGGCGGGCATAGATATTGAAAAAGCCGACTGCGAAAATCTTACGATCGCGGAAAATGTCTTTTCGGATAAGGAATATGAGTGGATGTGTCCGGATCCGGTTGTCCGCTTTCACCGTCTCTGGACATTGAAGGAAAGCCTTCTGAAAGCGGCAGGCACCGGACTTGTTGATGATATGAAAAGTGTTGATATTTTCCCCTTTACAGCCGGTGCACCTGTAACATACGGCAATACTGTCTGGTATGCTTCCGAGACCCGCTTCAAAGACTGTTTTATAAGCGTTTGTTCTTCAGGACCAGTCGGAGACGTTGGTATAGTCCCGGCAATAAAACTGTCATGACGTTATTGCTCAATAAAGTGAGAAACGGATAACAAAAATAGCTGATAATAAAACAAATACGGACAGTTTGAAAACTGTCCGTATCACATTTTTACATTTCTGTATCTAACAATTCAAATAATATTTTTGCTCCGAGCCGGAAGCCACGCTCAAAGTCTGCCTCACATTCTAACTGTGTTTCAATGTGTAGAGCGTCGGTGTAGGTATCTAACAGTTCCTTACACGTCGGAAACTGTTTATGAAGCTGTTCCTCAGTGTCACAGATGGTCTTTCTGTTCTCAATAGACAGCAGCGACCTTCCACCCGAATATGCTCATAAGCAGCACAAGTGAGCCTAAATCCACCATTGGCGATGAAAAAAGAAACGAGAATGTCACTCGAAGCGGTAATCCTGCGCTTGTAAATCCGATAAACAACGGAATTGACGAGCATGAGCAGAACGATGTCACAGTTCCGAGAAGCGCGGCTATGCAATTTGCTCCGATCCCATGAAACCGTCCGAGTATCTTCTTTGTCCGTTCCGGCGGGAAAAAGCTCTGAATGTACGAAATAATAAATATCAGAACTCCGAGCATATAAAAGATTAAACAGATCGGTTTCGACCTGTTTTTTAGATTTTGTGGATCGTTTGAGATGAAGAGCAGTAAATCCTGTTATTAAAAGAAAAATGCTTGATTATTTGTTCGATTGTACATAATGTTAGCGATCTGGATAAGATAATTGTGTAAAAAAGTCGGTGCTGCCGCAATTGCACAAAAATCGGCTTTACTGCAGCCGGATATTGAATTTTTATGTGAAATATGATATAATAATTAATGTGTCCTAAATAACTGCCTTTTGGCAGTTATTGGCTGAAAATCTGCAAAACAGATTTTCAGATGTTGTGTAAATGCGCCTGCGGTGCATTTACACAACGGACACATTCCTTGATGTCAAGCTCATTTCGTCCTTCGGACGAACAAAAGTGCAAGGAGAATCCTAAAATATAAAAATTTTCCTTGCACTTTTGCAGCCAACAAATGGCTTCAAGCTGCGCTATGAAGCCATTTGTTAGCTGATGAGCAGACATTAATTATGGTATTTAAGCGGCAGAATCGACCGCAATTGATTTTCCATCTGAAACGACCTTGTTTTGCGGAAACAGACTGTCGCGGGAACCGGAAACGACAGGGGGAAATGTAAATTGAATGTATATGATTTTGACGGAACTATATTTCCAAAGGATTGTTCAATAGGTTTTTGCTTATGGTGTATGAACCGTCATCCAAAGCTGTGGTTCACGTTTTTTCCGAAAGCGCTCAGGAATCTGATCCTGCGGAAAAAAGGAAAAATGCCGGAGTATCTGATGCAGCGTAAATTTTTCGGATACCTGACACTCATTGATGATTTTGATGAACAGATCGAACGATATTGGGATAAAAATGAGAAAAAGATAGCTTCATGGTATCTGGCGCAGAAGAGACCTGACGATCTCATTATCAGTGCGTCCCCGATATGTATAATCGAGCCCATAGCAAAACGTCTCGGCGTAAATTATGTAGCAACTGATTTTGACCGTGAGTTCGGAGTATTTCTTGACAATATGATGTATGCAAAGGAAAAGGCGAGGTATATTATTGACCACGGTTTTCCGATGATAGAAAATTTCTACTCCGATTCCCTTGCCGATACGCCGCTTGCATTGTGCGCGGAAAAAGCCCATCTTGTGACTAAAAAGGCAAGTACCGTTATCGACTGGCCCAATCTGGATGCGAAAACTATGAGCAAGGTCAGGGAAAAGATCGACACAGGGTGGAATGTTCATCTGAAAGAGGATAAGTAAAGCATTTTATGCTTTAATGATGTTGGGTAACAGAGAGAAAATCAATATGTATGTAATTGTATATGATTTCGGAACAAGCGCAGTCAAGACCTGCCATTTTGATATAGGCTCTACAGTACGAATGATATGTCATTCCAATGCGGAATATGGTCTGTATATCCTCAATAACGGAGGTGCCGAGCAGGACACCGAGGAATGGTGGAACGCGATCACAAAATCCACAAAGGAGCTTTTCACCAAAACAGATATCAAACCCGTGGATATTGCAGGCTTGTCTTTCTGCACACAGATGCAGGGCGTTGTACTGGTGGATAAGAACGGAAATGCTCTGCGCCGACCTATGAGTTATCTCGACACAAGGGCGGTCAATGAATTTAAAGCCGGGCTCGGCAATGGACTTTTCAGGAAGGAATTCCTGTTTTCAGCGGCGGAGACGCATCATTGACAGGCATTGGAGCGGGCTGTACAACAGTCGGTCAGACACATATATACATAGGTACATCGGGCTGGGTGATAACTCTCATGGATCATCATGCGGTAGATCCCCTGTGTAGCATAACCGGAGTTATGTCAGGCTTCAAAGGACATTTTCACTACTATGCGGAACTGGAGACAGCCGGCAAATGCTTTGAATGGGTCAAGGATCATCTTGCGCTCGATGAGATCGGCGTTTATCTGAGCCAAACACCTGTTCCGGACGATCATGAGAGCAGATACAGGAGCTTGTACGATCTTTTGTCCGACGAGGTGAGCCGTGTCCCGCCGGGGGCGAACGGAGCGATATTCACACCGTGGATGCACGGAAACCGAAGTCCCTTCGAGGACTCCTGTGCGGCGGGTATGTTCTTCAATCTGAAGCTTGAGACCGGAAAGCGCGATATGATACGGGCGGTTCTGGAAGGTATATGCTATCATCTGCGCTGGCTGCTAGAGTGCGAATCTGCAAAAATAAAAACCTCCGACCCCATAAGATTTGTGGGCGGCGGAGCGCTTTCTCCCGTGACCTGCCAGATGCTCGCGGATATAATGGGACGGGTGATAGAAACTATAGATGAGCCGCAGAACGCGGGTGCGGTCGGGGCTGCTTTACTGATGGCGCTTGGAATGAAGATCATTGATTCGCAGGAGGCGGCAGGTAAACTGATACCTGTAAAGGCATTATATCATCCCGATCCTGCAAACAAAGCTACCTATGAGCGTAATTATCGTGTCTTTCGCAGTCTGTATAAGAGTAACGCAAAGCATTTCAGGGCGTTGAACGGGGAATGACAGTTTTTATATCCTCCTGAATCTTCACAGATCCATTCTGAAAGACCAGTTCCCGAAAGATTTTTCTTTGTATGCAAGCGTTTCTTCTTTAATAAGCGAGAACCCGTTTTTTCTGTAAAAGGTCACATTTCTTTCGGAATTGGTAGTTACGGTGATCAGATTACCGCCACTGGATCTTACCAAAGGGATAATGAAATCCTTTATCGCACCTGTTCCGATGCCATGGCTCTGATATTTCGGATCAACTGCCAGAAAATACAAATGCCAACGGGGTTCAGGGATGCTTTTGACAACTATTTCCGTTTTATCTGACAGTTCCATAAATTTAAGGGTGTCTGCAAGCCCGATCCTTGCTATAACACCTGCCATTCCGCTTACAGCATAATCCCAGAAACCAACCGGTTTGTCGGATGGTTTTTCAAGGATCACGATCACTGCGACATTTCCGTCCTCAACACCTATATAGCAGTCATCCTTGCGGATAGTAGCTCTGAATATCCCCTTGATCAGATGCTCATAAAAATCACGCAGCTTTATCTCTGACCTGAACCGGTTTTCGAAAACTCCCCAAAAAAGAGGATAATTAACAAAAGACTCTGTAAAAATCCTTAATGTCTCAGCTTCATAAGAGCTGTCATAACGCTTATACTCAACCACATTTATAACTCCTTCTGCACTGTGATATGTGCTGTAATGATTATATCATTTTTTCACGAAAAAAGCAACAGCATCCGATTATCTGAAAATGGGGCCGGGAATGCTATCTGTTATATGATAGTTTTAAGATGAGATGCTGTTATAACTTGCTTGAGTTAAGTTCATTTTTCTTCATTAATCTATAAGATTTAAACATAAAACGCATCTCCTTTTTAGCCGATTTTAACAAATATAACATCAGGTATAAACATTTTTAACAAGAGGCAATTGCTTTCCGGCACAATATGCTGTATAATATATACAATAAGTCTTAGTATTTAGTTTACGCTTATTGCCCTATAAATGCAAAAAATTGAAAGGATAATTATTAAGAACAAAAAATTCAAAAGAACATTAAGTGCAATAGTTGCGAGCGCGATGATGATCACCGCAGCGTCAGGTATGCAGATCACGGGATATGTGGACAATACTGCCGCTGTTGCCGAAACCGCATCAAAGTCGTACAAGATCACAAAAAGGAATATCCCTACATATTTCTTCGAATACAAATCGGAAGACAACAAGAATATACCGCTCTATTACATGAACGGCAGTGATGTTCCGTATTTCGAGATCACGGATATGGTATCTGTTTATAAAACGATACTTAAACAGTGCGGAAAGCCTGAATTTGATCTTGAGATCAAGAAAGAAGACGATAAAGTCACTCTTACAAGAGAGAATGGATTCTTTACTGTTCTGGATTTTGAAGA
>CAMVEM010000037.1 GCA_947166515.1 uncultured Clostridia bacterium | reverse complement strand
CCACTCGGGGAGACGGTGGTTCTTTCGCTGAGAATAGATAGTTTTCAGCGCGCGGTAATTGGTGGTCATCCGCGCCGTAAGCTCGAAGCCGCAAGGATTGCTGTACAGCAGTCTGAGGTAATCCTCGGGATCCTGCGTTTCGTTGTAACGGTCTTTCAGCTCGTTCATTATTTCTATCATGCGCGGGTCAACATACTTGCAGTACTGCTTCGACAGGTCGAACTTCGCTATGCGGTGCATAGTCGATTGGCTCGACACGAATTCGAGAAAGCGGTAGCGTTCCGCCTCCGTCCACGCTTTCACGGTGAAGGTGAGATCAAATGCCACGCGGATGCCGGTCATGAACTGGTCGTGACCCTCGCCCTTGCCGGACTGCGCAAGGCTTTTTATGCGGTCGGTGATCTCGCCGTTCACGGAGCCTGTATCCACCGCCATCGGGTATTTGCTGGCCTTGAAGCTTTCTTCAAGGTCATAGACTTTTATGTTTTCGAGTTTCATTTGTTTTCACCAAAGACCTTTTCGTTGAAAGTATGGCTTCCGAACATCTTATCCCACATCTCTATGATATACTTATGATTGTTTGAGCACATTTCAAGAGCCCGGGACAGATCACGCTGTGACACCTTGTCGGAAAACTTCTCGTCCAGAGCGACACGCCCGTCCCCGTTTATCCATATTTTCGGGGCATTGGGAGAAGGCGAGCCGTTTGTAAAGTGTATATGAACAGGCTCGGGAGTGCCGCCGGAGTATTCATTTGCCCAAAAATAAAATATAAAACCGAACGCCTCAAACAGTTTAGGCATTATACACACCGCCAACTTTTTCGTATTTGATAATAGACTCCCTGTTGTTACGGCAGAACCCGAGCAGAAAGTCCATTTCCTGCTCGGTGAACCCTACACGGCTTATGACAGACATATTGTCAAGATTTATCTCCGCGACCTTGAAGTCGTGCTCGTCCGGCTGCTCGCAATGCACTATTATCGGGTCGGTCTCGGCAGCCTTGATGGAATGGACGATCTCCAGATAATCGGGCAGCGTCATATACGGTACAAACATTATCTATCACTCCTGCAGCATAAACATATTGTAAATTACACGGATAGCCTCGTCGAAGTCTTCTTCCATGATACCGATGATGATATTGAGCTCGGAAGAACCCTGGTCGATCATCTTGATATTGATGTTGGCATGGGAGAGCGCCGCGAAGATACGGGTAGCGGTACCCTTTGTGGCCTTCATCCCGCGGCCCACAACTGCGATCAGCGCGAGGTTTTCCTCTACCTCAATGTGGTTCGGGTTTGCGACTTCTTTGATGCGCTCGATAAAGTTCGGATGCGCCTTCAGGTCGTCGCTGTCGATTATGAGGTTCATCGTGTCGATACCGGTCGGGATATGCTCGAAGTTTATCTTCTCGCAGTCCATAAGGGTGAGTATGCGGCGGAGGAAGCCTATCTCGCTGTTCATCTCGTCCTTTTCGATGCAGACCGCAGCAAAGTTCTTCTTGCCCGCGATACCGGTGATGATATGCTCGTTCTTGCCCTCGGGAGCTTCGGGAACTATCATCGTGCCCTTTGCTGCGGGATCGTTGGTATTCTTTATATTTATCGGTATCTTCGCGTTTCTTACGGGGAATATCGCGTCCTGATGCAGGACCGTAGCACCCATATATGAAAGCTCTCTGAGCTCGCGGTAAGTTATAACGTCTATAAATTCGGGGTTCTTGACTATCCTCGGGTCAGCGATAGCAAATCCGGGAACGTCCGTCCAGTTCTCATAGAGCGAAGCGCCGATAGCCTTAGCTACAACCGAGCCGGTGAAGTCACTTCCTCCGCGCGAGAATGTGCGTATCGAGCCGTCGGGCTTCGCACCGTAAAATCCGGGGATAACTGCACAGTCATATCCTTCGAGGATAGCCGCAAGAGTCGCGTCGGTAAGCTCTGCGTCGAATTCGCCGTTTGCCTTGAAGAAAATGCCTTCCGCTGCGTCAACGAAATTGAATCCGAGATAGTTTGCAAGGATAATGCCGTTGAGGTACTCTCCTCTGCTGGCTGCATAATCGCGGCCTATCTGCTTTGTAAAGTTATCGGTGATCTCCTCAAATTCGCGGTCAAGCGAGATAGTGAGCCCGAGGTCGCTTATTATTCCGTTGTAGCGGTCCGCAATAGGCAGAAATGCCGCCACGGCATTTGCTCCTTTAGATACGTCGTCGTAGCACTTATAGAGCATATCGGTTACCTTTGTATCACCTGAAGATCTCTTTCCGGGCGCGCTCGGAACTACATATCTGCGCTCCTTGTCGCTCCTGATGATCTCAGCCACCTTGCGGAACTGATTAGCGTCCGCGAGCGAGCTTCCTCCGAATTTTACTACTTTTGCCATTGTTGTCTGTTTCCTTTCTTTATATATGTTTATGTATTGGTTTTCCGGCATTTAGAGGTGCCCTTTATTCAATCCGCCTCGATAAACCTCATGTTGCTTTTGTCGAGCGCTTTTATCGAAAGCTTCAGATACCTGAAATCGTTGTAAAGGTCTATCGTTTCTTCCGTGCCGTCGTTGTTTTTCACAAAAATAACAGGACGCAGAACGTTTGTGTTGTTGCTCAGTACGGTTCCTATCCTGCCGTCGCTGAGGATAACCTGCTGACCTACCGGGAAAGGTGAGAACGCCGCTAAGAACGCCTTTATTATTCCGAAATCAAAATGCGTGTTAGAGCCGCCCATCATGAATTCCTCGGCTTCGGCAACGCTCCACGGCTGTCTGTATGGGCGGTTCGACGTAAGAGCGTCATAAACGTCCGCAACCGTGATTATTCGTGCAAGATAAGTTATCTGCTCGCCCTTGAGCCCGAGCGGATATCCGCTTCCGTCATATTTCTCGTGATGCATAAGCACTGCGTTGAGTATATCTTCGGTGTAGCTTCCGTTCTTGCGCAGCAGCAGATAACCGTTCTGCGGATGCCTCTTGACCGCCGCGAATTCCTCATCGGTGAGTCTGCCGGGCTTGCGGATTATATCAACATCTATTGTACGCTTTCCGATATCGTGGAGCAGCGCAGCTTCGCAGAGATTCTTCATCACATGCCGTTCAAGTCCGAGGCTCTTTCCGATAGTGACGGACATCATTGCAACGCGCAGGCAGTGCTTATATGTATAGTCGTCATAGGACTGGAGCTGGTGCATCTTCAGCAGGATATTGTCGTCTGCATAAAGACTTGTTATGAGCTCGTTGGTGACGTTTTTTATCTTCTGGGTGGCTTCCTTCGAAAAATCGGTGAGCGGCTTGGCCTCGTCCGAACCGAATACGTCTTTGAGCGTATTGAGCGAAGCGTGGATATTGACCTCCGCCCTCATCTCGGCAGCTATCTTTGCGGCACTGAGGTTCTTTTTTATCCACACTTCACTGACATTATAACGTTCTTTGAGGTTGAATATCATAACGCTGTCGAGTGTGGTGCCTTTGAGCAGCAATACTCTCTCGGTGCCGGGCTCTATGACATTGTCGGCTGTGACCATTCCCGATTCGAGGTCTTCAACACGGACCTTCATCATTGAAGCATTATCGGACATAGGCAGTTCTCCTTCCCGGCTTTTTCAACAAATATACACATAATTATTATATCCTATTTTTGGTCGTTTGTCACCTGTTTGAAAGAAAATTTTTCAAAAATATCACAAAAATGCCGGAAAGCTCTTCAAAACGGCGATCAGCAGCAGTCAACAAGCGTGTGAGCAACAAAAAAGCAACTCCCTCCCCTTGAGGGGGGGGAGCAGGGGGTGGGGTGCTCCTCACTTCATCAGTGCGATGAAGGCTTTCGCCTTGTTGGCGACTATACGGTCGTTCTCGTATGTAAGGTAAGAGGCAGCCTGTCCTATCTCTGTCCAGCGCATATCGGAGATCTCGTCTATCTGGGGCTTTGCGTCTCTGCTGATAGCCTTTCCGACGAAATAAACCACAGTTTTGCTGGTATCTCTTCTCGGACTGAAAGTTACCGTCTCTCTGAACCCGTCATCTATGAGAACATCGATGTTTGTTTCTTCCTTGATCTCTCTTATCGCCGTTTCAATCTCGGTCTCGCCCTTCTCGACATGACCCTTAGGGAATGACCAGTACCCCGATTTTATATGACGAATAAGGAGTATCTCGGTATTGCCGTGGAATTTTCTGTACACCACAGCGCCGCACGATTTCTCGTAATTCATCGGCTCATCCTTTCGTTATGGTAGCGCGGCGGCACGGGTCTTTAATGTAACGCCGCATCAGTTGTATATATTATATCACATTTTTTAACATTTGTCACCTGTTTTGACAAAAAAATATTTATCGCCTTTCAGAACGGCTGTCTGCCAGCCAATTGCCGCCTTTTCTCCGTCAAAACGGACGAAAAGCCTTAACAAGTCGAAAAAATCACCAAAAATTTATTGCAATTCAGCGTTAATTGTGATATAATAAATACATCTACAGTAAGCTGTTGCTTACAATCTCCCGGAAAGGACTTGTAAAATATGGATATCAGCGCACTCTACGATCTCTGGCTCGAAAAAGCGACAAAAGACCCGGACCTTAAAAAAGAACTCGAATCCGTAAAAGGCAATGCGGAAGAAATAAACGACCGTTTCTACCGCGAGCTTGAATTCGGAACCGGCGGACTCAGAGGAGTCATCGGAGCCGGAACAAACAGAATGAACTATTACACAGTCTGCAAAGCTACACAGGGTCTCGCTTCATACCTGATGAAGATAAAGCCTGAGGGAGCTTCCGTGGCTGTATCTTACGACAGCAGGATCAAATCCTCTTATTTTGCGGAGTCGGTCGCAGGAGTCCTCTCCGCTAACGGAATACGCGTTTTCCTCTACAAAGAGCTCATGCCGACACCCATGCTCTCCTGGGCAGTACGCTATTACGGCTGCGACGCGGGCGTTATGGTAACTGCGTCTCACAATCCCGCCAAGTATAACGGATATAAGGTTTACGGCCCCGACGGCTGCCAGCTCACCATTGCCGCTGCGGACGCCGTTCTCGCTGAGATCAACAAGACCGATACCTTCGGCGGCATAATGTCAATATCGCTTGAAGAAGGCATTAAGAGCGGTCTTGTAAAGTATATCGACGACAAGTGCATCGACGATTATATGGCAGAAGTAAGAAAACAGGCTGTTCACCCCGATGTCTGCGCTTCGTCCGGCCTTAAGGTCGTATATACGCCTCTCAACGGCACCGGCAACAAGCCCGTGCGCCGCATACTGAAAGAGATCGGCATCAAAGAAGTCATCGTTGTTCCGGAGCAGGAAAACCCGGACGGAAACTTCACCACCTGCCCTTATCCGAATCCCGAGATAAGAGAAGCTCTGCAGAAAGGCCTTGAACTCTGCCGCAAGGAGAAGCCCGATCTTCTGCTCGCTACCGACCCCGACTGCGACCGCGTGGGCATTGCCGTTCCCGACGGCGACGATTACGCGCTGTTCACCGGAAACGAAGTCGGCGCGCTGCTTCTTGAATATATAGCGAGAGAAAGAAAAGAGCTCGGCACTCTTCCGGCTAAGCCCGTTGCGGTAAAGACGATCGTTACAACCGATCTTACCCGCGCTATCGCAAAAAAGTACGGTATTGAGCTTATCGAGGTGCTCACCGGCTTCAAATTTATCGGCGAACAGATAGGACTTCTCGAAAAGCAGGGAGAAACAGACCGCTATATCTTCGGATTTGAAGAGAGCTACGGATATCTCGCAGGCGGATATGTAAGAGACAAGGACGCAGTTGTTGCTTCCATGCTGATATGCGAAATGGCGGCATTCTACCGCGCAAAGGGCATCTCTCTCATCGAAGCAAGAAAGAAAATGTATGAGGAATACGGTTCATACTGCAACAAGCTCGACAACTTCGCATTCGAGGGCGAGAGCGGAATGGCGAAGATGAACGAGATAATGAACACCATGCGCACCGATTTCCCGAAGGAGATCGCAGGAACAAAGGTAATCGCTGTAGCGGATTATGAAGCGAGCGAAAAGACCGATCTTGCGACCGGCGCAAAAACAAAGATAGACCTTCCAAAATCGAATGTCATCACGCTTTATCTTGACGGCGGCGCATCGCTCGTTATCCGTCCGTCCGGCACAGAGCCTAAGATCAAGATATATTACACAACTATCGGAAAGACGAACGAAGAAGCTGCAGCTCTTCAGGCTAAATATTCCGAAGCATTCACAAAGATCATAAAGGACTGATAGAGAAAAACGCTGCGCTTGAGAGCGGGGCTCTGCCCCGCACCCCGCTACTTTTCGTACGCGAAAAGTAGCAAAAGCGACTCGCTTCGCAAATCAAACAACAAGTTAATTCTTTTTAACAAATTGAAGTCATAGTATTTCTGACATGATCGTCAGAGATACTATGGCTTTTATTTTTGTTCCTATCTTATTCCAAGAACCACTCTGTCAAGGCCGGAGTAGTCCTTTATTATCTGCGGAGTCAATCCCGCCGCCCGCATTATCTCCGACACGGCTTCGCCCTGCGTTTCTCCGGTCTCTGCCGCAATGGCTCCGCCCGGCTTTATGCGCGGATACCATGCCGGAATGAACGCGCGGTAAGGGTCAAGCCCGTCTGTACCGCCGAACAGTGCCGTTTCCGGCTCGAACGACACCTCGCGCATAAGATGACGCATCTCGTCACCGGTCAGATAGGGCGGATTCGCCGTTATCAGATCAAACTTCATATCCCCGAAAAGCGTTCCGTCATACGCGTCACCCTTTACAGCCGTAACATCGGCGCGGTTAAGCGTGATATTCCTTTCAAGATACGAAAAAGCTTCGTCATAGAGCTCCACGGCATAGCATTTCGCACCGGTCTTTATTGACGCACTTATCGGCACACAGCCTGTACCGCTGAACAGGTCGAGCATCACGCTGTCTTTGTTCAGCCTTTCCGCGGCAATATCCACAAGTAGCTCGGTCTCCGGCCGCGGGATAAGCACTCCTTTTCCGACATAGAATGTATATCCATAGAATTCCCATTTTCCGAAGATATATTGCAGCGGCTCCCCCGTCATGCGGCGCTTTACGACTTCATCTATCACGGAAACAGCGCCCGGTGTGAGCTCCGCAGACGAAACGTGAAGCTCCCCGGTATATTCCTTTATTATCTCCCGCGCTTCAAATTCAGCATCAAAGGCTCTCGCTTCTGCGAGAGCCTTTCTGATCTCACGGTATTTTTCCGCGGCATTTACCATCTGTCGCTCTCCTTGTCGTCGGGTATGACCGCCTTCATCGCTTCAATAGCGACCTCTATCTGCTTATCGTCAGGCTCCTTTGTGGTTAGGCGCTGGAGCGCGAGTCCCGGAGCTGAAATGATCTTAGTCAGGATATTGTCATATCTTCCCGCAATGCGGATTATCTCGTAGGAAATGCTCACTATCACCGGTAGCAGCAGCAGCTTGCACGAAACGCGCAGTATCATCGCTATCATATCCGATACGCCGAACGAGTCTATGAACATCTGGTTCGTTATCGGCACTACCGATGTCACAAGTATGCTTATTATCAGCACGAGGAAAATGAAGCTTGTTCCGCAGCGCGGGTGGAATCTCACCTGCGGGCGGACATTATCCACAGTCAGGGGAAGGCCTTTTTCATAGCAGAATATCGTCTTGTGCTCGGCGCCGTGATATTCGTATGTGCGGCGTATGCTCTTTGTCTTTGAGACCACCCACATATAAGTTATAAATATAACTATCTTGAGTATTCCCTCAAACAGTGACTGAAACGGCGCAAGAGCGGCTTTGTTCTCTTCGCCGACAGCAAGTTCAAGCAACATATAGAGCCATGTCGGAACGAAAACGAACAGCAGTATAGCGAGCGCTATGCCGAGCACCATTGCGACGGTCATTACCGCGCTCATGAGCTTGTCGCCGAATTTATCGGTCAGCCACTTCTCGAACTTCGACATTTCTTCTTCGTTGTCGTCATCCTCCATGCCCGAGAGCTCCGCCGAACGCGAGAGGTAGTAATATCCGTCTGAGAGCTGTGACACAAAGTTTATCGTTCCTCTGATGAACGGTGCTTTGTTGTACCATTTACGCTGTTTGTTTTCCTTTTCTTCGAGGGTTATCTTGTCTTCCTTTGTCCGTACTGCCATAGCGGTCTTGTACGGCCCCTTCATCATTATTCCCTCGATGAGTGCCTGGCCGCCGATCGTAGTGCGGTGAAGCTTTTCTTTATCTGCCATTTTATCTCCTTGCTAAAGTCATTTCCCCCGCCTTACAGCAGGGGAAACGCTGAAACTTGTTAATTTATACGCAAAGCATGTCGCTTTCGCTTCCTTTCGCGTACGAAAGGAAGCAGGGTGCGGGACAGAGTCCCGCTCTCAAGCGCAGCGACCTCTCAGAACATTCTCAAGCGCAGAGACATCTCATCGTATCTCTACGCCCTGATAGTAGAATTTGAGTATCTGGTCGTATGTATATCCGTACTTTGATGCGAGAATATTGGCGCCGTGCTGGCTTAAACCTACGCAGTGACCGTAACCGTAAGTGGTTATCGTGAACGTGTCGCTTGCCGCGTCATATTCAATAGTAAAGCAGTGCGAGCGGATATTGTATTCAAGTATCTTTTCACGGAACGCGCGCCCGGTGATGTTTATTTTCTTACCGTTACTGGTATATGACTTCTGTCCGCCTATAGTCATATAGCCGACATAAATATCATCGAAATATGAATCAATGGTTATCCACTGCGAGGGGTCGCCGGAAAGCTCTATACCGGTATTGTCAAGTACAAACTTCTTTATCTCTGCTGATGTGAAGGTAACTTTTCTGCCGTAGTTTATATCATATTCCTTATCAATGAAACTTGTATCGATACTTTGCAGATAAGGATAGTCAACGCCCCATACATTCTTTGACGACGCAGTCCTGCCCGCGGTCGATGCACAATAAACCGCCTGTATCATAGTACCGTCATAGTAGAGCGCTTTGCCGATCACCTGTTTTACAAGGTTTATGACCTTCGTGCTGGGCTTGACCTTGGCTATGTAGGCGTTCTGACCGTTCATATTGTAATATTTAACATAGGTATAACAAGCGATAGCCTGAGCTTTTATCGCTTCATCATCAAAAATGTCGCGTATCTCGCCCATTACCGCCATAGCGACAACATTCACGGCTGTGTCGGTGACTATGGTGCCGCCTGCATTAACTGTGAATATCTCATTGTTATCAGAATTTTCGTTTCCATCAGTATTATCGGGCTCTGAATCCGTCGTTTCCGGCGCGGTAGTCTCAGAGGTCGTAGTTGTCTGAGTCTCTTCCGACGATGCCGATGTCGTATCCTCCGAAGAGACGCTTTCGCTCGAAACGACCGTTACATCCTGGTTATCGGACAGGTCGCTGATGTCGGTATCATCCTCGGGAGGCTCCGTAATCAACGGAACATCCTCGGTTTCTTTGGGAGTTGTGGTCGTTTCCGCGGCAGTTACAGTTGTTGTTGTTGTTGTCTCGGCCGAAGTCGCGACAGTCGTCGTGGTGGTTTCCGCAGACGTTGTCGCCGCTGTGGTGGTGGTTTTCGGAACGGTGTAGTCAAGATCGTCGCCCTGCATCACAAAATCCGGTGGAACAGCAGTGGTGGTTTCCGCTTCGGTCTCGCCTGTTTCCTCCGGTATGAGAAGCATGGTCTCAGTGCGCGAATAATCTGCGAGCTCAGGCTTTCTCGGGCTGAGCACGTTAAGATCGGTCGCGTATGTATATACCGCTCTTCCTTCCTCGTCAACGGCGGAAGTAACAGCGGGAGCCTGAGCCCTGCTGCTTTGTCTGTTCTGCTCGGTTTCGGCTCCGATGCTGACGCTTATGCTGTCAACACTCTGCATTATACCGAAAAGGAACACATACAGGCATATTATCATGAGCGATACTATTATCTTGATTATCGAGCCTTTTTCCGTACAAACACCCCCGGAAACAGAAAAAAAGAATGATGAATAATGAAAAATGAAGAATTAATAATTATGGCGTCCGCTTCGCGGACAGATCTGAAAAGCGGATCAGTCTTCTGTCTTGTAGTAGTCCTTGAAATCCTTTATGTAGGCGGGATCCCACCTTCTGCCGATCCACTCGGTATCGTTGTTCTTGTAATAGGCCTCGAACATCTTGCGTCTGACTTTTCCGTTTTCAAAGCCGGTATTGTCGATGAACTTCGAAGTGTCAAGCGACGGGTTCTCGCCGTCCCTAACCTTTCGTCCCATAACAACGAGCCTCATGTCGCTGAACATCGAGAAATCACAGGTAGAGAGCGTTATCAGCTCATCGCCGTATTCAAGATCGATTCCCGTGTAGAAATAGCTGCGGTCGAGCACTTCCGCCACATAATTGTCAAATTCGCTCTTGCTGTGGAAATAAACCTGGTTCCAGTAATCAAACACCTTGCCGTGCTGTTCGTTCGTGTTGGTGAGGAATACCGCGAAGATGAAATATTTGTTGCGGTTGTAGAGCGTATCGAATTTGATGAGGTAGTTTTCCTTCAGGAATTCCATACCCTCCTTGCGGTAATGCACGAGCGGCTGGAAGTAGTTGTTTGTTATGAGATTGTGTCCGTAAATCAGCAGATTTCCGGGCATCTCTGTCGCAGAGATCTTTCCCTGATAATCCGCAAAGACCGTTCCGTTGTCGTTCGGACCCTTCTCAAATGTATGGTGAAGATAGAAATCATTGTTGTCGGTCTGCACTACGGGCATCTGTATCCACGGATAAAGCTCCACCCAGCCGACAAGATCATTGTTCTTCTCGTAGAGCTCTTTATAATCTGCGAGGATCTCTGCGGACTGCTGTCCGTTTTGCGAGCTGTCCGAGTCGCTGCTGTTCCTGTTGTCTTTGAGGATAACGGTTATCTTCTCGTCTGTGGGATTATCTTTCTTCTGATCCTGATAGCTCTGCAGCTCGCGCGAAACGTTCTGATCGCGGAACACATAGAAGTTAAGCATTATGAATCCTGCGACAAACAAGACGATTATGGATACGAGAAGTATTATTTTTCTGACCGCTTCTCCGGTGGAGTCACCCTTCCACGGAAGGATACCGCTGAAAAATGTTTCAACGGGACCCATTTTCTTCCGCTTTTTCGGCGGACGGCGCCTTGGAACAGGCGATCTTTTCTGTGTATTTTCGATCTGAGGCATTTATATATCTTTTCTTTCCTGCATCAAGCTGTGGTCGTTGCAGCGGTGGTAGTTTCCGCAGCGCCGGTTGTCTCGTGTGCCTTGTAGTATTCGTCAAATCCCTTGACTTTGGAGGTATCCCATGTTCTGCCGCCCCAGCTTCCGCCGTAAACTTTGTACCAGTAGTCGAAATAGAGCGGGTCTTTGTTTATGTAAGCCTTGGAGATATCAACTTCCTCGCTCTCGCCTTCTCTTACTCTGCGGGCGAACAGTACGAATCTTGTGTCAACGTTCTGGCCGAAAGGATAATAGCATGTCGAAAGTGTGAGCAGCTCATCACCGTATTCAAGGTCAACATCAGTGTAGAACTGGCTTCTGTCCATGATCTTTCCTATGTAATCATAGAACTCGCCTTCGTTTGCTATCGTTCTCTGTCTGTAATAATAGAACACTTCTCCGTGCTCTTCCTGTGTGTTCGTGAACATACCGGCGAATACCTTGTACGAACCGGTCTTGTCCCATACCGTATTGAAGTAGATCACAGGGTTTTCGGTGTACTGCTTGAGCGAATATCCGTTGCCTGCCTTGTTGATGTTCTTCTGATACCACGGGCAGTATGTAGTCACCTTTGCGAAGCTCGGCCCTTCCATCATGTTGTGACCGTAGATGATTATGTTCGCGGGTCTTGTGCGGGTGGTGAACTGGCACTGCCAGTCAATGAAGGGAATTCCGTTTCTGAGTTCTTCCTTGTCATAACCGTGAGAGAGATAGAAGCTGTTGTCGAGGAACTGAGCCACAGCGTAGTCGATAGGAGTACCGGGCACTCTTATCCAGCCGATAAGGTCGCTGTTCTTCTCGACAGTCTCCTTATACTCATCAAGTACCGGAAGAGGCGCGAGCGTTGTGGTAGTAGTTGTTGTTACTGCCGGGGCGGTCGTGGTCTTCATCGTTACTGAGGATTCTTCGGGGGAAGCGCCTGCGTCCTTGTTATCGCTGGTGGACGCGGAAGGATTCTCGCTGTCGGAGGTCTTGGGCTTTTCTTCGCCGCCGCACGCACCTGCGGTGAGCATCATTATCGCTGCCGCAGCAAAAGCTGCCGCTCTTGTGATTTTCTTTGATCTTGACATAGTTCTTTCCATTCCTTTATTTTTTGATTTATACTGCTCGTTATATGTATTTTTGCTGCGTTCCCGCCGTCGGCAGGAGCGCAGCCTTATATACAGCTTGGTGAACAGCGTGTGTTTATCGGGTATATCCCGCTTAATTGACTTTAGAGGTACCCCTTTATCAGTAGCTCAGGAGCTTTGAGGTGTCCCACTTTCTGCCGCCCCATGTGCCGCCCTCGCGTTCATACTGGAATCTGAACTTCAGCGGGTCGGGATTGCGCTTTGCAAGCGATACATCTACGTCAGCACTCTCGCCGTCGCGCACTTTGCGGCAGAACACCGCGACTCTCGTATCCGCGACTTCTTTCGTGTACGGATAATAGCAGGTCGAAAGCGTGAGTATCTCGTCGCCGTAGGTGATATCGACGTCCGTCCAGAGTACACTTCTGTCCATTATATCGAGTATGAAGTTGTTAAAGGTCTCTTTATTGGGAAGATCGCGGTAGTTGAGATACGGATATACCTCGCCGAGCTCTTCCTGAGTGTTGAACAGCACGCACGCGAACACTTTCCATTCCGCATTTTCATACAAGGTATTGAACGTAACGGTCGGGTGATCGCGGTAGAAGGCGAGCGGATCGGTCGATTCTTTCGGCTGATAGTATCTCGAAAGCTTCGCGAACATCGTGTCGCCATTCCACATATTGTGACCGTAGAGTATCGTATTTGCCGAAAGTCTGTCCGGCTCGAAGATGTTGCGGTAATCGGCAAATATCGCGCCGCGCTCCGCGGTCTCTTTCTTGAAGTTGTGAGTCAGGTAATAATCATTGTCCACCGCCTGAACGACAGGATAATCTATAAATACTATCTTGTCATCTTCGCTTCCGAGAGTTACCCAGCCTACTATGTCGGAGTTCTCCGAATACAGCTTCATGAAGCTCGGCTGGATCTGCGGCTTTTCTTCGACGATACGCTCGATCTCCTTTGCAGGGAGATTGAGCACAACGCTGAGTTCCTGCGGAGTCATTTCCTCCTGAGTGGTCACGTCACGGTTGTAGTCTTCGCGTATCTGGACATCTTTACCCTGGTTTATCCATTCTCCGACTATCTGATTCACGACAGAGCCACCGGTTATCACGAAAGCGACTACTGCGACATCGAAGATTATCTTGCGGACGGATTCGCCCACGCCGTCGCCTTTCACAGGGAATATCGCCCTGAGCGCGCGAACGAAGAAATTCGGTTTTTTCTGTTTTCTTGACGAGAGATCGTCGTCCTCGTCGTAAATTACTTTCTTTGTTGATTTTTTTCTGTGCTTCACGGTGAGATCCGGCAGATCGTCGTCATCGTCATCGTCGTCCGCATATCCCGCGGTGATGTAACTCCCGATGTCTGTCTCTTCGTCCTTGGGCATCTCAAATTTCTTTTCCGTGTGCGGCAAATTTCTTCTTTTCGGTCTTTTTGAAAATCCCGCCATAGTATCTCCTTTATTTTTGCGTCTGTTTTATTTCTTTTATAACTGTATCAAGCGCGTTGAACGCTGTTTCATATCTTATCGCCTCGCGGCTGTCTTTTGCATCGGGGAACCCTCTCCCCCCGAACAGATATCTTACCGCGTATGTTTTTTCGGCTGACGAAAAGCCGATATATACTGTTCCGACCGGTTTTTCGGTAGTTCCGCCTGTTGGACCGGCTATACCCGTTACCGATACGGCTATATCTGCGCCGGACACGCGTCTTGCGCCGTTCGCCATTTGTTTTGCTGTTTCTTCCGATACTGCGCCGACAGCGGAGAGAGTTTCCTCTTTCACGCCGAGCAGCTTCATCTTAGCTTCGTTTGCATAGGTAACGAATCCGAAACCGAACACATCGGACGAGCCGGAAACAGCGGTTATTTCCGCGGAAATAAGGCCTCCTGTGCAGCTTTCGGCGGCAGATAATACCAGGCCGCGCTCCTTTAATAATTGTACTACATTTTCGGCTGTTTTGTCAAGCTTTGTTACCATTTTGTAATAAATTCCTTTGAAAATTTTATTAATTTTTCACAAACAGCAATTTTTTATAAAATATTACTTGAAATTTTTAAACATTCTTGCTAATTAACATATATGTAAAGTTTTTTGGAAGGGGGTCCGGGGGAGAACCTTTTGTTCACAGCACGATGCTGTGCAGGAAATTTCCAAAAGACCGCAGGAGGCGGTCAATAAAGAAATTTCCGACACAAGAAAGGTTTCCCCCGGTCTTGAGCGAAGCGGCGGAAATCTTGAGCGCAGCGGCGAAAATCTCGAGCGCAGCGGCGGTCTTAAAGCTTGAAATCTTTAACGACTATTCCCGCGATCGCTTTTTCTATGAGCGGTGCGAAATCGAAGCGCGCCTCTGCCTTCTCGACATCTTCTACCACCGGTCTTGTTTTCGGGTGTTTCGGAGTGAAGACTGTGCAGCAGTCCTCATACGGCTGTATAGACGTCTCGAAAGTTCCTATTTTACGGGAAATCTCCACTATTTCCTTTTTGTCGAGACCTATGCAGGGTCTGAACACGGGGACTTCCGCTACTCTGTCTGTGCAGCCCAGCGCCATTATCGTCTGGCTTGCGACCTGTCCGACGCTCTCGCCGGTTATCATAGCCTTATAATCATGCAGCGCACATATCCTGTTGGCAATTTTTATCATAAGTCTGCGCATTATGATCGTGAAATATTCCTCGGGGCAGTTGTCGCGCAGGGCTTCCTGTATCTCGGTGAACGGCACTATGTAGAACCTTATGTCTCCGCAGTAGGGAACAAGCTCCGTGCACAGCTCCTCGACCTTCATAAGCGCGCGCTCGGAGGTGTAGGGCGGGCTCTGGAAGTGTATAGCGTCAACGCCTATGCCGCGCTTTGCCATCATATATGCCGCGACAGGGCTGTCTATGCCGCCCGAGAGCATCACGAGCGCTGTGCCGCTGCTTCCTACCGGTATGCCGCCGACAGCGATGATGCGCTGTGCGCTTAAGTATGCGTTCGTGTCGCGTATCTCGCAGAGCACGGTCACATCCGGCTCGTGAACGTCAACGGTCAGGTGAGGATATGCTTCGAGTATGGCGGCACCGAGCTCGACCTGTATCTCCGGCGTTTTGAGCGGGAATTTCTTATCCGAGCGCTTCGCGTCAACTTTGAACGTTTTTGCTCCGGCGAGCGCTTCTTCAAGATAGGGGACACCCTGTTTTATTATCTCGTCGAAATCCTTGGGGAGCACCGCAGCGCGCTGTACCGCAGCCACGCCGAATGTTTTCGATACCCATTCCGCCGTCTTGTCAATGTCACAATCTTCCGTTTCCGGGGAAATATAGATCGTTGACTGATTGCGGGTTATCCTGAATTCGCCGCAGTTTTTTATCCTTCTTCTGATATTGCGGACAAGAAGATCCTCAAAGGTGTTCTTGTTGAGACCCTTGAGCGCGATCTCGCCGTATTTTGCCATTATTACTTCCTTCATCTGTTTTTCTCCGTTAACTTTATCTTCTGAATCTCTTTATTCCGTCGGAAATACCCTTTGCGAGTGCTTCAATGTCGCTTTCTTCCGTGAACGGCGAGAAGCTTGCTCTTATCGCGCAGTCCGCGTCTTTGTCCGATACTCCGAACTGTGCGAGAACTCCGCTCGTCTTGCCCTTTGAGCATGCCGAGCCGCTCGACACATATATCTCGCGTTCTTCAAGGAAGTGGAGCATTATCTCGCTTCGCACTCCGCGGACCGAAAAATTGAGTATGTTCTTTGAATTATTATAGCTGTTTATCACAACACCGTCAAGCTGTGAGAGCATTCCGGAAAGTTTTTCATTGAGCCCGGCGAATTTCCGGCCGCAGTCTGGGTAGCTCCGCACAGCTTCTGCGAAGCCCGCTATCATGTCCACCGGCTCGGTGCCGGAGCGCAGGTTTTTCTGCTGGCCACCGCCGTAAAGGAGCGGCGAGAAACGCACGCCCTTTGCGCAGAAAAGCGCGCCGATGCCCTTGGGACCGTGTATCTTGTGCGCGGAGAGGCTTATAAGATCGGCTTTCAGGAGCTTCGCTGGCTGTTTGCAGAAGCCCTGTACCGCGTCACAGTGGACGATAGTTTTCGGATTTTTGCGCTTGACCGCAGTGTATATCTTCGACAGGTCGGTTATAAATCCTGTCTCGTTGTTTACCCACATCACGCTCACAAGCAGAGTGCTGTCATCAACTGCGTCGATAACGCGCTGTTCGTAGTCCTGCGGTTCGTCACGCTTCGGGGGCGCGACGCGCACCACCTCATATCCCGCTTCTTCAAGCTGTCTAAGCGGGTTTTCAACGCTCGGGTGCTCAAATGTGGTCGTTACGATGCGCTTTCCGTTGTGCTTGTATGCTTTCGGAACACCGAAAAGCACGGTATTACTGCTCTCGGTGGCTCCGGACGTGAATATTATCTCACCGTCGAGCGAAAGCTTATCAAGCATCGTCTTTTTCGCGTCTTTAAGGACTTTTTCGGCGTTTATCCCCATTTTATGGAGAGAAGAAGCGTTGCCGAAATTGTCCGCCATATTTTCCGAAACAGCTTTTATCACGCTGTCGGACGGGCGCGTGGTAGCCGAGTTGTCGAGATATATCATAAAAACTCCGTTTTTTAATTGATAATTGATAATTACGGTGTCCGCTTCGCGGACGTATTTGGATCGCGACGGAGCGTACAGTGAGCTTTCCTTTCGGAAGACAGGCTGAGATCGTCGGAAAAACTATGAATTGTTTCGATTCTCGCAGTTTTTTCAAAAATGTCCGCCGCGGGCGGACTCCACAATTGTCAATTGTCAATTATAAATTGTCAATTATTTATTATACCATATTTTGGCGGAAAATTAAATAGAATATTGACCGACGAATTGCACAAAAATAACAGCGATAAAGTGCCGATAACTGACATTCCGGCATGTTATTACGAAAGGAAGATAAAAATGTCAAACGTAACAATGTCAAGACGCGCTTTTGCGAGGATAATAACGTTTTCGCTGGCGATCATCATAACGCTTTCCGTTTTTGCGATACAGTACCGCGGGCGTGCCGTCAAAGCCGAGCGAGCAGTCGAAAACAACTATATGCACGCTGTTGAGGAGCTTTCTCTGGGCTTGGACAACATAAAGAACAACCTGCAGAAAGGTATGTACACCAACAGCATCTCCATGCTCTCCGATCTGTCCGAAAAACTAAGCAGCGATGCAGCTACCGCCAAGAGCTCGCTCGCCAGCCTTCCGGTCGATGAGCTCGACCTTACCGACGCGTACAGATTCCTGTCACAGGTCGGAAACTACTCGAAATCGCTCGCCGACAAATGTGCAAAAGGCGCCACGCTTACCGAAGAAGAGCGCTCCAACATCGCTAAGCTTTATTCCTACGCAAAAGAACTCAGCGGCAATATGTGGAAAATAGAGCAGCGCATAGGAAGCGGCGAGATCACTCTTTCTGACGCGGCTTACGCTTCCGCAAAACTCGACAGCGCCGGAAAACCCGCTACCGTTACCGACGGATTCACGGATTTCTCCGTCAGCGACAACAGCTACCCCACGCTGATATACGACGGACCCTACTCCGATCACATCATGGAGAAAGACCCTCTGATGCTCAAAAATATGAAGAAGATCGACCTTGCCGAAGCTACACGCCTTGCGAAAAAGCTCACCGGCGGCGCGGAACCCGATCTTCTCACCGAGGAAGAAGGAAGAATGCCGTCTTATGTATTCTTGGACGGCACACGCACGATCGCAGTCACGAAATCGGGCGGATATTACTCTTATATGCTCTCATCAAGAGATGTGAGAAAACAGAACATCACAGCGAACGAGGCAATGTCCCGCGCAAGAGAATTTCTCTCGGATCTCGATATAAACAATGTTGCCGATTCGTATTATGAGATCAGAAACGGTATCTGCGTCATCAACTTTGCTGCCGTACAGAACGGGGTAACGCTCTACACCGACCTGATAAAGGTGGGCGTAGCTCTTGACAGCGGAGAAGTGCTCTCATTCGATATGCGCGGCTATCTCACGAACCACACAATACGCGACCTGCCGTCTCCGAAGATCTCCGGCGAGCACGCTATGACGCTTGTTTCCGGCAATTTGTCGCCTGCTTCTTATCAGCTCTGCGTTATCCCCTCGAGCGGTCAGAACGAGATATTCTGCTATGAAGTGAAATGCGTCGGCAAGGATGGAGAAAACATTCTTGTTTACCTCAACGCCGAAACAGGGCGCGAAGAACAGATACTGATACTGAAAATAGGCTCCGGCGGAGTGCTTACTGTCTGAATCCGGTTATATGCAAAAGCAAACGCGCTGTTCGTGTATGAACAGCGCGTCTGCTTTGATTTAAGGAAGGATTTTCTCATAAGGTATATGGCAAAAGTATTGATTCGTTGTTGTTTGGGTCACTTCCCGCCTTTTGGCGGGAAGCGACCGCTTTTTTGTGTTTCCGGCAGCCTATAAATAAACGGCAGCAGGGACGGTTCAAGCGAAATGACGAAAGGGAGGTTTACACTTTTGGGATTTTTTGGCAGATCGTTGTTGGGCTATCTATATGTATGCTCTCCGTCCCGCACCCGTTTATTCTGTTTTTCCGGAGCTTTTAGCAGTCAGGCAACCGGTGACCGCAGAGGCTCCTTGTCCCGGAGGGGCTTTATTTTATCTTATCTCCTTTTTTTGTCTCTTTTTCCTCTCTGTCTGTATTATAACAGAAAAAATTCCGGAATTCAACAACAAAGCGGTTACAATGTGATTACGAACGGGTTACAATTTCGGGTATAAAGGTTACAGTTTGTAAGATATTGGGAAATCACCCTACCCCCAACCCCCTTCCCTCAAGGGAAGGGGGCTTTTTTCTGCGGGGCTGTGCCCCGCACCCCCTCTTTACGGGGCTTGCGCCCCGTGCCCCCTCTTTGCGGGGCTTGCGCCCCGGGCCCCCTCCCTTCGGCGCCTGCGCCCCGCCCCCCCTCTCTGCGGGCCCCGGTGCCCCCCCCCCC
>CAMVEM010000036.1 GCA_947166515.1 uncultured Clostridia bacterium | reverse complement strand
AAGGAAGCAGCGAAACTTATTGAGGGTCTCACCGAGTATCGCATTCGCCAGATGTGCAAGTCCGGTCAGCTCCCGTGCTTTATGGCGGGAAAGAAGTACCTGATCGACGAGCAGGCTCTGTACAAGGCGGTGTTCGGGGAAGTTCCCGATGATGTGAAGTCCGCATAATAGAAATACAAAAAAAGAAATATGTAACAATGAAATGCTGAAAAGCCGTACTACAACGCTATCTGTGCCTATTATAAGTCCATTATAAGACTCTGTACCGGAGATGCGATGACATATTTATCGGAGTCTCTTGACAAATCACGCTTTAACGTGTAAAATAATAAGTACAGATATACGCTTACGGCTTGTTTAAAAGGAGGAAACAAGCTATGGCAAATGTAACTAAGAGAGGTAACTCTTATAGGATCAGGGTATCTTTTGGATATGATGTAAAAGGTAAGCAGGTCTTTCAGGCAAAAACGTGGAAAGCCGAGCCCGGTATGACCGAAAGGCAGATAAAGAAGGAGCTTGATCGTCAGATCGTGCTTTTTGAAGAAGAGTGCAAGGCGGGAAAGGTCACGTCGGCTATCAAGTTTCAGACTTTCGCCGACCAGTGGTTTGAGGAATACGCCAAACTTAATCTGCGTAAGACTTCGTACACGAGGAATGTTCAGCTCTCCAAGAGAGTGTATGCAGCGTTTGGTCATATGCGGCTCGATAAGATCACGACCCGTGATGTGCAGAAATTCGTCAACGATCTGTTCGTGAACGGTCGAAACCTTCAGACAGGCAAACCTCTGTCACGAAAGACGGTAGTGCATCATCTCAGCCTTATATCAAACATTTTCAACTACGCAATGGACATGGATATGATCTCTCACAATCCCTGCGAGAGAGTCAAAGTCCCCAAGGCGGAGAAGAAGGAAAAGGAGATATACACGATTGAGGAAATGGAACACATCTTCGAGCTTCTTGAGAATGCTGAGTTTAAATTCAGAGTCTACATTATGCTCTCAGTGTACAGCGGATTCCGCAGAGGCGAGATGTTGGGCCTTGAGTGGAAAGATGTGGACTTTGAACACGGTGTTATAAATGTACGCCGTACTTCCAATTACACCTATCTTTGCGGCAGATACACGGATACCACAAAGACCAAGAAGTCACAGCGTTCTGCTAAATTCCCGCCGATAATAATGAACTTGCTCAAAGAACTGAAAGCGGAGCAGGATGCAGCGCGTGAGAAGCTCGGAACACAGTGGATAGAGACTGACAGGCTTTTTGTAAGCTGGAATGGAAATGCGATGTTCGTTCATCAACCATATAAATGGTTTCAGCACTTCTGCAAAGTCAACAATGTGCGCTTTTGCGACCTTCACAGCCTCCGACATTTTCATGCATCGGTACTCATCTTTTCCGGTGTTGACCCTGTGAGCGTCTCTGCTGATTTAGGACATACAGCCGTTTCAACGACGACCTCAATCTACTGCCATATGTTTCAGGAAGCACAGGCGCGCACGAGTGACATCATAGCAAATGCCCTCGACTTTAACAAGAACAAGGGCGCAACCGCCGCTGACAGACTTGCCGTATAAGTGCCGATCTCAAAATAAGGTACAAACAAGGTACAATTCCCAGATCAAGACTAAAAAGAAACCCGCGAGGTCGCTATATAAGCGGCTTCGCGGATTAAAGGGTATGGTCGAGGTGAACCGAAACAGCAGTATCCTGCAAAACCCGAACCGCCGGATAAATATACTTCATATCACCTGTATGTTTCCGACGACCTTATAAATGAGATCGTGACTATCGGGAAAAAGACACTTATGGACAGGATGCCGTATAAGTCGTGAGTAAATAGTAAGCCGCCTGTGTTGATGTAAATGCAGGCGGCTTGATTATTCCTGAGAATGGAATGATATGATCCATAGGTTAAATTGCAATAAAATTCACCTTGCAAAAGAATGTTTTTTATATTTAGGTTTTATTTTCCTTCCTTTTCCTGAGAGCATCAATAATGACATTGACATTATCTCCGGTTATAGCATCGGGTTTCTCCGCCTGATATTCCAACAGGTTTTCCTTGTTCTCCGCTTCAGCCTGACGGACGCGCATATACATTTCTTCATAGTTGCCGTTCCGGACAGCCTGCTCAACGAATTGTCTTATTTCTTCAGGCAGCACATCATAAGAGCCGTAGAGATCTTCGACAGCCTTCCTTATCCTGTCAATTGTGAGAGGATCACCGGACTTCTCCTGCTCCCAGAGCACGCCGATAATGTCGGAACGGTCATACTTGTACTTTCTGCCGGATCTCATCTTCATTGCCACAAGATACTCGCCCGTCACAGTCATAAAGGTGACAATGTTTGAGTATGTGCGGTAGTGCTTGGCAAACTGCGCTATCTTAGGTGTATATGAAGCGGTCTTTTTGAAGTCGTCGTTCAGCCACCCGTTCGGCAGTCCGAATTTGTCTCCGACGCAATTTATGGCTTCTTTCATAGATGAAGATGCATCAATGACCGCGTCCATGTCGTAGGTCATCTCGCAGAATCCGTAGTTAATAACTACAGATGCTCCGCCTATCAGAATTATCTCCGCAGGCATCTCTTTTCCGCTGCGCTTTCTGTAATCCTTCGCAAGCTCTTTCAGATAACGGTCAAGGTTTTCTTTGGTGAAAGGCACATCAGACAACGTTCCTCACCTCGCTCTCAATGATGTTGAAACGGCGAAATTCCGGGATAGCTTCTTCTTCAGCCTTTCTCAAAGGCTCGTCTGAGCCCAGCACATCGCTTGTCAAAAGAACACCTGCCGGGTAAATGGGCTTTGACAGCTTCCGCGTTCTTAGATCGTCATATCTTGTGCAGATCGGAACGTCGTTTATACGCGAAAGATAGTCGAGCATTGCAAGAAGATACAAGGACTCAGGATACCAGTGCTTGTTAAACAGCGTCCTTATCTCGTCGGTCTCAAGAATATTCAGCATGAAATCTATGTCGCCCATATCCTTTACATGGTGGCAGGTATTGCTCTTGAATGTCTCGAATGCGGCACGGAGTTCTTTTTTTGCGTCCTCCAATATATCTTCAACAGATACATCAAGAACCTTCGCCAGCCTGTACAATGTGCCGGCGGCGCACTTTTCTATATCAGCCTTGCCGCTGCATATATCGTTAATGGTAGCCTGCGGAACGCCGCTTTCTTTGCTCAGTCGATATTTTGTGATATTCTTCATTTCAAGCTGCTCATTTATCAGCATAAAGAACGCCTCCCTTCGATAATCTCTACATATATTATAACGGTTTACCGAAGTATTGTCAAGTGCTTTTTCTATTTTTTGTAATAATCTGTATTATTTGTATTTTTGTATCCTTATAGAAAGTACATTAAAAACAAGTTCTGTCTCTACAACCAATTGCTCGAGTATTATATATTCAAATATCTATAAATCAAATTAAACAAAAAATCCCAATAGGTTATTTGAAATTAAGGAGAGAAATTATAACCGTTATTTATCTTTTTTTGCCGAAATAAAACAGTAGTAAAGCTGGGGGGCTTTCCAAATGCGGAAAGCCCTTTTCTGTATTTCATAGGTTTCATCAAATATAAAGTAAAATACTTATACAACACAAAAAACTTTACAAATGCGGGTTCATGTGATATAATCAAATGTGATAAATCGGAATTTAACGGGGGTAAGCAAAATGGTAAAGAATATTGCTATTGTAAGTCTTTCAAGTGGTATAGCCGGCGAGCCGCTTGCTCAGTTCGAGTTGGAGATAGGACTTAAAAGACTGAATGAATACGGCTTGAATGTCAAGTTTATGCCTAATGCGCTCAAAGGTCTGGAATACATAAAGTCTCACCCCGAAAAGAGAGCAGAGGATCTTTTGCAGGCATTCCTTGATCCCGAAACGGATATGATACTTACTGCGATCGGCGGAGATGATACATACAAATTGCTTCCATATTTGTTTGATAACAATGAGCTGGCAAAGGCTGTAACAGAAAAGATCTTTCTGGGATTTTCCGATACGACTATCAATCATTTTATGTTACATAAACTTGGTATCCCTACTTTCTATGGACAGGCTTTTCTTCCCGATATATGTGAACTGAGCCGGGAAATGCTGCCATATACCCGCAAGTATTTTGAAGAACTGATATCGACAGGAACGATCAGGGAAATAGCCCCTGCCGATGTCTGGTACGAGGAGAGAAAAGCGTTTTCTCCCGAACAGGCAGGCAAACCTCTGACAGCCCATTCAAACAATGGATTTGAGCTTTTGCAGGGTAGTCCTGTCTTTTCGGGAAAAATACTTGGCGGCTGTATCTGCACGATATTTGATATGTTTGACGGCGAACGTTATTCGGATATGCCTGAACTCTGCAAAAAATATCAGCTATTTCCTGATAAGGAGAACTGGAGAGGACGTATCCTGCTGTTGGAAAGCAGTGAAGAAAAGCCCTCACCGCAAAAATATAAAAAAGCACTTGAATACTTGAAAGCAACAGGTATATTCGAGGCAATATCGGGTGTTCTGATCGGGAAACCTATGGATGAAGTATACGCAGAAGAATATAAGAAATTACTTGTTCAAGTAATCGACAACCCCGAAATACCGGTAGTATGTAATCTGAATATAGGTCATGCGATGCCTCGCTGCATTATTCCTTTTGGGAAAGAAGCAATAGTAGATTCAAATAAACAAAGCATACGTTTTATTGATTAAATGATAAATTCTGGTTTTTTTATTAACAAGACACCAAAACTAAAATACTATAATACGAAAGGATAACAGCTATGGCATCGGAACGCTCAAAAAGACAGTCAAACATTGAATTGCTGCGAATAGTTGCGGCGTGCGGGGTAATTATCCTGCACTATAACAACCCGCTGATCGGCGGAGGGTACGGGGCGGTGGAAGACGGAAGTATAAATCAGGCGATAATAACATTTTTTGAGACCGTGTTTATCTGCGCGGTAAACCTGTATGTGCTGATCTCCGGATATTTTATGAGGAACTCGACAAAAAGAGACCTGATAAAGCCGATAGAGCTTCTTGCGCAGCTCGTGATCTTTGAGCTTGTATTCTGTCTGATAAAAGAGCTGCCGAAGGGCGAGGGATTGTCATTCAAGACCGTTCTCAATTATTTCACTCCGAGTTATTGGTTCGTGTTCGTGTATATAGCGCTGTATCTGATCTCGCCGTATATCAATCTTGTGTGGGCGCATCTTTCGGAAAGCGGCAAAAAGACACTGCTGATAATATGGATAGGACTGTTCTCGGGATATTCCATTGTCGCGGATTTTATCAGGTTTTTCCGCGATGACGACAAGAGCGGAGTAAGCACGATAGGTCTCTTCGGATCGCAGGCGGGCTACACGATAGTAAATTTCGTGCTTATGTATCTTCTCGGCTGCTATCTTCGTGATCGTGAAGAAAAGGGAAAGAAAACCGGCACCGGAAAGCTCGCGCTGCTGCTTATGCTCAATGTCGCGGCAATATTCGGCTGGACTTATCTGGAGAAGATCATTACCGGCGACGTGATAAATAACACCGCCGCGTGGAATTATGACAACCCGCTCGTTATAACCGAAGCCGTGATCGTTTTCCTTATTTTCTCCAATATGAAGCTCGGCAGCAGCAAGGTGATAAACAAGCTCGCGACCGCATCCTTCCCGGCGTATCTTATTCACATAAATCTGCTTGAATACTGCAGTATCGAGACTTATGTCCGCGAAAACCCCGCCCTCCTGACCGCTCACATTCTCGGCAGTACGATCGTTATTTATCTGATAAGTTTTGTGATATTCCTGATATATGATCTTATCACGAAACCGCTGTTTGCGCTCATTACGAAGCACTGGACGAACAGGACGTATTCAGTCTGACGCAGATGCGGGGTTATGTGATATAATTTATCTGCTGCACATTGGTAGGCATAACACAGGATATTTTCAAAAAACAAAATAAAAGAAAGGAAAATACATCCATGAGTTATTTCGCATTAAAGAACGGTGAAAAGATCTATTACGAAGATACGGGCGAGGGCGACAATGTCCTTGTGATGCTTCACGGCTGGACGAGCTCACATTCCGTTTATGAGGAGCCTGTCGCTTTATTGAAGAAAAAAGCGCGCTGTATCATATACGACCACAGAGGACACGGCGGCAGCAAAGAAGCAAACAGCGGCAGCCCCGATATGAAGACTTTAGTGTCCGATCTTCACGAACTCCTTACAGGTCTTGACCTTGAGAATGTCAACCTTCTCGGCTGGTCTATGGGTGCCGGAGTCGTTATGACATATCTTGAAGAATTCGGCACTCAAAGACTTAAATCGGTGATACTCTGCGATATGTCGCCGAAGCAAATGAACGATGACGAATGGAAGCTGGGACTGTACAAAGGCGCATATACGCAGGAAAATGTGAGCGCAGACGCGGGTAAACCGTTTTTCAAGCTGTACAGGGAATTTGCTGTCGCAGCTATTCCGAAGCTTGGGTCGATACCGGCGTTCCTCGTAAATCCGAAGCTGAAAAAACGCCTGAAGGAATGTGACGAATCGGTGTTGAGAAGCCTTTCCGAGTCTATGAAAAGTCAGGATCACAGAGAAAGCTTCAAAGGATTGACGATACCGCTCAGCTACTTTTACGCCGATCCGGGTTCACTGTTCTCGCCGGCTCTCGCGGAATGGTACGCGAAGAATGTTCCCACATTCAACAAAGCCGTCAAATTTGAGAACGCGACACATATGTTTATCAGCGAACAGCCCGGGAGGTTTGCCGAGGAGGTCGCGGCGCTCTTGTAATTTTTCCTGCCCGGACATGTATCCTTAAAACGAACATTCCTCATAAATAGCAGGAAAATATACAGGATGCAATATAAATCGTGAATAAAAAGATAGCCGCTTGTGCTGATGTCAGCGCAGGCGGCTTTAATTGTAAATAAAACTGAAAAAAGCTTGAAAAACGCACAGTAAAATGATATAATAATATAAATCGACAAAATATATTTTTTAATGTGATGAGGGATAATGGAAAACAAAGAGGATAAACGGATCCACACATAAAGCCGTGAAGATCCTTTCAAGGCAGTTGTAAAAATGAGCGTTCCGCTGATATTTGGAATGTTCATCATGGTGCTTTACAGCCTTCTGCTTTATCTATGGCTTCAGAACTGTGACCTATGATATATAAAGGGAACCTCTAAAAACCCAATTTGAGAGAAAAGGAGCTGATCCACTCCATGCCGCTTGTATGCGTGAGTCATTCGCGCTTTTGGCGGCATAGTCACGGCATCATGCCGTGACCGTCTACTGCGTCAAACCTCCTAACCGGGCGCCAGCCCGGCTTCGTCGGCTTTCCTTGTATCCGACGCGGCTATCTCATTTTCTCTTTTCAAAGCGGTTTTTAGAGGTACCCTAAAGACGACCGAATAACGGAGGAGCATAATATGAAAACAAAAAAGCATGGAAATAACTGGACAGCGTACTATGACCCCGATACAAAGCGGTATTTTGCTGAGATAATGTACACCAGCCGCGAGGGTCGCGAGCAGTACGATTATGAGATCACGCAGGATATCTACGCTCGGCTCGGTACATTCAGCGATGATATCGACAATGAAAGGCTGATAAAAGAAGCGAAGATGACTTATTCATTTGAGAACACAATGTACGGAACTCTCGGACCCGAAAGAACAGTCTGGGACGAGGAAGCCAACAAAGCAATGAGCGAGTGCGTGAAGAAGAACAACGGCAAGGTATAACTGAAGGACAAAAATGATATGCGACCCGAAAAAACTATGAAGGAGCGGACTATGAAAATAATTGCTGTCGGAGCGGTAACGGCAGGTGGAAAAACAACGGCCGTAAATGCTGTCAGGGAGCGGCTGCCAAGAGCCGCGTCACTTCACTTTGATGATTATTCGTTTGAGGGAGAAGTCGAGGATTTTTCAAAATGGATATCGGAGGGTGCAGATGTTCATGTGTGGGATCTGTCACCGTTAAAAGAGAATATCGAAAGGCTGATAAGCAGCGGTGAATATGATTATCTGCTTCTGGATTATCCGTTTGCTTACGAGCATCGCATGATAAAAGACTATCTGGATTGCTGCATTTTTATCGACACGCCGCTGGATATTGCGCTTGCAAGAAGAATTATGAGAGACATGAAAGAAGCTTCGGCAGATGATATCCGTGAGGAAATTGATACATATCTGAAATACGCAAGAATTCTTTATGTAAAGATGCAGGAAGAGCAGGTGTCGTCAGTCGATCATGTTATCGACGGTTCAAAGAGTCTTGATGAGATCATCAATGAAATAACGGAGATCGTTTTAAGCTGCTGAATGAGAATGATCGGTAACAAAAATACGAGGTGACAAAAATGAGTAATGTTGCTGTATATTGACTTCTCCGCACGATAATGGTATAATGATCTAGGCAGCAATATTACGGTTTCGTCGAATACAAGGACAAAATGACATTATGGTAAGGTCTGATCGGATCAGAATAAGGAGAGAATTTCAGTGAAAAATATCATACAAGTCGATGATAATTACAAAAAGTGGCTCAGCGAGCTTTCCGACAGGTTCAGATGCTCGCAGATAAAAGCGGCTGTCCGTGTCAACAGCGAAATGCTTCAATTTTACTGGTCTATCGGCAGAGATATTTCAAGAATGGAGCTCAACGCAAAATACGGTTCTGGCTTTTATAAGAAACTCAGTACTGATTTAAAGGAAATATTTCCCAATTCAAATTCATTTTCCGAAACAAATTTACGATATATGTGGCGATTTTATGAGCTTTATCCGCTGACGGAAAATCTGCCCCAACTTGGGGCAAATTTTGAAAATGAGAATATGCCCCAGGTTGTCGCAAATTCTGATGATTATAAAAATATTTTTCTTATACCGTGGGGACATCATAAAATCATTATTGATAAGTGCCGCAACGATCAACAAAAAGCCCTTTTCTATGTCAACAAAGTTATCGAAAACAACTGGTCGAGGGCTGTGCTGCTGAATTTTCTCGACACCGATCTTTACGAAAGAGAAGGCAAGGCTGTTACAAATTTCAAGCACACACTTCCCGCAGTTCAGAGCGATCTTGCACAGGCTATAACAAAAGACCCGTATAACTTCGATTTCCTCACACTGACGGAGAGATACAACGAAAAAGAGCTGAAAGACGCTCTTATGGATAATATCACACGATTCCTGCTCGAACTCGGCAACGGATTTTCGTTCGTCGGGCGTGAATACCGCATTGAGATCGGAGAAACAGAGAACTTCATTGATATGCTGTTTTTCAATATAAAACTGAAATGTTATGTGGTGCTTGAAGTTAAGGTTACAAAATTTGATCCGTCCTTCGCCGGGCAGCTTGGAACTTATGTGGTGGCGGTGAATCATCAGCTCAAGGAGGACTGGCAGAATCCGGCTGTTGGATTACTTGTCTGCAAGTCTATGGATAAGGTTGAAGCGCAGTATGCCCTTGAATCAACTTCTCAGCCACTCGGAGTATCAAGCTATGAGTTGTCAAAGCTGATACCCGAGGATTTCAAAGGCTCGCTGCCTACTATTGAGGAGATAGAAGCCGAACTGAATGATAACAAATACGATCAAAACTAGCCGATAACATAACGACCTTTGGAGCAAATCCAAAGGTCGTTTGTCAATATTTATAAAATCCATATAAATAATTTGTGAAAATAATATATTTTTAATTTTGGTATTGACAAAAACCGGATAATATGATATTCTATAGCTGTACACGAAAAATATCATATTATGGGATCAAAATATGCTTGGTTTTTAGCATTGTGTTTAGATTCGTTCTGTAGACAATACAGCGTTTTCTGATATTTTTCGGGAAACGCTTTTATTATTTTCGGAGGTAATTATATGGAAGAATTAGGATTTGATCGTATGTTGTATTCGATTGCGGTTGGTCTGTACGAAAAGGAACAGTGTACAGACAAGTATCCATACAGCAGCTATCTTTCGTATGGGATAAATATGTTTGCGGCGCTTGCGCTTAAAAACGGTCAGAAAGAAGTTTTATCCGGACTGCACGAAGCGGCATTTATTACAGATTATGCGGCAAAACCGGTCAAAGAATGGTTTGCCGGCTGGAAAAAAGAATTTACAGAAAAAATATCAAAATATCAACTGTTTCAGACGGGTGCGCTTGTTATTTTGGGTGAAAACCAAACATTCTATATTACGGATGAATGTGCTGATCTTAACGACAATACAGAAAATGATATGTTTAATGCTCTGACGCAGAAACATATCTATCAAATGATGAAGATGCTCGACCCCGATCAATATACCTCTGTACGAAAATTCATTGTTGAGCATCCGATTTGCAGTGAGAAAGAAATAAGAAAATACAAAATGAAGTGCGGAAATCCCGATATATGGAATATTATCAAAGAAGCTTATGAGGATATTCCGAGCGATAGTTACAGATGCCCGAAATGCGGCTGGACGATGAGGCTTTATGGGGTTCAGGCTTATTGCTGCAATCGCAGTTGTACGGAAGAGCCCCCTGACATTGAACATCTTGAAAAACTGGATGTTACTGATAATATGCGTCTGAAACACGGCGTAATGAGGTATATGTGTCTTCCGGGTAAATTGGAACTCGATATTAAAGCGCGTGCTGAGAAATATGGCTGTAAAACAGCTCTTTGGCCGGAAAGAGACCGCTATGATATCAAGATCATTTTTAAGAACGAAGAAATATGGGCAGTAGATGCCAAAACACACCTTAATCCATATGCTCTGGCCGAATCTGTAAGATCAGACAGTGCGTTTGCATCGGTTCCCGCAGCTAAGAGATTCTTTGTTATACCCGAGAAAAGAAAACAGGAGCGTAAAGATTACTGTGATATATGCAATGCTGTTCTGCCGACTGAAACCGTAAGATGTATAACCGACCGTGAGCTTTTTCGAATGATAAAAAAGGAGGCTGAAAATGTCAACTCTTGAGTCTGTAAAGTCAACCATAAAAAATTATCTTCCAACAGGAACAGATCTGAACGATCTGATCTACACCGAGATGACACTTGCAGTATTTGAGAAATACACAGTGAACGGAGATGCGTATGAAGCTTTTTTACTTCTTCATAATTACTCGGTGATTGGAAACATAAATGAAACAGAAGAAACGGCGTTTCTGCAAAAAGCTCATGTATGTCTGCGCTACTGCAGCTCAAAACACAGATGGGTACAGCTTATTGAAAAATATCGTAATAATGTTCCGCCGGAACTACGGTTATATGAATTTGAGGAGCAGATCGCAGACGGTAAAAAACAGCTGAAACTTATCAGAAACAATAAACTGTCGATCGCGACGGAGCGCGCAGAAATATATCTCGATCATATACGGAATTATCGGGAAAATCACAATACAAACTTTGCCGAGGAAGGAAAGTATCGATTCTGGTTGGGCAATAAAGACGTTCCTTGGGCGGAGGTGAAAATTGGTTCTCATAAAACAATGTTTACTGAATATCCGGAATCAAGATCGGTACGTCCCGACATCACAATATCAATAGAAGAGTTGTTGCGTTCGGCAGAGGAAATGCGTCGGATCGATAATTCCGATCATTGTTATGAAACTCTGAAGAAAAATACAATAAAAACGGAAAAAGACGATCGGGTCGTTGCAGCCGAAGAAATAAAAATACATGATGTTGTGAATATGGTCGGTATGGTAGGCGCAGGCAAATCCACACTGATGAAAGTCTTATCTTTCTGCCTGTCGAAACAGCATAAAAAGATAGTGATCGTATTGGATACAGTCGCAGATACTTTACATTTGTATTCGTATTTTCGTAAATTCAATATGAATGTTACACCTTTGATAGGACGCGGCGAACGTGAGAAATACATTTACCAAGTTGCGAGATCGGGATCTAAGTATCTTGAACATGTTTACTCCGAATATCTGACAACGCCTTGTATGATCGCGGGCATGGCCGATACCGGAGATAGAACGATTAGATACGGGACCGAACCTTGCCGTGAAATGAAAAAAGACAAAAAGAAGTACACCTGTCCATATATTGATATATGCCCCACGACCAAGATGTACAGAGATGTGTTTGCCGCAGATGTAATAATCACCACAGTTCAGGGTCTGACTGCTGCAAGAATACCCGGCAAAAACAGACTGTTCCTTGAGTATGTGCTCGAACAGGCCGATCTGGTAATGTTCGATGAGTGTGACAAAGTTCAGAAAACTCTTGATGAATTCTTTACTCCTTCTACCGATTTTTCAGAATTCGTACAGAAGAGTTCGGATCTGTGCGCGAATGATATGAAGCTTGATCCGGAAGATATCGATGAGATGGGAGAGAACGCCCGGCTGTATTCGGTGCTGCGGTTGCAGTCGTTTGCTGCTGCTCAGACCGTGAGAGAAAGTATTCAGTCGTATACCGGAGAATGGACAAAGATGCTCCAAAGTACATTCTCGGCAATGACTTTATATCAGCGGTTGTGTGAAGACAGTGAAAAAGGTAGGCATCCGATACCGCCGGGAGTGTTGGAGATGCTTGAAACGACAATGGACGAACCGAAAGACGATGGACTGGATACGGTGTTTGATTTTGCCGACAGATACGAATACGACCGTAAATTCACAGAGCGTCTGAAAAAGTGGTTAGAAGAAAATGAGTGTAAAAATGATGATGAATTGCTGTGCAATATTAAACTGTATCTCAGAGTGACAAGATTTGACAGATACGTACGTTCTCTTGATGAAGCATATTCTTTTTTAACGGAAGAACAAAAATCTGAAATGGCTCTGTTCAATTTTTTGCAGGCAAGATTTACGGCGCAGCAAAAACTGCTTCCGTCGGCTGCTATGGGTAATCTGTTCGGAATGAAAAACGATCGGAAGAAAGGATTACAGCTTTACAGGCAGTATTCGTTCGGCAGAGCACTGATGAACAGGATGCCGTGGCTTCGGATGACTGAAAACGGAAAGCCGGCGGGTCCGCATGTTTTGCTGTTATCGGGTTCAAGCTGGGCGGAGGGCTGTCTTGAATACCATGTTAATGTTCCTGTGCAGTATCTTCTGGAGGCGGAGAAGTGGAAGCGTGAAAAACTGTCCCGAACAGAGATAACAGAACTGAACACCTGTATCAAGGTCTCGGGCGGCGGACAAAATGAACGTGAAGAGCATTTACAGGAAGTGATCAGGAAAATAATCGATCCTGTTGAAGCGGAACTCAAAAGCGACAGCAAGATACTTATGATCGTAAACAGCTATACCGAAGCCGGAGCTGCTATGAATTATCTGAACAGGCAGCTTGCCAGAAAGATAGCCGCTTGTATGGCGCGCAAAACGGACGGAAATGAAATAAACGAAGAAACGATGATATTGCGCGGTGATGTAGGACGGTTCGGTTCGCATCCGGCAAGGATACTTGTTGCTCCTGCACAGGCGATCGAGCGCGGATACAACATAGTTGACGAGAACGGACATTCTGTTTTTGGCAGCGTTTTCTTCCTTGTTCGTCCAATGGCTGTGCCGGATGAAATATCGTCAAAATGCGCCAAATTGAACGGAATTATTGAACAGCGCTTTTGTTCGGAGCAATATCGGGATCCATATATCAAATCAAAAGAAATACGCCGTTTTGCAGCTATAAAATGGCACGAACTGGAGGAGCAATCAAAGAAATCTCTGACATATCTGAATGATGTGATGAAACGCGATGTTACCGCAAGCTTATTTATCCTGATATTGCAGATCTTTGGAAGACTTGCCAGAATAACCGACGAGGATAAGCCCGCGCCGAGAGTTTATTTTGCCGACGGCGCATTTCGCACATCTCCGGACTATCCCGATGGATATGATTGTCTGAATGAACTGAGAAATTATCTGGAGCAAATGATGAAAGACGAGAGATCTGGCGAGATAGCAAAAACACTGTATGAACCTTTTTATGAGGCGTTTATGAGAGGAGTGAACAATAATGTCTACACCGATATATCCGATGGCTATGATCCCGAAGACGAATATTCCGTTTAAGCTGTATTTCCTTGCATTCCCCGAAAAGTGGAAGGAGATCATGACAGAACTGCAACTTTCGGTTGATCCTAAATTCAATACTATGTATAATCTTAAAACAAATGTTTTGTATGGTTATCTGAACGGCTGGCTGGATGATGTGGTAATGATCGGGACGTTAAAGAAAGGATCCGATGACAGCAAGTGGTTTGTTTCTCTGAGAAAACCCGATACTGAGAAAATATGCGAGATCATACAGATATGGGCTGCGGCGGAATATTCAGATCACTTTAATAAAACCCCCGAAACAGACAAACTCGTTGATGAGTTTTTAACGCTTGTTGAACCGAGCTTGCTCGATAAAGGCTTGAGTGAAGAAGATGTTGTTTTATTTGACAGCGAAGGCCGTGCTATGACAGATTACGCGTTCAATGCATTTGCGCTTTATGCTGCGGACGCTCTGAACGGTAAAACGATCGATGCTGCGGGGCATGAGCTTACCTTTTCGGTCTGTGATCAGAAGAAGTTGATGAGTCAACCCCTCGTCGATGAAAAAACCGGGGATCGTTACGCGATAGGATTACAGCTTTCAGTCCAGACAACGCCTCCCGAACGTGCCTGTATGCTGCTGATAGATTGTTCTGTAAAAAGATTTATTTCAAGTGTAAGAAAGGATAATATATTTCTTTCGGATAATATCCATTCTTATGTAAAAACAGGAAAAAACAAATACCGAATAATAACGATCCTGCATAAAGCCGTTAAAGAAACTGTTGATGATAAAGAAAAATATATACACCGTTGGGATCAAGCAGAGCGAAAGTGTTATGATCTGTATGATCCGAAGATGTTGCCATCAGCCGAGGATGTGCTTTGTCATCCCGAAAAATACCTGTCGGAGCAGTCGGATCCTCAGATACTTCTGCCGTTCAAAAACGGTATGGAGTTTACAAAAAATCGCGTCGGAACAGGTATCCCGGTCAAAGACAAGTGTTTGTTATTCACGCAGCTGAGCAAGCTGATGAGCGGTTTTGCATATAATGCGGAACCTGCCAGACCAATAACACAATCGAAGGTAATTCACTGTAAAAAAGAAATGAAGTCGGAAGAATTGTTCAAAGTCCGGCGTGAACGGTTAAAACTTTGTACAGGTCTGTCAGGACTGTGTGTTGAGATATATGGACACGCATCCGATTCCGATCTGGCGGACAGGCTTACAGATAAGTTTTACGAATATATTGGCGGAAATGAATATCAGTCAATATTCCCTGTGAAGATCGTAAAAAAAGAACTCGGAACATTGGGAGATATGATGTGTGACAGCTCTTTCGTATCGCACTGTCAGAAAATCAATCAGATCAAAAGAATGATCCCTGCATCTGATGAAATTACGGGAGCGATAATTATTCTTCCGAATACCGAAAACGTTGCCGGTGATCCCAAACACGCATTACGGGCAGGTTTTGCGGATACGAACCGGATCACACAGTTCATCACTCCCGACGGATCACAGGTTGGCAATGACGATCCTGAGCCTTCCGAACACAGAGTTGAAGGTGCGGTAAGGGATCTGCTCCGACAATTTGGTTATACAGAGTTTTTTGAAAAAAGAAATATGAAAAATAACCCTGCATTTGATGCAGATACGGTCGGAATGTATGTGATGCATCAAATGAAGCCGCTGTGGGCCGAAAGATCAAAGCTTGCGAGAGATGTTGCCCGGTTTCTTCCGATATATGTAACATACAATGTAAAAAAAGGAATCATCACCGTTGATTGCGACCTGTTTGAAAAGCGTCATTTATCATATCCTGATGCACTCATAGAATTATCAAAAGTGTCAAGAGAAAAAGACTTTGTTCAGAAATGTAACGACGCTGCGAGAGGCGGCTTTCGCACGAAGCTGCTGGGACTTCGTAGCCTTTATCGTGAAGAGCCCGCGCTGCTGTTGGTACAGGCAAACGGTATCACACGTTTACAATGGTACGGATTGACAGATAAAAAAATCTCCGAATATGATAACAAAGAGCGTTATGTTCCGGAAAAAATCGAGATCGGAACGAAAACGCTCTCTGATATGAAATCTTTCTGTGAAACAGGCGTAAGGATCATACGAGTACGCGACAATATAAGCACGCATGAAGTTCCCGATTATTATACTGAATTGAACAGTGAGGGAGATAATGTGTCTTCAAGCGGGGGTTATTGCTGCAAAGATGTATTCTGGGGGTTAGAAAGCCGCCCGAATACCCGCGAATATACATTAAGCTACAAGATATCGAAATTTGATAAACCGTCAATGAATTTTGATGAATGCAGTCTGGTCGAATATTATCCCATACAATTACAAATTGGGGATGACGCGGAACAGTGGGCAGCTTATGCCAATTATTTAAGAGAAGTTATGCCGGAAACTAACAGATCTGTCCATCTTCCTGCTCCGCTCCATTTTGCGGGTCTAATGGAAGAATACTTATTATTAGTTAAACCCCATAAGTGATATTATATTTTAATAAAACCACTGAAATTCACCTGCGCGTCGAGACAAAGGTCGATAAGCTCACGGCGGTCACGCTCCCATTTGTCCAAACCGTCAAAGTATCTCTGCCTGTCGGAGATGTCAATGATGAACGGTGTGATGCTGTTCCGCAGACATTCCTTGAAGATCAGCAGCCTGCCGATCAGACCGTTGTTCTCGGCAAACGGGCGGATACGCTCGAACCGATAATGAAAGTCGAGAATATCCTCCAGTGTTATTATTTCTTTGCTTTCGTACTGTTCAATAAGCGCTGGAAGTTCCTTGTATATCCGCTCCGGGGCAGTCGCTTTCCGATTTCCGACCTTGCAGTCGAATGTACGGTAGCCGTCGTAAGAACGGGTGTTTTTTTGATATCTTTCGGTCATTATCCCGAGAGCGCTGTGCAGCTCTCTGACCATATCAACGCTCAATGGTTCGCGGTATTCCTCAATGACCTTGTCGATGCAAAGAAAATGATTTGCGGCTGTAAGCGTGTCGTCAGTATTGATGTCAGGCAGCAGCAAGTTGAATTTGCGATCCGCAAAGCCCTTTTGCACCTGTTTAAGAGTGACGGAGATGCCGTCTGTTGCCACGGAATGATAGGTGAAATTCACCTTGACATATTCGTAAACGCTGTTTGATATGCACGTCATGACAGCCTCGGAGAGAGCGTCTGTGAGCGGGCTGATTTTCTTGCCGGAGTTTTTGCGTTCAGGCTGTTCAGCGGTTTCGGGCAGCACCCACTTGTTGCCCTTTATACGAGCGCCCGTGACTCTCCCGTTTGCACAGTAGTCGCGCACTCGCCGCTCGGATATCCCCCATTTTTCAGCAGCTTGTGCGACCGTGATGTAGTTCATAGAAACACCTCTCAATGGTTCAAGTATAGCATCTTGCGGGAGATTAGTCAAGACGGTTATGGATTTGATTGAAAACTTTTGCAAAACTCGCAAAAGTTTTCAATATCGTAGATATTGTTATTTTTAAAAAAATAATACAATTAGTATATAAACAACTTTGCTTTTTTCAAAAATGTGTTTAGATTGATAAATTTTGAAAGACTGATATGTTATAATGCCATTAGAAAAACAGAACACGGAGGATTTGACTATGTGTGCAAGTTTTGGTTTCGATTTTGACAATGACGGTATCATGAGCTGGGAGGACGATTACTTCGGTCAGCGCATTACCGAGGATCCTATTGAGAAGAAGGACAACGTGGTTTATGATGCATGCTTCGACGACATCTATCTCGGTGAGGAGCAGAAGATTGCAGTCTGACCGCCGACAGCAGCAGAAAGGCGGTGATGATATGCTGCATTTCGGAGATATTTACTACGCTGATCTTTCACAGGTGATGTGCGGCAAGCATATCCAGACAGGCAGACGTCCGGTAATTGTTGTTTCAAATGATATCTGCAACTACTTTTCATGGGCAATACTGCACACAAGCTCGATATCCAGACCGCGGTTGAAATAGGTGAGCTTGTTTCGGTACGCTGCATCAGAATACATACAAACATTGACCTTACCAAAGTACGTTTCAACAGCGTGCAATACAACATCCGTGACCTTGAAAGCAAGATATTTGTTCCCGAGCGCAACGAGCTTATTGCAGATACATTTATGGAATACTGCAGCACAAAGCGTACCGTCATTTTCTGTGCAAGCGTTAAGCACGCCGAACAGATAGCTCAGATGATACGCGACCGCGGAGCAACGGCTGCGGCTGTTTCGGGCAGTATGAAATCTGCGGAAAGAAAAGAGATACTTGTGCTGTCTTTTGACAGTGCGGGAAATATCTCTATAAAGATGAAATAGTGAAAGAATAAAGAGCTTCTCAATCGAGGAGCTCTTTATTTTATCGGCATCCTACTGATATCGTTCATATTAAAAATAGTGTCTTATAGGAAATACAAGCCCGTTTGCGCGGGCTTGATACATATTCCTTTACTGAGAAAACAGAGTTTATACGCGCATTATCATAAAACTCTCTGACCATTCACTTTCAAAGAGAACTTACTATTCAGGACTCTGGCAGCCTGTGAACACATAGTCATTCGTTCAAAAAAAATATCAAAATACTCATACATTGTACATATAGTCTCATCGATTGTCAGATAAAGCGTGATTCGTTTTTCCTCCAAATCATATCTGAGCCTTGTTGCTGTTACTGCATAATTTACACGGTCGTGTATATCAAACAGCATTGGATCTTTTTCACGAACACGGCTTCTTCTTACATCTGTTTTGTCTGCAATGATCAGTGCAGCAGATACATCGAACAGGAGGAATAGAATGAAAAGCATACTCGAACAATTCTACTACGGCAACATCACACCATGCGAGACTCCGGTCACCGACAACAGGTTCAAGAAGATAACGTCGGAAATTGACGATATCGAAAAGGAAATGCTTGAGAAGTGTCCGGAGCTGAAGCAACTGCTCGATCAATACCGCGACAAGAACGGCAGGCTTGCTGGAACGGAGATTGAAACCGCATTCAGCAAAGGCTTTCGACTCGGAGCGCTGTTCATGATAGATGTGTTCAAGGGCATCGAATAGCTGAGTGAACGAAGCGTTATCAAACCAACTGTTCCAAATCCGGAACAGTTATTCTTTCCGCTCTTGAAAATCCGTTCGGGATATGATATAATGATAAAAATGTTCACGGGAGGTCAGCTATGCCTAAAAAAGAAATATACGACGGCGAAATAAGTGTTGAAGGTTTACGGAAATTCTTTCAGGAAAAGAACGACTTTACAAGTATGCCAACGTGGGATGTCGGAAAACTTGATGAGGATCAGGCAGAATTCCGCGAGTGGATCTTCGGATATCTGAATAAAAGCTGGGATGAAGCCGCAAAAAAAGAAAGGAATGAAATACCGATCCTGGAATTACACGAAGG
>CAMVEM010000035.1 GCA_947166515.1 uncultured Clostridia bacterium | reverse complement strand
AAACGCCCCGAATATGTCGCTGCGGCAGTAAAGGCGTGCCGAGATGTCCTTGACGGTAAAAAGCCGGATACGGACACATTGCGTGCTGTATTCTCCCGCAGCGGATTTACTCATGCTTATTTTGACGGCAGCTTATCGGATATGCAGGGCATACGCACAAAGGATGATGTTATAGCAGCAGATACAGCACTTTCCGGTCTGAAAAAGCTTTATGAGAGGCCGTATAAACGTCATACAGCGGACATAAAACTGATAGTGCGCAGCAACGAGCCTGTCACCGCCGAGGTGACCTGCGAAAACTACAGCTTCGAGCTTGACAGCGGTATAGTTCCCGAAACTGCAATAAGCCGCGCACTTACTGCTTCCGAGCTTGAAGAACGTCTGCGCAAGACCGGCGGTACGATCTATGAGACAGGGATTGTTGAAATAATGCTTGACGAAGGACTTATGCTCTCTGCGTCAGCGGTAAATTCGATCAGACGCAGCATCTTCGCGGAGCTGGATAAGCATTTTGAGTGTTCATGATCATATAATCAATAATCAGAAAGATTGCGGTTCAGAGTTACCGCGATTTTTTTCACATATTTATTATCTGCAGGGGTATGCTAATCACAATTATATTTCATACAGGAGCAGATCGTGAACAAACTTTTACGAAAAGAGACACTTTATGCCGCAGTTATCGCAATAATACTTATAATCATCATTGCCGTACCTATAGTGCTGACAGTGTTTTTTCCTGTGTCAACGGTAATTCTGTATGCCGCGGATATTATTTGCGTTCTCGGTGTTCTAAACGAGGAAATAAGTCCTGTATATAAGCTCGGAACGGTTGTTCCGATGCTGCTTTTTCCGCTGCATGGAGCAATATTCCGTATAATTTTCAGATATGGATCTGCCAAAACAACACTTGACAGACGTATCGAAAAATTCTTAGTGAAAAATGTTCGCAAAAGCGAAAGATGTCATCGCGACCGGCTTTGTTCATATTTATTGGCAAACGGCTTTCCGCTATACATTGCAGAAAATGTGAAATACTATCCGTTTGGAGATGCGGCGTTCTCGGATTTGCTTGAATGTGTACGCCGTGCCCAAAACAGCATTTATCTTGAATTTTTCATTGTTTGCGAAGGAACAGCGCTGGACGAGCTTACCGAGACTCTTGCCGAACGCGCGGCAGCGGGAGTTGATGTTAGATTTCTTATTGACGGCACGGGAAGTGCATTTATCAAGCCGAAAGGATTTACTAAACACATGGAAAAGCTCGGCATTAAAGTCTGTGAATTCAATCCGCTGTCGCCGTCGGGATTATCTGTTTTAAACATAAGCGATCACCGGAAAATACTCGTGATAGACGGAAAATATGCATTCTGCGGCGGTATAAACATAGCGGACGAATATATGAACCGCAAGGAAAGGTTCGGAATATGGAAGGACGGCGGAATACTGATAGAAGGCGGAGCATCAGCGGGATTTGCGAAGTTTTTTTCGCAGATGTGGGAACTTTCCTGCGGTGAAAAGACAGTTATATCCAATGAATGTGATAATTCCGGCTGTATCATGGTCCAGCCCTTTGCGGATGTGCCGCTTTCCGGTTGCAGGATAAGCATTGAAGTCTATTTGAATATCATAAACAGAGCACACGAATATCTTTATATCACAACGCCTTATCTTGTATGTGACGATGAGATAATCGGAGCACTTTGTACAGCGGCACGGTCTGGCATTGATGTAAGGCTGATTCTTCCGGGGATCCCCGACAAAAAGTATGTGAATATCATCACAAAGAGTTTCTATGAGAAACTGATAGCTCATAATGTACGCATTTATGAGTACAAAAAAGGATTTATCCACTGTAAGAATATTGTCTGTGACGATGAGATAGCTGCTGTTGGTACTGTAAACCTTGATTATCGCTCTTTTGCCGAGAACTTTGAATGCGGCTGCGTGATATATGACAGGGAAGTGACTGAAAAGATAAAACGCGATCTTGATAATACTTTAAAGGACTGCGAGCTTATCACGCGGGAAAAAGCAGACAGGACAACATGGTTTGTAAAAATTGCACGGATATTTTTAAAACTTCTTTCACCTCTTATGTAAAGCGCCGAAAATGGGAATAAGCTCGAAATATACTTGAAATTGTCGCCGAAACCGTTTATAATTATAGTGTATGAAAGTGTAAATTAATGAGAAGATGATCCGGGATAAAAGAGGGCACCCGGAAGAAAAACGGAGTCGGAATATGAGCATTTTTGATGTATTCTAACTGTTTGGCGGTGTAGCCGTACTTCTGTACGGTGTGAAGCTCATGGGTCAGGGACTTGAAAAGAAGGCCGGCGGAAAGCTGAAAACCATGCTTGCTGCTGCGACTTCCACGAAATTCAAGGGATTCCTGCTCGGCGTCATGGTCACCGCTGTGATACAATCATCGGCAACTACGACCGTTATGGTCGTGGGCGTTGTCAATTCGGGCATTTTGACGCTCGGACAAGCTATTGGTATTATAATGGGCGCTAACCTCGGTACTTCGGTAACATCGTGGATAATGTCGCTTATCGGAGTCGAGAGCGACAGTATATGGGTCCAGTTCTTAAAACCGCAGAGTTTTACGCCGCTTATAGCGCTTCTGGCGATTGTTCTGCTGCTCGTATTCAAGAAGGATTCCAAAAAAGCCGATACTGCGTCGATCCTTTTCGGACTCGCTTTCCTGATGTACGGTATGCAGTTCATCACAACCGCTGTTTCAGGTCTGAGCGAGGTCCAGTGGTTCACTGACTTGATGGGAATGTTCTCGAACCCGATTCTCGGCGTTCTCGCAGGTGCTGTCATCACAGCGGTGATACAGTCGTCTGCGGCTTCTGTCGGTATCTTACAGGCATTGTCGCTTAACGGAACGCTTCACTATTCGAGCGCTATACCGATTATAATGGGTCAGAATATAGGAACCTGCGTTACCGCGATGCTTTCGTCGCTCGGAGCTAACAAAAACGCAAAACGCGCTGCATTCATACATCTCAGCTTCAACACTATCGGAACGATCGTATGGCTGACCATATATTCCGTGCTGAACGCGATAATACATCCAGAAATATCCGATGCTACTGTAACTCCGCTTGGTATAGCGATATGCCACTCCGCGTTCAACATACTTACTATACTTTCGCTTGCACCGTTCAACAAGTTGCTTGAAAAGCTCGCGTGCATCGTTATCCGCGACGGTACAGACAAAGGCGAGTTTGCGCTGCTCGACGATCGTCTTATTTCCACCCCTTCGATCGCAATTGAAAGAAGCCGTACTGTTACCGTAAGCATGGCGCATGAGGCGCTGCGTTCGCTGGAATTATCGTTTGATATACTTTTCAACTATAACGAAAAACAGGCTCAGAAGGTCCGTGAGATAGAGGAAGATGTTGATACTTACGAGGACAGCCTCGGAACATATCTCGTCAAGATAAGCAACCAGAATACCACGGAATCAGATAGCCATGAGGTTTCGAAGCTTCTGCACATGCTGAACGATTTCGAGCGTCTGAGCGACCACGCTGTCAATATTGTTGAGACTGCCGAGGAAATAAACGACAAGGAACTCAAATTCTCGGACGACGCTGTCAGGGAAATAAAGATCATGATCGCTGCTGTCAGGGAAGTGCTTGATATGTCGATTTCGGCATTCGAGGAAAACGATCTGCATAAGGCAGTAGGCGTTGAGCCGCTTGAACAGGTGGTTGACTGGCTTAAGGCACAGATAAAATCAGCGCACATTGAGAGACTTCGTAAGCAGGAATGTACGATAGAAATGGGATTTGTGCTTTCCGACCTGCTCACCGACCTTGAACGTATTTCCGACCACTGCTCGAATATCGCCGTCTGCATGATCGAGATAGCTCATGACAGCTTTGATATGCATGAGTACATCAATCATCTCAAGAGCGAAAAGACCAACGAGTATAAGAAGGATTACGAATTCTACAAGAAAAAATATTCTATCAAGAATTTGGCTTAATAAGAAAAACAGCCGTTTTCATGGAGCAGAAAACGGCTGTTTTTTATTTGTAAGTTTTTGTAAATCTTGGTACTTTGTTTTCTCCTGCCGGTTCATTCCACATTTCGGCGGGCCTTACCCAGATATCTCCGTTTCCGTAAAGTGCACGGTAAACGACCATAGGTTCAAGTGTTTCGGAATTTCTTGCAATCCCGATAACTTCGTACTCATTGCCTTTGAAATGGCGGTACCTGCCGGTAGGGATTGTTTTAACAGCTTCTTCGTATGTCATTTTTTCACCTTCCTGTAAAACAAATGTTCCTCACAGAATAACTTCTGCGAGGAACAATTCTCTGGCGCAGAAAGAGGGATTTGAACCCTCGCGCCGGTTTCCCGACCTACTCCCTTAGCAGGGGAGCCCCTTCACCACTTGGGTATTTCTGCAAGTGCCGATAAAATAAATATAAACTTTGAGATAAACTGGCGGAGCGGGTGGGATTCGAACCCACGGTCCCTTGCGGGATCACTGGTTTTCAAGACCAGCTCCATAAACCACTCGGACACCACTCCAAAGTCCTTTTGATCGAGCCGTGACCCGACTGCTTATCTATTTTAACATATTTTTTGATATAAGTCAATACTTTTTTGAAATTTATTTGTTATTTATCCGCATATAGCGGATATAAATAATCAACCGCCGTTTCCGGAGCAGGAAAGCGGCGGCTTTTTGTTTCAGAATCCGAGAATATCTTTCATACAAAGTATAGGCTCGTTTTTGTCAAGGTCCCATGTATGGAACGAATCGCCTGCGCAGAATTCCCACTTGTTGCAATCTGCGCATATCCCGCGCTTGCGGAATGTCGGGTCACGGTACTGCTTAAATCCGTTTTCCCATACTTCCTTGAACGTGTTCTTTTTGATATTGCCCTGAATGAGTTCCGGACGGCGCTCAATGTCAAGACAGGCTGCAATATCGCCGTTCGCCATGATGCTTGCGGTATATATACCTGCGTTGCATATAAAATACCAGTCGCGGAGTTCATATTCGAGCTCTTCTCCGAGAAAATGGCTGCATCCGTAGGCAAGGGGATAGCCCGCTTCGCGCTTTGCTTTTATATAAGAAAACAGGTATCTGTAATCGTCCGGAGTGAGCAGCAGCTCGGGATATTCCTTAGCTCTGCCCATGGGTTCAAGATTTATGACTCTCCACGAATCAATGTCTATCTTATCGAAAATATCAAACAGGCGGTCGAGCTCGGTAATACTCTCATGTGTGACGACAGTAGTCACCTGTATATGATTGAATCCGTCCTCGTCGATAAGGTTCTGCAAGCCTTCCATAGCGCGCTTGTAGCCGCCTTTGGTGCGCCTGAACTCATCGTGCGTCGCTTCGAGACCGTCTATGCTTATCGAGATCGTCTTCATTCCCGCAACTTTAAGCTTATGCGCAACTTCCTTGGTAATGAGAGTACCATTGCTGGTCATTCCCCAGATAAATCCGAGATGATAAGCATATCCCATTATCTCAAAGAAATCCTTGCGCAGCAGCGGTTCGCCGCCTGTGATACAGAGCATGAAGCCTTCGGTGCCGAAATCCCGCTTTATCTGGTCGAGTATATCGAAATAATCTCTCGTTGTGAGCAGATCGGGGATATACCCGTCGCCGCACACGCTTCCGCAGTGCTTGCAATGCTCGTTGCAGTTCATAGTAAGCTCAAAGAATAAATGCTTAAGTATCGGCTTTTTATAAAGCTGCTTCCTGTATTCCGCGAGCCGGGTCATGTTCTCAGTTTTAACGCTTATTTTATCCATAATTTATTCAAACCATTCCGGAGGACCGTAAACGTCCGGGCCTATATTGTCGCCTGGACTGAATCTTGTGGTGTCCTCAGTATTATCAGGATCATCGGGTTCTTCCTCTTTGGTGCCGCTTTCGAACCATTCCGGCGGTCCGTAGATATCTTCTGCGGGTTCAAAAGTAGTATTTTCTTCTGTTTTCGTATCGTCAGGGTTTTCGGTTTTCGGCGCAGTAGTTGTTGCTGATCCCGTAGTCTCTTTATCATCGGATGTGAACGCTTCCGGCGGACCGTAGATACATTCCGGAACATCGTTCGTTGACAGGGACGTGGTGGTTGTAGTAGTTGTTGTGGTGGTGGTTCCCTGTGTGGTGGTCACAGTCGTAGTCGCAGAAGTTTCCGAGTCTATTCTGTCGGACGAACCGGGGAGTATTTCCGGTGCTTTTGTTTCATCCATAGAGAACATAGCGGCCGGACCGTAAACACATACCGGTACGTTTTCTTCGGAAGAAAATGATGTTGATGTTTCTGTGTCGCTTTCAGATGCCAAAGTAGTTGTGTCGGAAGTAGTTGCCGGAGGCGGACCGTAAACATTTTGCGGGGGACCGTATATACCACACGCGCTCATGAATGCTGCCGTTCCCAGGACCGATGCAGCTCCTGCGATTTTTCTTCTTTTCATTTATCATCATCCTCTTCTTCAGGCGGAACTTCCGCTTCTTCTGTCGTATCGGACTTATTGTCAGCATTAAGTGCTCCGAGCATTTCCGGCGGGCCGTAAATATCTTCCGGAACATTCTCTGTATCTTTTCCGTAACGTCTTTTCTCCAGCATCTCCGGAGGGCCATAAATGCATTCGGCTCTCTGTCTTATAATACGTCTTTTTTTTCCGAACAATTTCATAAATCTCTCCTCAAAAGAGAAAACGGCGGTTATGTGCCGCCGTTATGTCTTCCTTAGCTTATTTCTCTGCCTGCGGCATCTTTGCCGTCGAAGCCGAGCATAAACATCTGATGGAAATCTCTCATGTCAGTACGCGTCACAGTCCTCGTGAGTCCACCCGAAACATAAACTCTTCCGCATTCTTCACAGGTGTCCGTCTTAATCTGAACGGTCTGGGAAACTATCTGTTTTCCTTCCTGTCTGGCCTTAATACCTTCTCTGCGGACATGCTCGAGCTCATGACTCATCACCCTGCCTCTTGCAGCGTTGGGTGACATTCTGGTCGGGCTTTGGAACGAGACCATTGAATCGTCCGAATCGTCCTGATACCGCCTTTTACGGCAGGTCTCACACTCGCAGTCGGGAGGATCTTTAGTGAAGCCGTCTCTTCGTTTTCCGAAAATACTTTTTTCATCTTCTTCACTGTCTTTGTCCTTACCGAGAACGTCTTTTTCGAGAAATATTCCTTCGGTTTTATCGGTTTTGTCGATCTTTTTAAAGATGTCTCTTATATCGTCATCTTTTTCCTGACCGAGCTTTTCGGCTTTTTCTTCCTTTTCCTTTTTGGATCTCTCCAATGAACCGATCGGTAATTGCTCTTCCTTGAGTGTTCCGTCAAGATCATAACGGCTTTCATTCTTTTCTATGGTCTGTTCTTCCTTGAGACCGAGTTTTTGAGCGTTTTTTGACATTCCGAGATATGAATCTGCGGTATTTCTGTAGAGTGAAATACCCGCACTGATACGCAAGGTGTCCAGTGTCATTCATATCACCCTTTCTGTGGGCACATGGATCGAAAAACCCTCCGTTTCGGCAGCTTCCGAGCCTGCCTTCGTCCTTTGGATCGCTGAGTTCTGTTCTTTCCGCAGAAATCAAGATGATATGAGCATCAGTTTTCTGTTTCAAAAGCATCACACAAAGACCCTCCGGACTCCGGCAGGTGGTCAGATGTTGCCTTTTCAAAACACAAATCACGGTTATTTATACAATAACCTATAATAAATATATCATACTTTATATACTATTTCAAGAGTTTTGGTAAATTTTCTCCATTTTTAACAATTTGAGTTGTCTGTTTTGTCAAAAATATACATAAAAGACCCATACTTTTTGTACGGGTCTTAAAATAATTCAGCTTATCTTTTCATCTGATGACAGCAAATGATCATCTCTGTTGCTGTTCTTTATGAATTCGATAAAATCGGTCTTGGGTATCGGGCGTGAGTAGAAAAATCCCTGGATATATTCACAGTTGAGTTTCTTGAACCTGTCAACGAGCTCCTGTGATTCCACACCCTCGACAACTATCTGCATTCCCATTGCCTTGAGCATCTTTACGGTGTTCTGAAGAACGATCATAAGACGCGGATTGTTGTGGAAATTGGTGAATGTCTTATCGAGCTTCACGATCTTAAGCGGGAGAGATGCCATTCTCTGCATATTTGAATATCCTGTTCCGAAATCGTCGAGAGAGAATGAGATACCGGCATCTATCAGCGCTGTGATATTCTCTGCGATGATGCTTTGTGTCTGTGTGTCGGCGGATTCGGTTATCTCAAGGTTTATCTGATCCGGACGTACACCGTATTTTTTCATCACTCTCAGAAGATCTCCGGCGAGCCCGCCCTGCATACACTGTACTACCGAAAGATTTATCTCTATGTAGTCAAGTCCGAGCTCCTTGAATTCATCACTCGCAATGAATCTGCAGACCTCTTCAAATACGAACATTCCTATTTTCAGTATCATTCCCGATTTCTCGGTCATAGGTATGAAAAGCTCCGGCGATATAAACCCGTATTTCTCGTGTTTCAGTCTTATGAGCGCCTCAGCCGAGCGGTATTTACATTCGCTTACAGAGTAGATAGGCTGATAATAGATCTCAAACTTCTTATTCTGTACGGCATCCTGTATTATCTTGTCGAGATCTCCGATAAGGTCATATTTCTTCTTGTCGAGAAGCTCTGCCGCGTGCATAACCTTTCCGGTGAATTTGAACTTTGTTGAGAGCTCTTTTCCGAATTCTATTATTGTGTTGAAATCAGCAATGTCTTCGGGGCAGTTCGCAATACATACATAAGGCACAAGGCTTACGTCCATTCCGTTTACGGGAATTTTGGGCTTAAGCGCGGCATTGACCGCCTCTGCGGCATATTCGGTCTTCTGGCGTCCGTTTAAACGGTCTATGACTATGCGGAAGCGTCCCTTGTCAAGGTAATAGAGATCGGCGTTGTTCACAGACTGACGGCAAATTGTCCTTAGTCTCTCGGCTACTATCTGGAGCATGGTGTTTGTAGCGTCATAACTGAGAATTTCCTGTATTGAGAGAAAATTGGAAATATTTATAAGGATGACATCGAGCGGCTTTTTGGTGGAAAAGCTTCTTTTCATATCCTGCGCGTAGGCGTTGAACTTATAGATACCCGTATTGTAATCTATGAGGGCTTCAGGACGCTGTACGAAAAGCGCGAGGAAAAGCTGGCCAATCGAGAGCGCGAACATCTCTATCCTTACATCCGGCCTTACAAACTGGACGATTATGGCTATCGCTATCAGCGGGAAAGTGATTATGAGCGCCATAAGTCTCGTGAGCGTGAAAAGCTTCCTGTAAACAAGAAGATATATGATACAGCCTAAACAGTACATTCCCACGAGAACATAAAGAACGGTCATGAACCAGCCGCGTTTATATTCACCGTCGTCGATGGTGAATATCATCCCGTTGAATATGTTGATCGCAAAAACAGTTGTGTAGAAAATAAACGGAATCAGCATAAAGAAGAATTCCGCGTGATTTTTTCTGTATATGTGGAAGGTGTCCGTCTGTGCTATTATATAGTACAAATACAGCGGAGCTGAAAGATTATGCAGATAAAGATAGCCGGTATGATAAAATACCTGGATGCCATAAAGATCGGGAGAGCATACTCCATCCGCATAAATGGCGAGAATGTCAAAAAAGCACGAGAACAGCGAAAGCAGCATTATCATTATAAAGCACTGATTAGTCTTGCCTCTTGTAAGACGGCGGAAATATGTTGCTATAATGAGTATAGATATCACGACAAACGTGCACATATCAAAAGACGCGATCTTTAGCATAGCTGTTCTCCTTTCTTCTATATTCTGTTATATTATACTATATTTTTACTCAAAAGTCAATAATTGATGATAAAATTGAAATAATTTGTTCATTTTAGACAAAGCGCATTGGAAAACAGATGACTTGACAAAAACTCGTCTGCGTTATACAATAATAACAGAATATTGTATCAGTTATCCGCCGGAAACGGATAAAAACCGATCTGATTTATATGTGAGGAAATGTTATGGAAAACCTGTGCTTTGAAAACCGTGAACTCTCTTGGCTTCGTTTCAACGAACGTGTGCTTGAAGAAGCTGAGGACGAGAGACTGCCTCTTTGTGAGAGACTAACCTTCTTATCCATATTCCAGAGCAATCTCGACGAATTCTTTATGGTCAGGATAGGAAGTCTTCACGATCAGATGCTTCTTGACAGCGAGAGCCGCGAGAACAAGACGAGAATGACTCCAGGTGAACAGATATTCGCTGCCGCAGAACGTACGCGAGAGCTCTGTGAGCGCCGCGGAAAGGCGTACAGAGCGCTGATACATAAGCTTGAAGAACAAGGGATAACACTTGTTGATTTCGCAGATATTGGTGAAAAGTCGGAGAAATATCTGCGCTCGCTTTTCAAAGAAGATTATCTGCCGCTTCTTTCTGCGTTCGTAGTAGGAAAGAAGCAATCCTTCCCGTTCTTACAGAACAAGGAGATCTACGCGATCGCGTCACTGTCATCAAAAGGCGGTAAAGGTGATAAAAGCGATAAGAACGAGAAATCAAAGATAGGAATCGTACCGTGCGGAAGCACAGTTTTCCCGAGACTAATTCCTATCCCGGACAGAACGGGCTGCTATATTCTCGGAGAAGAGCTGATACTTCACTATCTGCCGCTCATTTTCAGCGGATATAAAGTGAAGCTTTCTGCGCTTGCACGTATCACGCGCAATGCCGACATCGATGCCGACAGCATCTATGACGAGGATCTCAACTATCGCGAGCACATGGCGGAGGTGGTGAAGCTCCGCAAAAAGCTCTGTCCCATAAGGATCGAACTCAAGGGAGATATTGAGAATGATACTGTTAAGAAGATCTGTGAGCAGATAAATCTTGACAGCAGAATGGTGTTCAAATATGACACTCCTCTTGATGTTTCGTTCTTCTCCGGCATCAGTGATGATCTCCGAAGCCGTGCCGAGCTTTTCTATGCTCCGCGTCACCCCCAGAAAAGTCCCGATTTTGATGAAAGTCGTTCTATCCTCGATCAGATAGAGGAGAGCGACAAGATGCTGCATTATCCCTATCAGAGCATACGTCCGTTCCTTATGATGCTAAGTGAAGCCGCTCACGATCCGAGTGTAATATCTATAAAAATGACGCTTTATCGACTCGCGCATGACAGCAAGGTGGTTGAAAGTCTTGCCGAAGCCGCCGAGAATGGTAAACAGGTAGATGTGCTCGTTGAACTTAAGGCGCGTTTCGACGAAGAAAACAACATAGAGTGGAGCAGACGGCTGGAGCGTGCAGGCTGTCATGTTATTTACGGCCTTGACGGACTGAAAGTCCACAGTAAGCTCTGTCTGATTCTGCGCAGGAAAAAAGACGAGATAAAATATATCACACAGATCGGGACCGGAAACTATAACGAGAAAACAAGCCGCCTTTATACCGATCTATCTGTCATGACTGCCGACCCGGATATAGGACGCGAGGCATCAGCGATCTTCCAGGCGCTCACTCTCGGTGAGACTGTAGATCACATGCAGAGATTACTGGTGGCTCCGCACTGTCTGCAGAACAAGCTGATAGACCTTATTGACGGTGAGATAGCGAAGCAGAACAATGGTCAGACCGGACATATCCGTCTTAAAATGAATAGCCTGACCGACAAGGTGCTCATGGATAAGCTGATAGAAGCTTCACGCGCCGGAGTTAAGGTAGAAATGGTAATACGCGGTATATGCTGTCTTCGTCCGGGAGTTGAAGGGTTTACCGAAAACATAAGCACAATAAGCATAGTCGGACGTTATCTCGAACATTCCCGCATCTATATTTTCGGTGACGGCGATGACGCAGAATTTTATATCTCCAGCGCTGACTGGATGACCCGCAATACTCTGCGGCGCGTTGAAGTAGCGCTTCCGGTATATTCGGCTCCGCTCAGAAAGCGCCTTGAAGATGTTTTCTCTCTTATGCGCAGCGATAATGTTCAGGCGAGAGATATGCGTTCCGACGGAACCTATGTACGCAGATATCCTGGTAAGGAAAAGCCGGTATCATGTCAGGACATATTCTATGACGAAGCATATCGTATAGCGTCTGAGATAAAATAATTAATTAGTTTTTGTTTCTGTCTGACAGCCGGAGGCGGGCAGACAGAAATGTACCGCTTCATTTTCATTAAAGTGGATAAAAATATGAAAAGACTTGTTATCGGAATGACAGCGCACGTCGATTCCGGAAAAACCACGATTGCGGAAGCAATGCTCTACACAAGCGGAAATATCAGAAAAGCGGGGCGTGTTGACCACGGCGACGCTTTTCTTGATACCTACGCAGTTGAAAAGAACAGGGGAATAACCGTTTTTTCAAAACAGGCTGTAATTGAACTTGAAAACGCGAAGATAACGATTGTAGATACTCCCGGACACGTTGATTTTTCTGCCGAGACAGAGAGAACGTTCTCTGTGCTCGATGCGGCGATACTTGTAATAAGCGGTACCGACGGAGTACAGAGCCATACGAAAACGCTCTGGGAGCTGCTGAAAAAATACCGTGTTCCTGTGTTCGTTTTTGTGAATAAAACAGACATTTCGCATCATTCAAAAGAATATCTTCTTGATAATATCACGTCTTCGCTGAGCGGTTCGATTGTCGATTTTTCAGATAATAATGCAGAACGCTTCGACAGTGCGGCATTATGTTCGGAAGCGCTAATGGAGGAATTCCTCGAAACCGGCAGCATATCCGATGCCTCTATAGCGAAAGCAGTGATGAAAAGGGAGTTATTCCCGTGTCTGTTCGGCGCTGCACTTATATTTGAAGGAATAGATGCGCTTATAAGCGCTTTGATGAGATATACTGAAGAACCTGCGCGACCGGAAGCATTCGGCGCGAGAGTATATAAAATATCCACCGAGGACGGCACACGACTGGTAAATATGAAGATAACCGGCGGAAGTCTGAAAGTCAAATCCGTAATAAACTGCGGACGAGAGCATGTGCAGGAAAAAGCCGATAGACTTCGTATTTATTCAGGAAAGAAATTCGTTACGGTGGACGAGGTGTTTGCCGGCGAGCTGTGTTCGGTCGAGGGCCTTCCCTCGGCGTATGCGGGAGAAGGCCTCGGATCGGAGAGTGACAACGATAAGTCGTTTCTCGAACCGGTGCTTTCTTATCGTGTTATCTGCCACGACAGCGCAGACGCTTACACTGTTTTTTCAAAGATAAAAATTCTTTCGGACGAAGACCCGATGCTGCGGATCGTGTGGAATGACCGTCTGAAAGAGATCCGTATAAGCCTTATGGGCGAGATACAGCTTGAAATATTAAAGACTGTGATTTCCGAGCGCTTCGGGTTCAATGTATCTTTTGATGAAGGAAGCATAGCGTACAAAGAAACGATATCCTCAAAGACTGAGGGTGTAGGACATTATGAGCCTCTGCGGCATTATGCCGAAGTACATCTTCTGTTGGAACCGCTCCCGGCGGGAAGCGGACTTGTGTTTGAAAGCAGCGTTCCGGAAGATGACCTGGCTCTGAACTGGCAGCGCCTGATACTCACGCATCTTGGCGAAAAGGTACACTGCGGAGTGCTTACCGGTTCTCCGATAACTGATATGAAAATAACCGTCGCTGCTGGAAAGGCGCATCTCAAACACACCGAGGGCGGAGATTTCCGTCAGGCGACCTACCGCGCCGTACGAAACGGGCTTATGCACGCCGAGAGTGTTCTGCTCGAACCGTATTATGACTTTAAGATCGAGCTTCCCGATGAGTGCGTCGGACGTGCAATGAGCGATCTACAGCGCTTCGGCGCGGATTTTTCACAGCCGGATAAAACAGATGCCGATGAAAGCGTTTCAGTGATCACCGGAAGCGTTCCAATTGCGAAGATGAGGGGATACCGGACTGAGATCGCGGGATATACAAAGGGCAGGGGACAACTGTCGTTTTCGTTTAAAGGATATTTCCCGTGTAAAAATGCAGATGAGGTGATAGCTTCGTCTGGGTATGATGCCGAATCCGATCTTGACAATTCCGCAGACAGCATATTCTGCTCACACGGAGCAGGATTTGCGGTAAAATGGGACGATGTGAAGAATTATATGCATCTGCCGTCAGTGCTTGAACCGGAAAAAGCTGCCAAACCGGAAGTGCGCGTTCATCGGAGCTCCGCACCAAAGCAGTACGATGACAAGGAGCTTATGGCGATATTCGAGCGCACTTATGGCAAGATAAACCGTGATCCGAGAAACGCTCTTGTGACCGAAAAGAAGAAACCGGAAAAGGAATTTGTATATAAGCCTATTTATCAGGGTGACGAATATCTGCTCGTTGACGGCTATAATATAATCTTTGCGTGGGACGAGCTCAGCGCGCTTGCAAAGGACGATCTTGAAACCGCGCGTCAGACGCTCATCAACGCGATGTGCAATTACAGAGGGTTTTCTTCATGCGAGCTGATACTTGTGTTCGACGCATACCGGGTAAAAGGAGCTGTCCGCGAGGTGGAGGAAGTAGGCGGGATAACGGTGATCTACACAAAAGAAGCCGAGACAGCGGATATGTACATCGAAAAAGCGTCACACGAGCTCACTAAGAAACACCGTGTGCGCGTTGCGACTTCCGACAGACTTGAACAGATAATAATTCTCGGTAGCGGTGCTTATAGAATGTCTGCTTCGGAGTTCCACGATGAGGTAATGAGGACAGAGAACGAGATACGAAGCATTATTTTCGGAAACAATTCTTCAAATAAGATGAAGTGATTTAGTCAAAAAGGAGACCGGCTATGAAAATATGCGGAATAGTTGCGGAATATAATCCTTTCCACAACGGGCACAAGTATCACATTGAAAAGACAAAGGAGCTTTACGGCGCAACGCATATTGTCGCTATAATGAGCGGTAACTTCACTCAGCGCGGTGATACCGCAGTTTTTGATAAATTCAGAAGGACTGAGACCGCTCTTGCCAACGGCGTTGATCTTGTTATCGAGCTTCCCGTGGCGTATGCCCTCGCAAGTGCCGAGCAGTTTGCTTTCGGTGCAGTTTCACTTTTGAACGCGCTCGGCTGTGTTGAGATGATAAGCTTCGGCAGCGAATGCGGTGATGTGTCTCTGCTTGAAGAAACAGCTGGTGCTGTACTTTTCGCACAGCAGAGCGACGAGTTTTTCATGCACATGAAAAGCGGCGACAATTACCCCGTAGCGCTTCAGAAAACGATAGAGAAATTCTATGAGGAAGACATAATCGACGCACTTACTGCGCCGAACAATACCCTCGCAGTAGAGTATCTCAAAGCGATAAGCGAGTACGGTTCCGCAATAAAGCCGGTAACGATCAAACGTGTCGGCACCGAACATGACAGCGGAAAAACGAGCGGTAATTATGCATCGGCATCGCATATACGCAAAGGAATACTTGCAGGCGAGGATATGAGCGCATTTGTACCGTCGCTTCCCGAATCGGATCACGCTGATGTACGCAATCTGGAAACTGCGATATTGGCTAAGCTTCGCACAATGACTCCGGATGAACTTGAAAAAGCCCCGAATGTAATAACGGGACTTGAAAACAGGATATATAAAGCAGCGCGCGTTTCTACAAATCTCGCCGAGCTGTACATGCTGATAAAGACAAAGCGTTACACCATGTCGAGGATACGCAGGATCGTTATGGCGGAATTTATTGGTATCAGAAAATCCGATATTAAAAATGCACCGCCGTATGTGAGAATTCTTGGTATGAATGCAAAGGGCAGGGAAATACTATCAGCGGCGCAATGCAAGCTTCCGATGGACACTTCTCTGAAAGCTCTTTCCGAAAGCTGTGACAAGGCGCGCAGAGCGGCATATTTAGAAGAAACTGCGGGTGATCTTTATGCACTTGCATTTGATAAGAAGCGAGTCTGCGGACTTGATTATACAACAAAACCGATAATAATTGGATAATAGGAATCCCTCGCCAATGACGGGGGATTTTTTCTATTCAAATTTATCGCCCTGATAAATATCAAGCTCTGCCATTCGTTTGTCAATGCCGCCGAGAACGGATATTTTATCCGCGCTCCACAGCGGTGCGATGAGTTTTTTCTTGTCACCGTCCCCGGTGATACGCTCGATGACGGTCTCCGGCGGAATATATTCAAGCTGTTTCACGACAGTATCAATATAGCTTTCCTTTGTCATAGGCTCATATTCGCCGTTTTTGTACATCTCTTGGAGCTTAGTCCCCTCTATGACATGAAGCAGGTGTATCTTCATGCCGTCGGGGCGCTGCTTTCCGAGAGCTTTCGCAGTCTCAAGCATCATTTCCTCCGTTTCTCCCGGAAGACCGTTTATGATATGTACACAGGTGCGCACTTCATACTTTTTCAGAAGGAACATTGCCGACAGAAAATCTGTATAGCTGTGACAGATATTCAGCGCAAAAGCAGTTTTGTCATGTATCGTCTGAAGTCCGAGTTCAACAGTAGCGGGAACTCCGAGAGATTTTATAAGCAGGATCTTTTCTTTGTTGATACAGTCCGGACGGGTCGCAATAGATATGCTGTGTATGCCGGAATCCACCGCCTCGCGGTATTTTTTTTCAAGAGTTCCTATGTCCGCATAAGTGTTGGTATGTGCCTGAAAATATGCGGTTATTTTTGCGTCGGGGTATTTTTGGTAGATGCGTTTTTTTTCAAGCTTTATCTGCTCGGAAACAGACAGCATGCTGTCTGCGGTAAAATATCCGCTTCCTCCGTCGCAGAAAAAACAGCCGCCGGAACTTCTGGCGCCGTCGATGTTGGGGCAGGAAAATCCTGCATCTATTACGGCTTTTACGATCCTGCAGCTGTAAGTATGCTTGTTATGATAATAAAGTGTATGATAACGCTTGTTGTCGTCAGAATATTCAAATCCCATCATACAGCGAAGACCTTTCCGGTACCGATCACCGGTGCCGCGTCTATAAGATAATCCCTTCCCAATACCGCACCGGATTGTTGCAATGCGTTATTTACGGTCCTGAGCGCAAGTTCGGGTGTATTGTTGTTGCGGCTGAGATGACCAAGAAGCAGTGACACAGTGCCGTTTTTTATGAGTTCCCGGGCGAACGCTCCGCAGTCACCGTTTGATAGATGTCCTCTGTCAGAGCTGATACGTTTTTTCAGCTGATAAGGATAATCAATATTTCTTGTGAGCATTTCGGGGTCATAATTTGCTTCAAGCAGAACAAATCTCGCGCCGAGAAGGTTCTGACGTACTTCCGGAGTTACACATCCGAGATCGGTGCATACTGCGATCTTGTTTTCGCCGTCGAAGAATGTATAATCAGTGCTTTCCGCACTGTCGTGAGGCGTATGGAATGCGGTGACTTTTACGCTTACGGGTGCATTTTCAAGCTCGTCTGTTGTGTGAATATCGGCTTCCGGTGCGATCTTTCCTTTTGAAACAATCATATCCATAGTTCCTTCGGAAGCATATACCGGAACATTCAGCTTTTTGGTGAGCATAGGAAGCCCCGCGATATGGTCACTGTGCTCATGAGTGATGAACACGGCGTTTATATCAGAAACGCTGCGGTCTATCATTTTCAGTCCATCGCAAAGAGCCTTGTAGCTGCAGCCTATATCAACGATGAAGCCTTTCCCGCCGCTTTCAATATATGTACAATTGGCTCCGCTTGAGCTGCATATCGAAGATAATCTCATGACTCGGGAGTGCCATATTTAGGCTCACAGGTGAGATTTACACCGAGACGTTTGAATGTGCGTTCATCGACAGCCGAAAGAATGACAGTTGAATGAACTTCACAGCCGCGGAGCTTTGAGAGCTGGTCCATGGCTTTTTTTGCTTCTTCGCTGGTATTTGCGCAGATAGAGAGCGCAAGCAGAGTCTCGTTTGTATGCAGACGCGGGTTGCTGTTTCCTAAATGATTCACCTTTAAATTCTGTATAGGTTCGATTACATGAGGCGACATAAGAAGATGCGCGTCGTCTATTCCTCCGAAATATTTGAGTGCATTAAGAAGCAGGGCAGAGGATGCGCCAAGCAGGTTTGACGTCTTTCCGGTGATTATAGTTCCGTCCGGAAGTTCCATAGCAGCTGCGGGATTTCCGGTAGCTTTCTCCTTAGCGAGTGCGGGAGCAACGACCTTTCTGTCTTCAGCAGTAACACCTGCCTGCTTCATCAGCAGTTCAAGTTTATAGACCTCATCTTCAGAGATCTGACCTTTTCTCTTGTCGCAGGCTCCTATGTAATAGCGCCTGATTATTTCCTGTTTTGCGGCTTCGCATACTACCTCATCATCAACGATGCAGTTTCCTGCCATATTGACGCCCATATCGGTCGGCGATTTATACGGCGAAGTTCCGAAAATGCTTTCGAACATTGCGTTCAGTACGGGGAATATCTCAACATCGCGGTTATAGTTGACAGTGGTCTTTCCGTAAGCTTCAAGGTGGAACGGGTCGATCATGTTCACATCGTTAAGATCGGAAGTTGCAGCCTCATAAGCGATATTGACGGGGTGTTTGAGCGGAAGGTTCCAGATAGGGAAGGTCTCAAATTTCGCATATCCTGCGTTGAGTCCTTTTTTATGCTCGTGGTAAAGCTGAGAAAGGCAGGTTGCCATTTTTCCGCTTCCGGGACCGGGAGCCGTTACAACAACGAGATGACGCGAAGTCTCTATATAATCGTTTTTGCCATAGCCCTCGTCGCTCATGATGAGAGCTATGTTAGAGGGATATCCGCTTATCTTGTAATGGTGATATACTTTTACGCCAAGAGCTTCAAGTCTCGACTGGAATGCGTCTGCCGAAGACTGGCTCTCATACTGTGTGAGAACAACACTGCTTACGTAGAGTCCGATCTTTCTGAAAATGCCGAGAAGGCGGATAACATCCACATCGTATGTAATGCCGAGGTCGCTTCTGACCTTGTTCTTTTCAATATCCGCAGAATTGATGACTATGATTATTTCCGCGTCGTCCTTCAGTTGGAGCAGCATTTTCAGCTTACTGTCCGGTTGGAATCCCGGAAGTACTCTCGAAGCATGGAAATCGTCGAACAGCTTTCCGCCGAATTCGAGGTAAAGCTTGTCATCAAACTTTGCTATTCTTTCTCTTATGTGTTCCGACTGGGTCTTGAGGTAGAGGTCGTTGTCGAAACCGATCTTTCTGGTATCCTGCATTTTCGGAGCTTCCTTTCATAAAAACAATCATCACTATTATACAACAATTACAAAAAGATTTCAAGTGTTTTTTACAATTTTCGGTAAAACAAAACCGCCCCGTGATTCTGGGACGGTTTAGTTCGGAATATAGCAGGTTAACCATTATAAAGCTCATTAAAATTGTCAGATGTGTAGGTCTTGCCTTTGTATGTTACGGTTAGGATTGAACAGCCATCAAACGCCTCGTCTCCTATGCTCGTCACGCTGTCTGGGATCGTTATGCTTGTAAGGCTTAAACAGTTCCCAAACGCAACGTCCCCTATACTCGTCACGCCGTCGGGGATCGTTATGCTTGTAAGGCTTGAACAATTATAAAACGCACTTTCCCCTATACTCGTCACGCTGACGGGGATCGTTATGCTTGTAAGGCTTGAACATTTAATAAACGCATGGTCCACTATACTCGTCACGCTGTCAGGGATCGTTATGCTTGTA
>CAMVEM010000034.1 GCA_947166515.1 uncultured Clostridia bacterium | reverse complement strand
GAGCTCTGGTGGAACAATCCTTCCGCACAGGGCGGCACATTTGATATTGACGCGAATTCAAGCGGCAAGATCAAGGAGAACCCGATCGAGAACGCATACTTCCTGAATCCGGCAAACGGAGAATACTGGGTCTATATCTACAACTATGAGGACAGAACGCCGGACAGATCCACAAACTGGATATTGCGCGTCCAGGTCGGCGACGAAGTAAAAACATACACCGGTGTGATCAAAAATCAGGAAGAGACTGTCGAGGTGCTTGGATTCAGCTATAAATCAGCCGGTTAATGGAATTCGTATTCCGTAGCATCGGAAAAAACTGCCTGCAAATGTCTGTCTTCAGATAAGCTTAGCGGCTGAATGCTGCATACGGCAAGCAGATACAGAATTATCCTTTTTATGCTAAAAATCCTAAATACACAAAATCTCCCCGGCTGTCTGATGACGGTCGGGGAGTATTAATTCTGAATTCAGAGCGATCTGTCAAAGCGCAGATCACTGTTATTCTGCGACATCCTTTGGCTTGTAGCGTTCGTGCATACGGACTTCGTAATCCGCAGCCGGCATGGGCTTCGCGTAGAAATATCCCTGTATCATATCGCAGCCCTGTGCCGCGAGGAACTCAACCTGTTCGCGCACCTCGACGCCCTCTGCCACTGTGCGCATTTTAAGGCTCTTGGCAAGCCTGATAGCTTCGGAAACCACGATCTCGCCTCTTTCTCCTCTGTTTTCACCACGGAAGAACTCGGCGTCAAGCTTGAGTACGTCAAGCGGCATATCTTTCAGCGAGTTGAGCGATGAATATCCAGATCCGAAATCGTCCATTGAAACCGCGAAGCCATAGGATTTCAGCTTTTCTATCGTGTTTATCATTGCCTTTTTGTCATCGAAGAAAGCGCTTTCGGTAAGCTCTATCTCCACGAGCTCGTGAGGTGCGCCCTCGGCATCTACGGAATCGCGTATCTGTTCGGCAAGGTCGCTCTCGATGAAATGAGCGCGGGAGACATTCACAGATACCGGAACGCACTTGAATCCCGCGTCGAGCCAGCGCTTCTGGTCGCGGGCAACATGTGTTATCATGTAGTGATCTATTTCAGTGATAAACCCGTTTTTCTCAAAAATAGGTATCATACGTCCTGGCGGTATGAATCCGAACTCCGGCGACTGCCAGCGGATAAGTGCTTCTGCACCGCGCAGCTCATCCGTGTTCGGATCATATTTAGGCTGATAATATACCACGAATTCTTCATTGTCCAGCGCAGCCTGCTGATGTTCCTGAACGGTTTCAGCCCAGCGTCTGTCCTCGATAAGCTTTTCGTCAAAGAACGCTATTCCCGCGTCGTCGTTTTCAAGCGATTCTCTTGCGGCGCAGGCTACATTATAGATCTCGCCGGGATCAAGATTCCTTCTTTCCGCTGACCTGGAGGCAGGCTCTATGGTCTCGATACCGGCCTGGAATGTGAATACATGATCGGGAGTGACATGTGATGCCATATCCATGATAGCCTGTACGCGGGTCCTTATCGAATCCTTGTCTTCGTCTCTGAGCAGCAGGGCAAAATCAGCCTCGGCAGTATGAGCGCAGATCTCCTTGTTTTGAGTGATCGCTCTCTGTATGATACGGTGGATCTCAACTATGATCCTTTCGCCCTCTTCTGCTGTGTGGCATACACAGTAATTGCGGTATCCGATAAAGCTGAGATTCACAACAAAGAAGCGAACGCTGCGGTTACTGTATTTTTTCAGCAGTTCTCTGCCTCTGTGAACGAAGAACATATAGTTGCTGCCCTGAGTGACCGCGTCGGTGAAGAATACGCGCAGGGTCTTTCTGCGTCTGACAATACCGGTGATGATATTTATTATCATAACGATATACGAGATAAGAACAAGCACCCAGATGCTTATAACTATTACCAGAAGAAGAACGAGATCCTGCATCTCGAAGGTTATATAGCTTCTGGCGATGAACTCGGACTTTCCGTCACTCATCCCGACACCTATCCACAGTGGTATCTTCATCATCTGTTCTTTCTGATCGACCACAAACCGTATTTTTCTCAGCAGATTCTCATTACTTATCTGATCGTCGGAAAGCATCTTCCTGTCGGAGGGAACAATGTACGGATCAATGTTACTGAGGATATCAAAAACATATATTGTGACTTCCTCGTCGTCCTGTTCAACAACCGGAGTGAGGGTATCTGGATAAACATTTGCCTCATATATGAACGCGCTTATGTTCATTGGCGAAAAAGCCGATGCTTCGGACGGGTTCACGGAATTTCCGGCTATACCGCAGGTATCCGGGAATCCGGGCACCGCGCTGTCTTGTTCTCTGACATAGATGAACCATTCTTTACCGAAGGCGCCGAGCAAAGAAGAAGCGTCACTTTTGTCGCCTGTGCATTTCTCGTAGATATCGGCCATATTCTGAACATTTCTTCTCTCTGCGTCAAGCTTGCCGTTTATAAGGCTCGTGCTGTAAACATTCACCAGAAAAGCTACAAGAAAACAGGATATCACGATAAGTACAGTAAATACGATAAGCCATATCCAGGTATGGTTCTTTTTCAGATTTCTGACGTGCTTTTGACTGCGGCTTGTCATTGCGGCTCCTCCTTGCTGTTAAGGATAACAGTTTTATACTATTTTACTTCAAAATACAGATAAGATAAATCTCCGCTTCTGCCCGCCTTCGACGGGGTAGAAACAAATACGTCTATATATAGATGTAAAAATTGGTATTATATAACCTGTTTTATTATAGCACAACATTAAAAAATTTTCAAGCCTTGATCGCTCCGCTTCGGACAAATTGAGATCCTTGCTCCAAAGAAGCAAAAAATCCGTTCCCGACGATAATGCCGGGAACGGATTTCTCAGTTGCTATTCTTTTTCAGATGTCGGGAAAACCGGTTCAGGCTGCGTTCTCCTTCGTTCCTTTCAGTCCCTTTGCCTGCAGATTATTCAGCTCTTTGACCTGAGCTCGATAAACTGCACACATTATCAGCCATATAATGATATACGATACAGCCATTATGCCGGCCATTATCAGCATTTCCTCCAGCGTAACGAGCCAGTACAGAAGGTATGCACAGGGAAAATATATCAGACAGATCATCACATAATGTGTGATCATAGCAGCCGCCATGCTCCATTCTTCAAGCTCGTAAAGAGACATTCCCGCAAATGCAACAAGCCCAATAAGTCCGGATAACATCGTCTGCATCAGAAATGCCATAGCCTCGCCGTGACAGTGGTCTATGAGCTTCTGTGCCATAAAATGTACTTCGCCGCCCGATGACGTGAACGCCATTATGAACGCTATGAAGTTGCCTATAGCCATTCCGAAAAGAAATCCTATTCCTGCCCGTTTTAATGTATGATTCAACATAACATATCACTCCTTCCCCGTGAGGTGCCGCCTTATTTCCGGTATGCAGCGGCGCGACGCCCATGTTTCCATTCCCCCGACAAGCTCTATGCGGAGCGTTCCGCCGAGCGTGAAGTCGTATCGCACGACCTTTGCGAGGTTTATTATCTCATATCGCGAAATGCGCACAAAGCGCTTCGGGTCAAGCGAGGCTTCGATGCTGCTCAGCGGCTGACGTGCCGTGAAGCGGTCGTTCTCCGTGATAACATTGACGTTCTTGCCTTCTACCGTGAGCAGTACGATATCGCCCGCCGGGACAACATCCGTGACGTTTCCGCCGCTCACGGATATGGCATCTCCGCCGCCTGCGTTTATCCTGTCGATAAGCGCAGAAACTTCGATATCCTTTTCCGGCGCTCTGACAATAACGTCTATGAAGTCAAGCGCCTCGTCTCTTTCAAATCTGACTTTTATCTTCTTCATGCTGTTTCATCGCCTTTTTCCTGTATGGGTGTGTGCATTTTCCGTCCGTCTGTCCGTAAAGGCAGTCGGCGCAGTCTGTGCCTGCGGTCTCCGCGAGTGTGCACCAGTGCTGATGCGGGTGTTCGGTCTTGGTATGACATTCCCTGCACACAAACAGCGGACATTCAGCGAAAATAGGTTCGTCCTTCCGCATTTACCGTCTCTCCAATTTAACTTTGTCTGTCGAGCAGTCTGATAAAGTCGCTTACATTTGCGCTGCAATCGTGCGCTTTGAGAAATTCCGCGACCTTATCCGGCTCGCTCATTGCTGCCATGAGTTCTTTGCTTTCCGCTTCGCTGTTTAATATCTCACGTATAAGTTCTTCCGCTGTTATGCTCATAGTATTTTCTCCTTCCGGATAGTCGGTCGCCGCCTTTAATTTCATTATATAAGGCGCTTCAGTTGAAGTCAATACTTTTGGAGCAAGCGGTAGGATATACGTCGCAAGCGGTAGTTATTTCAGCTTGCTCTGGAGCAGCTTTATCACTTCTGCCGCTTCATCGTACATGAAGTCGGATATATACTTCTTCGCTTCTGCGAGCTTTTCCTTGTCCCCGTCATCGAAAGCATATCCTGAGAGCTTTTTCACAAGCTCTGCGGAAAGCTCATCGTCGAAGTCGTCAAGCGCTTCGAGCAGCTTTTCGGTAACATCGGCAGCTTCCGCAAGGGTTATAGCGGGAGCGGCTGCCTCGGCGGGTTCCGCAGTGAACGGTCTCAGCTGTTCCGACACGTCGGAGTAGCGCTTAAGTATTGCGTCGTTGTTCGCGTCGATGAAAGCGGTATTGTTTTCTTTTCCGGCGAATTCAAGACTCTCGAACGCCTTGAAAAGTTCCGTATGACCGATCATCTTTGAATTGCTCTTGACCGCGTGTACTGCTACGATGTAACGCTGTAGATCATCGGAGCTGCGGTGCTTCCCGATATCCGCTATGTTCTCCTCACAGCTTCTTACATACCGCGCGATCGCCGCTATGTACTTTTCGGGGCTTCCAGTATATGATATGCCGGTTTCGGTGTCGAGACCGAGCTCCTGCAGTTTCTGCAATGTCTGTTCCATATATTTTCTCCTATCCAAGAATTTCAATAACTTTAGTGACAATATCTATCTTTGTGGTGGGCTTCAGAATATATCCCTGCGGCTTGAACTCATTGATAGTTTTTATTACAGTCGCTTTTTCCGAAACGCCGGTGAGGAATACCACGGGGATATCCTTATACCGCCCGTCTGCTCTGATCTGCGTCAGAACTTCCGGACCTGTCATCTCCGGCATCAGGTAATCAAGGAATATCAGGTCGATCTTAAACCGCTCAAGGCATTGCAGCACTTTCGTTCCGCTGTTTATAAGCGTTACTTCGTAGAAATCTTTTAGGTGCTCTTTTATCTGAATGAGCTGCTGTGCGTCGTCGTCAACGACAAGTATATGCTTTCTTGTGTTTTCCGCTTCAACAGCTTCGGTGTTGTCGAACTCGACGAACTGCGTTTTCTCGTCTTCCGCCTCGACTACATTCTTTATCTCATTGAGCCTGTCGCAGAGCTTTGGCAGCGGGATATCAGACGGCAGGAAAAGTATTTTCCGGAGCCCTGAATTCCGCGTGAACATCTTCCTGTTCAGTTCATCTGCTACAACGATCACGGTTATCGGGTGGAATTTCTCATATTCCTTGATAACGTCGTATATCTTTATATCTTTCTGATCCTCGTCTTTCACGAATATCAGAATAACGCTTGGTCTCTGATCATACACAGCTTCAAAGAGCTGTGTTTTCACCGGCTGGCATTCTATAGCGGTGCACACAAGTTCCTTTTCAAGCTGTTTTGAAAGTTCTGAGGAAGCTATCTTCCGGTTCTTTCCGGTAATCAGTATTTTGAATTTCATGGTTTACCTCATTCCTTTTTGAAAGATATTGTCCTGATGCAATGATCTATGTTTATTTTCGCGGTGGGATCGCTCTCCGCCCACGCTTTTTTTATCCTGTCAACTTCTTTTTCCGCTTCCTGCTCTGTTTTTCCGGGCATAAGCACAAAGAACTGATTTGATCTGCTCTGCATTACGATATCGCAGATGCGAAGCGTTTTCTGCAGCACCCTGCTGAAAGCTTCGGCAGCTCCGGCTGTGTTATCCGTAGTGTTCTGCGCGGAAACGGAGAAGACGACCTGACTTGCCGCCGCGCTGTAATGTCTGATGAATCGCACAGCGAATCGATAACTTGCAGTGAAAGCGTCCTGTCCGAGGAGAAATCCGCCGTCTGCGCTGCCGCGTTCTCCGGATATCTCCGCAAGCCTGTCGAGTTCCTTGCCGAGATCAGCGCCGCTGTCGGATTCGCCGGCATCTGGATCATATACGGCAAAACCGTGTTTACCGTTCTTCTTTACTTTGTACATTGTCTGATCGGCATACTTGAACAGCGTTTCAAAATTGGTCGAATGAAGAGGGGTCATAGCCACGCCTACCGATATTCCGAGCGGTATGTCGTGGTCGTTCCCGAGAAGGCGTTTTGCTTCCGCAGCAAACAGATCGCTGACGCGCTTTATTATAGCGGCGGCTGTTTTTTCTTCACTGATATTGGTCAGAAAAGCCATGAATTCATCTCCGCCGACTCTGCATATAACATCATCTGACCGGATATTTTTTCTCATTGTATCGGCGAACAGAATGAGCACTTTGTCTCCGGTCTCATGTCCGTACAGATCGTTCACCAGCTTGAAGCTGTCGAGATCGATCACAAGGAGAGCACCCGTTTTAGTGCTGCACATTTCTGCGGTCTTCTGAGTTCCGGAAGCCTTGTTGAAGAAGCCGGTGAGTTTATCGCGCTCAGAGTCGAGGATAAGTCCCTTTATCATTTTGCTGTTTTCTATCGCACGCTCTATACGGCTCATAAGAACGACCGGATCACAGGGCTTGCTGACATAATCAGCAGCTCCGATCTTAAGCCCGTATGGTACGGTCTCTGTAGGATTTTCGCTGCTTAAGAATATCACCGGGACAGGGTCGCGCCCCGCCTGCTTTTCAAAATCACGCAGCTTGTGATATGTCTGGAACCCATCCGTTCCCGGCATCATAATGTCGAGCAGTACAAGGTCGGGAGTATTGCTCTGTATGAATTTCATAAAATTGGTTCCAGAGCGCAGGCAGCTGACGCGCATATTCCGGTCGGCCAGAATATTCTTGGTGTTCGCCATGCTCATAGCGTCATCATCGACAACGGTTATCCAGTAATTCGTCATCTGTGGTTTTCTCCTTTTGATAAATATCCGGGAAACTTACTGATATAGCAATCAGACTGTTTGTTTTTTATCCTGCCAAGTCGGCGGCAGGGGCAGAGGACGTAAGATATAATTAGCTAATTTTATTATATCAAAATAGTGTGATCATTTCAACAGTTTTGGCGCAAGCGGTAGCAAATCCGGCGCAAGCGGTATTTGAACCGTATTTACAAAAATATGATTATATGTTATGATTATATCAAAAGCTATGCCTGTATTTGGGAAAAAATGCGGATCCTGAAGGAATTCAGATATTTAGTATATCTATAGGAGGAATATATGAAGAAGAAACTGCTGGGTATCATCATGCCCTTTATAATGCTCGTTCAGTTATCATCATGCACCGGGACAGGTGTAAAGGATAACGGGACCGGAACTTCTGTGCCCGGAACAAAAAGTGACGTTCAGATCACAGACGAAACGACCGGAAGTGCTGCCGATGATAAAACCGCCGATAACACCGATAAGAACAAATTCCGTATCGGAATAGTCACCGGCTCGTATGCACAGTCCGAGGACGACAGACGCGGCGCGGAAGCGTTCCGCGACAAATACGGTGCGGAAAATGTGACGCTTGCGGTTTATCCGGACAATTTCACGGAAGAAGCTGACACCACTGTGCAGATAATCGTAAACCTTGCCGATGACCCGGATATGAAGGCGATAATCGTAAATCAGGCTGTTGACGGAACAACGGAAGCTTTCCGCCAGATACGTAAGAAAAGACCCGACATTCTTCTTGTCGCGGGGGAAGCGTATGAGGATTTTTCCGACATATCTCGTGTGTCCGATCTTGTGGTCAACTGCGACTTTGTGAACCGCGGTTATCTTATCATACGGACAGCGCATGAGCTCGGCTGCGACACTTTTGTGCATATCTCGTTCCCGCGGCATATGTCTTATGAAACGGTGACAAGACGTGTGGCGGTCATGAAAGCGGCCTGTGAAGAATTCGGAATGAAATTCGAAATGGAGGAGGCTCCCGATCCCACCACTGACGCGGGAGTTCCCGGAGCGCAGGCGTTTATTCTGGAACACGTTCCCGAGTGGGTGGATAAGTACGGCGAAAAGACTGCGTTTTTCTGCACCAACGACGCTCATACTGAGCCGCTTATCAAGAAGCTGCTCGAATGCGGCGGATATTTTATCGAAGCTGATCTGCCCTCTCCGCTCATGGGTTATCCCGGAGCTCTCGACCTTGATTTCACAAAAGAAGCCGGCGATTTTGAAAAGATACTTCAAAAAGTCGAAGCCGCTGTCGTAAAAGCGGGCGGTGCCGGAAGATTCGGAACATGGGCTTATTCATACGGATATACGGTGTCTGCAGGACTTGCCGAGCACGTCAGAAATGTTATTCTTGGCGAGAGCAAGCTGACGGATATCGGCGATCTGTCGAAGGCATACAGCATATTCTCGCCGGGAGTCGACTGGAACGGTACCGCGTATGTTGACGCCTCAACTGGCACAAAATCAGAAAACACAGTACTCATCTATCAGGATACATACATATTTGGCGACCCCGGTCACTATATGGAAGCAACAAAGGTAGAAGTGCCCGAAAAGTACTTCACGATAGAATGACATCAGGTGAAAGGCAGTTCGATGAAAAGGACAAGAATTTACAGGTCTGACGGATACGGACGGAAAAAACACGGTTTATTAATACCGCTGATACTTGTATTCATATTTGTTGCGGCTATGGTGGTCTATACCTCGATGCTCATACATAATGTTGCCATATCAAATTCGAATGCGGTCATCGAGGACAGGATACTCAACGTTTCCTCAATGATAGATAATCACCTGAATACTGCCGAAAACGTGCTCCATGTTACTGCCGACGCGGTGCATCACATGCTGATAAGCGGCAGTACGCCTGCGAGAATACACGAATTTCTTGTGGACGAAACGAACAATGTCGCAGAAAAGTTCAACGAGAATTTCACCGGAATATACGGATATGTAATGAGCAGGTATATGGACGGCCTCAACTGGGAGCCCCCCGAGGGATATGATCCGAGGGCGCGTGACTGGTATATCCTCGCTGTGAAAAGCAACGGCGATGTTGTGGTAGTACCGCCGTATATAGACGCTCAGACAGGCAATATGATAATATCGGTGACAAGAATACTTCCCGACCGTCAGAGCGTTCTTTCTCTCGATGTTCAGCTCAACGGAGTTCAGTCGCTGGTCGGTGATCTGAACTTGAACGGCAAGGGATATGGATTTGTTGTTGACGAAACAGGTCTTTTCATTGCTCATGAAGATGAAAGCAGAAAGGGAACGAATATCAAGGATACCGCGAACGGCGAGGATTATCTGAACGCGATAAAAAATGCGGGTTCGGGCATTTTTTCGTATGAAAACAATACCGTTTTTGTGAACCGCATAACAAACAACTGGTATGTGGTCATGACGGTCAGCGATGATGAGATGTATGATGAAGTCAGAAGACAGCTTGTCGTGAATGCTCTGATATGTATCATAATATTCATAATGATCGCAATCATCTACTATCTCGGTTATAAGAACGATCAGGATTATGCCCGCAGTATGGAAGAAATACGGCTTGAGGAGACCCAGAAAGAATACGAGACAAGAGTACTGAAGCTCGAAAAGGAAGCTGCCGACCAGGCGAACAGGGCCAAGAGCAACTTCCTTGCGAATATGTCGCATGAGATAAGAACGCCGATGAACGCTATAATCGGTATGGACGAGATGATACTGCGTGAATCGAAGGACACACGGATACGCAAATACGCCTATGATATTGAGAGCGCCGGCAGAACGCTGCTCTCAATAATAAACGACATACTTGACCTGAGCAAGATAGAATCCGGCAAAATGGAGCTTATCCCTGTAGAGTATGACTTCGCGTCCGTCCTTAACGATATCGTGAACATGACGATGAACAAGGCGAGGGAAAAGGGACTTGTCTATGATCTTGATGTAGCGCCGGAGATCCCGTCGGTGCTGCGCGGTGATGAGATACGTATCAGACAGGTCATTCTCAACCTCGTGAATAATGCTATAAAATATACGTCCGAAGGAAAAGTCTCGATACATTTCGGATTTGACCGCAGCACTAAGAAGCTTCTGGTGCGCGTCGCGGATACCGGTATGGGCATACGACCGGAAGATCTCGACAAGCTGTTCTCGTCGTTCCAGCGTCTTGACGAAACAAAGAACCGCAACATTGAGGGAACCGGTCTTGGACTGAACATCACAAAGCAGCTTACGGAAATGATGGGCGGCACGATAAGCGTTGAGAGCGAATACGGAAAGGGTTCCGTTTTCACTGCGACGATCGTGCAGGATATCGTGGATGACACCCCGATAGGAAATTACGCAGACCGTCTCGACAAGTCTCAGTCCGAGAAGGCCGAATTCCGTCCGAAGCTTATAGCTCCGGATGCGAGAGTGCTGATCGTTGACGACAACGAGATGAACCTTGAAGTTATCACCGCACTGATGAGCGATACAAGAATACAGATAATCACCGCGACTTCCGGCGCCGAGTGCATAGATGTGCTCAAAGACCGCGCGTTCGATGTGATAATGCTCGATCAGATGATGCCCGGAATGTCCGGCACGCGCACGCTTGAGATCATAAGGGAAAAACACCTTGCCGACGTAACCCCGATCATCGCACTGACCGCTGATGCGATAGTAGGAGCAAGAGATCAGTATATCCGCGAGGGATTTTCGGATTATCTCTCTAAGCCTGTTATGTATGCTGATCTTGAGGATATCCTGCTGAAATTCATAGATAAGAGACTGCTCCTTACAGAGGAACAGCTCAGAGAAGAAGCCGCCGAGAAAGAGCGCGAGAAAGCGGGCAGGCCGGTTATTCTTGTCATCAGCGACTCGGCGGAAAAGCTTAACAGTCTCAAAGAGATGATAGGCGAGCGTTACAAGGGCGTTTATGTGCGTGATGAGGCGGCAGCGCAGAAGTATCTTTCAAAGCACAACGCCGCGTTTATTATCAGAGACAGTGAGTAACATTCAATGCTGCATACTTACGCACTGACACGCCTGAGCGAAGAGGAGGCGCACCCTGCAGGGTGCGGATCGTAAGAATGAAATACGTCAGAACAGCCATGTCCGTCATACTGGTGCTGGTAATGGGCTATCTGTTAGTGGGTCAGCTTGTCATGCCCGCGAATACTCCGAGAAACGGATATATATGTGAAGAACTCCCGGCCGACAACTGGTATGAGGTGAAAGCGGACGGCACGAGAGTTCCGTTTGCTGTGCCCGGAAAGACGGACTCAGATATAACGCTCGAAACGACGATCCCGGAGAATATGGACAAAGACTGCTCCGCTCTGTGGTTCCGCGGAATGGATATGGAGATCTATGTCGGAGGCGAACTGAGAGAAGCGCTTGCCACCGAGGACTATCCGTTGCTTGGCGACAGGTCTGCGGAATGTTATCTCATGGCCTCGCTGTATCCGGAGGATGCGGGGAAAAAGCTGCTTGTCCACTATGAATACAATTCCGGCATGATATATGAGGTGTACATCGGAACAAGGATCGGAATACTTGCGTATCTGTTTTCAATGTACGGCGCGGAGCTTTTCGTGGGACTTCTGATATTGATGCTGGCGCTTATCTGCTACACAGCGTCGATCGTGTATAAATATATCCACAAGCAGTATCTCGAAATGGAGCATCTTGCTCTCGGCGCGCTGCTAGGCGGGATATGGGTAATGTCCAACTCGATTTTCAGGCAGCATTACACGAGCAATCTTTCAATAATGTCGGATACGCCGTTCCTTATGGTAATGATAATGCCGCTTCCTTTTCTGATATTCATAAACTCGATGCAGAAGGGAAGATACAAAAAGGCTCTTGCGATAGCAAGCTGTCTGGAGATAGTGAATTTCGTCGTCTGTATAACTCTTTTCATTACGGGAACAGTCACGCTCCTTCAATCGTTTATAGCTTCGGCGATATGTGCGTTTATCAGCATTTCAATTATGTTCACGACCCTTGTGCTTGACCTTAAGCGGCATTTCATTGGTTCTTACAAATACGTCGCTGTCGGATTTGTATTTCTTGCGTTCGCGGCGGTGGTGCAGATAATAGTGTATCAGTTCGCGCATAACGGCGTGTTCTCGGGATTGTTCATGGCTATAGGACTTTTCGGGTTCCTGATATTTGCAATAATCCACACGATAAAACAGCTTATCGGTATCCGGCTCGAAGCGAACGAAATGGCGCATATAAGCAAGGCAAAGGACAACTTCCTCGCGAATATGTCGCATGAGATCCGCACGCCGATGAATGCTATAATCGGTATGGACGAGATGATCCTGCGTGAATCGAAGGACAGCAAGGTGTTAAGGTATGCGGCAGACATAAAGAGCGCCGGACACGTTCTGCTCTCGATAATAAACGACATCCTTGATCTGAGCAAGATAGAATCCGGCAAAATGGAGCTTATCCCCGTGGAGTACGACTTCGCGTCCGTGCTCAATGACATCGTGAATATGACGATGAATAAGGCGAAGGAAAAGGGGCTTTCATACGACCTTTATGTTGATCCGGATATCCCGTCGGTGCTGCGCGGCGATGAGATACGAATAAGGCAGATAATCCTGAACCTTACGAACAATGCAATAAAATATACTTCCGAGGGCGGTGTCAGCATAAATATTGCTTTCGATCGCGCCGAAAACAAGCTCCGAATTAAAGTGGCGGACACCGGCATGGGCATACGTCCGGAAGATCTCGGAAAGCTGTTTTCTTCGTTTCAGCGTCTTGATGAGACAAAGAACCGCAACATCGAGGGGACCGGTCTCGGACTTAACATCACCAGACAGCTCGCGGAAATGATGGGCGGAACTGTCACGGTCGAGAGCGAGTACGGAAAGGGAACGACATTCAGCGTAGAGGTGATACAGGATATCGTCGATAATACTCCGATAGGCAATTACACCGAACGACTCAGAAAGTCGAAGGCGGAGAAGCCGGAGTTCCGCCCGCAGCTTATAGCTCCCGAGGCGAAAGTGCTGATAGTTGACGATAACGAGATGAATCTTGAAGTCATCACCGCGCTGATGAGTGATACACGAATGAGGATCACCACTGCGGCTTCCGGCGGCGCGTGCATTGAGCTGCTCAAAGAGCACAAGTTCGATATAATCCTGCTCGACCAGATGATGCCCGGTATGTCCGGGACCAGGACGCTTGGGAAGATAAGGGAAAATCATCTTGCCGACGGTACTCCGATAATTGCGCTTACCGCCGATGCAATTGTCGGTGCAAGGGATTCGTATATCCGCGAGGGCTTCTCTGATTATCTGTCAAAGCCCGTAATGTACGCTGATCTTGAGGAGCTGCTGCTGAAATATATTTCTCCGGATCTTATCCTTACCGAGGAACAGCTCAGAGAAGAAGCTGCCGCAAAAGAGTGTGAGAAAGCAAACAAACCCGTTATTCTCGTGATAAGCGACTCTGCGGACAAGCTCAACAGCCTCAAAGAGATGATCGGCGACAGATTCAAGGGCGTGTATGTGCGTGATGAGGAAAAAGCCCGTAAGTACATGGAAAAACACGATGTTGCATATATAATACGAGAGGGAGAGACCGCAGACTGAAAAAACACCGCTTGCCGTAAAATAGGGTAAGCGGCGTTTTTATTGTTTGGAGTGTTCTGACATCAGGTATTTTGCCGGAAAGCGCGCGAATTTTATCAATATTCTCTCCCGGTATTGAAATAATCATACAGAAATGTTATAATAATCATGAACTGATATTATCGGCCATAAAAAGAGAGCACAAAATGTCGGGCAAGCTACGGCACGATATGATATACTTATGTTACAGCGAAAAGAGGTAAGCATAATGCAGGGGTGGATAGACGGATTCCAGGAGTCGATAGAGTACATAGAACAGCATCTTTCCGGAGAGCTCGATATTGACGTTATCTCCGCGAAAGCGGCACTGTCCCCGTTCTACTATCAGCGCATCTTCGGAGCTCTTTGCGGAATGACGGTCGGCGAGTACATTCGGGCGCGCAGAATGACTCTCGCGGCACAGGAGCTTTCGGGTACTGAAGAGAAGGTCATAGATATTGCACTGAAGTACGGATATGACTCTCCGGACAGCTTTGCCAAGGCGTTCCAGCGGTTTCACGGCATCACGCCGTCGCAGGCGCGTGAGTCCGGAGCCCCGCTGCGTTCATTTGCTCCGCTGCATATTAAAATAACAATGGAGGGCGGTAATATGTTGGATTATCGTATAGTTGAAAAGGCACCGTTCACAATAGTGGGCATGAAGAAAAGGTTTAACACCGACACGAGTTATCAGGAGGTCCCGAAGTTCTGGGGCGAGTGGATGAAAGATATGAAAGGGCTTAAAGGAATGTTCGGGGTTTGTCTCGATTCTAACGGAAAAGAGTTCGACTACTGGATATCGGATCTTTATGAGCCGTGGAAGGATATTCCCGATGGCTGCGGAACATATCTGATACCAGGGAGTCTCTGGGCTGAGTTCATCTGCAAGGGTCCGCTCCCGGACGCTTTACAGAAAGTGAACACACAGATATGGTCGGAATGGCTCCCGTCGTTGAGCGGATACGAGCTCGCGGGGAACTACTCGATCGAAGTCTATATGCCGCCGGCTGAAAATCCTGCCGACACAATAAGCTATATCTGTGTTCCGTTGAAAAAAATATAACTGACATTTCTCTTCAGAAAAGGCGGAAAAGGAGGTGCGATCATGAACATAAGCACTCAGTTCAGTCTTATGCAGCCCGCCGGGGCTGACACAGAATACCGCAGTCTGCCGGACCATGTGATGCATGACCTCGGGCTTGACGTAATCTGTCGGGAAATCTCGGATGATATAAAGGAACGCCGTATGATCGCCGATGTGCTTTCGAAAATTTCTCCCGACCCGTCTGTCGCCGCTTATCGTCAGCAGATCTTCGGGGATATACTTCGGCTGCCCGGGCTGAGAAAGACCATGATGGAGCTGTTTGACAAGATACAGTTCATGAGGGATTTCGGTTCCATGCACAAGACTACCGACGAAGAAATGGGACTCTGGCATCTCTTTCACCGCCTTGACGATCTGGACAGTTACATCAGAACTGTCGAAACCATGCGGGAATGTCTTTCCGATGAAAGGATAAAGTCAGAAGGGCTGATATCACTGAGAAAATACATAACCGAGCTTTACGAGGACGCTTGCTTTGCGGGTATGAAGAAGGACATTGCAGAGCTTAAAATGAAGGCGTCCGATGTAAAGAGCGTCACCCTGGGCATCAATGTAAACGAGCGCTTTGAAGCCGTCAGCATCGGGCTGGTTTCGATCAATAAAAAGCCCTTCAAGAAGTCGGGCATCGTCAGCAATTTCGCAGACGCCATTGCCTCAAAAGATAAGCTTAGTGATACTTCTGACTGGGACGAAGATATGCACTATCAGCTCATAGAAAAGGAAGATAAAAGCGGATTCATAAGAGCTATGAAGAAAGTGGAGGGTGTGCTCACGGAAGTGTCACCTTTAGCTGCCGATAGCAGGACCGGATCTACTGTCGTAGGTGTTACGTCAGGCGACGCGATGACGAACTCCACAATATATATGGAGTCTGTGATAAACAAAATGCTCGGTACGCTGGTAAAGAGACTGAGGGACACGCTTACAAAGTACGCAAATGTGGCGATAATGAATATCTCCGGATTGATACCGGAATTCGTATATTACATAAGGTGCGCGGAGTTTATAGGCGGCCTAATGGAAAAAGGCTGCGTGTTCAGCGAAGCACAGCCGGTCGCAGAGAGCGAAACGTCTATGGAAGCAAAGGGCTTCTACAACGTTAAACTCGCGGTTACAACGGAGAACGTCAGCGAGATCGTGCCAAATGACCTTTCTTTCGATCGGAAGCATACCGTTTATATCCTTACCGGAGCAAACCGCGGTGGAAAAACCACGATCACGCAAGCGGCCGGTCAGCTGTTCATTCTTGCGCAGGGAGGACTTCACGTTCCTGCGCAGAGCTTCCGCTATATCCCGTGTGATTGTATCTTCACCCATTTCCCTGCGGATGAAGACAAGACAACAGATCTGGGAAGGCTTGGAGAAGAGTGCGTCCGTTTCAGGGAGATGTTCTCAAAGGCTACAGACAGAAGTCTGCTTCTGCTGAACGAGACTTTTTCTACCACATCATTTGAGGAAGGCTATTATATTGCAAAAGACTCCGTTAAGGCGCTTCTTACAAAGGGCGCACGGACGATCTACAACACTCATATGCACAAGCTCGGAGAAGACGCAGAAGAACTGACCCGCGATAGCTCCGGCACAGGGGCTGCCTCGCTGATAATGAGAACTGATGAAGGCAAGCGTTCCTTTAAAGTTGCACTGGCGAAGCCGGAGGGTTCATCATACGCCAGAGATATAGCCGAAAAATACGGCGTGACCTATGATATGCTCATCAGCGGAACATGAAAAAGTGAAGGTTCACGGAGCAGTTATTCTGAATTTTGCAAAGTTTTTTATCCGCAGGAGAAAAATACTCCTGCGGTTTTTTATGTGACATAATGCTGCTTCCGAATTGCGGCAAAACACTTGACCGGAACGTATTTATGCGTTATAATAAATGTGTCCTCAATAACTGCCTTTTGGCAGTTATTGTCTGAAAGTCTGTTTTACAGACTTTCAGATATAGGATAACAGATTGGAAGGTTCGCCTGATATGTACCGGTTTGGACCTGTTATGAGGGAATAAAATGAAATTATTGATAATACGACACGGAGACCCTGATTACGAAAACGATACGCTTACAGAAAAGGGAGAACGCGAAGCAAAGCTGCTCGCGGACAGGATAGCCGGACTTGATGTCCGTGAATACTACTGCTCGCCGCTCGGGCGCGCAAAGAAGACTGCTTCATACACTCTTGAACGAGCAGGAAGAAAAGCTGTTATATGCGACTGGCTCCGTGAATTTGACACTGTGCTTGTGAAAGATGTTGAAACAGGGAAGAAGCGTCTTGCGTGGGATCAGCTCCCGGCGATGTGGACAAATGTGCGTGAGTTCTACGACAAGGACGAGTGGCTGAACGTTCCTATGATGAAGTCGGAGGGAATGGCTGACGCGGCGGCTCATGTAACTGGCTCGCTCGACAAAGTGCTTTCAGAACACGGCTATATGCGCAGCGGAAACTATTATCTTGCCAAAAAGCCCAATTCCGACACGCTTGTGTTCTTCTGCCATTTCGGAGTATCCTGCGTTCTTCTCGCTCATCTTCTCGGTGTGTCGCCTATGGTGCTATGGCACGGTGTGATAGCTCTGCCGACATCTGTGACGACGCTATGCACCGAAGAACGCCGCGAGGGTATTGCTTACTTTCGTATGAGCGGATTCGGCGATATTTCGCACCTGTATGCAGGAGGCGAGGGACCGGCATTCTCCGGGCGTTTCTGTGAGATGTATTCCAACTCTGATGAAAGGCACGATTGATACGATCCTATGTACCGCTTGCTGTGATGAACAACATATTCGAGAAAGGAAAACCTATGGAACAGCACGATTATATTGTCGCCGATATTCAGGGCGATTATGCTTTTCTTAAACAAACCGACACGGATAATAACTCAGAGCTTTTTCAGGTCGCGCTCGCTCTGCTTCCGCCGGAGACCGATATCGGTACGAAGCTGCGCGGCTTTATGGGAATGTTTGAGATCGTCTGATAACAGCGGAAACGGTTAGTTATATGAAGAAAAAGATATTTACCAAAAAGAGAGTCCTGACAGCGATCACTGTAATAATATTTCTGGCTGTTGTCGCAGTGATTTCACTGATGATATATGCTCAGAAACAAATGGAAAAGATACCGTCAATGTCAGCTATGGACTGTCTGAAATATACTCTTAAGGATAACGAACGCGCAGTCATTTCTGTCGGTATCATAAAAAACGGCGAGGTCAGCCGGAAGATTTACGGGAACAACTGCGAAGAGCTGTCTGATGAGCTGCATACATACGAGATAGGCTCACTCACGAAAACGATCACTGCGGCAATGATCGCGGAGGCTGTGGAGAACGGTCTTATTAATATCGACGATATTGTCGACAAGTATCTTGACCTTCCGGATAACAATTCTTACCCAACGATAAGGGAATTGCTGACGCACACATCGGGATATAACGAACACTATTTTGAAAGTCCGATGATCGGGAATTTCTTCTCCGGGCGCAACGATTTCTGTGGGATCACTGATGAAATGATAATTAACAGGCTTGGAAAGCTCGATAATAAGAATTACGATAAATCGTGGAAATATTCGAATTTCGGATTTGCAGTGCTCGGACAGCTCCTCGAAAAAGTAAACGGCTCCGAATATACCGGACTTGCAGACGCATTCCTGCAAAAATACGGTATGACAAATTCGCATATCACCACGGGCGAAGGCGACCTCGGTAATTACTGGGACTGGAATGCCGAAGACGCTTATACCCCTGCGGGGGCTGTTGTCTCGGATATACAGGATATGCTCGTTTATGCACAGCTTCAGCTTGAAAATGAGGGCGTTTTTGCTCTTACTCACGAAACGCTCAAAGAAGTGAACGCAACTCCCGCCAATTATAAACTGCTCGATATGCGCGTTGATGCAATGGGCATGGCGTGGATAATCGACAATGAGCACGGCTTTATCTGGCATAACGGCGCGACCGGAAATTATAACAGCTATCTCGGATTCTGTCCGGAGACTAGGACCGCTGTCGTTGTGCTTTCAAATCTTTCGCCGGGTTACAGGATACCCGCGACGGTCGTGGGCATAAAACTGCTCGAAGATATGCAGAACTAAAAATACCGCACAAAGTGCAAAAGTTTGCGACTTTGTGCGGTATTGCTTTAATGTCTGCTGCTTCTCCTGTCGTGGCTTTTGTAATATTCGTTCTTGTCTATGTACATCAGCTCGTCGATCCTCTTTAAAAAATCAATATCCGCTGCTCCGTTCGTTTCAAAGAGATCGCCGCCGGCGGCTGCCGATAGTGAATAAGGTTTCTTCGATGTACTGTTGTATTCTTCAAAAGACTTGTTTATCTCTTCTATAAACGCGGGAACAGTGTTTTTATCAGCCTTGTTTATCACGATAATGAATTCATCGCCCGCGAACCTTATTACAACTCCCTGATTTCGGACGATATCTGAAAGTATGTTTGCTGTCGCCACAAGCGCTGCATCGCCTTCGTTATGTGAATAATTGTCGTTTATAGATTTGAAATCGTTAAGATCGAGCATGATAGCGGCAACTGTCCTGTTTTTCTTCTTTCTGAGAGTCTCAACTATCTTGTCAAGCTCGTAGCGGTTGAATACTCCGGTCAGTTTGTCAATATAAAGGCTCTCGTTCTGGAGGCATATAACGATCGCTGCAAAAGATACCGCAAATCCCACGGGCTGAGTCGAAATTCCGTAAAAGACTGTCTGTAAAACAATGCAGACCATAGCAGGAAGCATGAACTGCCATACCGGGAAATATCTCAGCGAACCGTTTTTCAGGCGTTCGATCGCGTAGATTATCCAACTGTAAATGATGAGCGCGAAACCGAATAATACAAATACAATATAGAACGAGCCTCTGTGATAAACATTGTTCTCGTCG
>CAMVEM010000033.1 GCA_947166515.1 uncultured Clostridia bacterium | reverse complement strand
GTGCCGACATATTTTCTCACAAGGGAGATTATACCATACATAAGAGCTTTTTGTAAAGGCTCTTTTTTATTTCTCTTGAAAGGAATGAAATGTATGCAGTTGTTTGTTTGGATTGTGTCAAGTTTTATTATACAATATCATCTGATGACAAAATAGGATAGCGGCGACAATTATCACTGCTTTTATCTTTGTAACAAAAAATTATTATGAAAGCATTGAAATTTCAGATCTGAAGATGTATAATAACAGTGTTATGATGGAGGTGAAAAATCATGGCTGTTAAAAATCACGAAATGGATACATTGCTTGCCGATGCCGCAAGGAAAGAGTTTCTGATGTACGGGTATAAAGACGCTTCGCTCAGAAGGATCGCCGATGCAGCCGGAACAACCACAGGTTCTGTGTATATGCGTTATGAGAATAAAGACAAGCTCTTCTGCAGCCTTACGGACTGCATTATCAAAGAAACAGATAAAGCGTTTGAAGAATTAAAGCCTTTGTATATGTCCTGCCGGACTCCCGAAGACATGATGAAAGCTGCTGAAACCGAATCAGATATGATCTTGCGCATCATATTTGAACATTACGATGCGGCAGTTTTACTGCTGTGCAAAAGCGAGGGCAGTTCGGCTGTCACATTCTACGATGATCTGATAAAGCGCAAGATACGGGAATCGGAGTCATTCTTTGCTTATCTTCCCCGTTCGGAAGACTTTATCCATGCACTCGATGTTCTTCTGACAGTACAGTTCGATATGTACCGCCAGATACTGAAAAACGGCTATACCGAATCTCAGGCGCATAAGTGTATGAAAATCATGATGAAATTCATGAACGGCGGGTGGAACACTGTCATACAGGAATTTCTCGATGAAAAAGGGGAGTGAGATCAATGAAACAAAACGGGTTTTACTGGGCGCTGTTTGCACCGATGATAAAGGGCAGCATCAAAATGCGCTTCGGAAAGGAAATGGCAGTCAGAGCAATAAAAAACGGCAAAAAACAATACCGCACTCTCGTTGAGGAAGCACCCGACCTCGGCAGCGGCAATCCTATGGCTTCAAACGCTTATTTTGCATACGTTTTTGTCGGTGCATGGCTCGGAACGGATAAAAAGCTGTCGCCGGACGACATTGCACTTGTAATGGCAGATGTGCTTACAAAGGTAAAACCGTTCTTCGGAATGACCGATCTCAACAAGACTCCGGATAAGTGGTATAAGGATATGAAAAAGTACGAGACGTGGTACGATGCCGGAAACGGAAAGAAATATCCGACTACCTGGAAAGTTCATTTTGACGAGGGAAGACATCGTGACGGGAGCTTCTATTATTTCTCGGCCTGCCCTATATGTTCCTACCTGACAGGCAAGGGGCTCGGCGAGATCATGAGACCGCTGTGTGAGACCGACAAGATCATGTTTGCCTATCAGCACGGCAGATTATACAGAGAGCATACAATCGCTTCCGGCGGAAAAATATGTGATTACTGGTCGGTCGGTGACAAGACGGATGATCCGCAATAAATATACATCACAGATTTTTTCAAGCAAACTTTTGGCCGCAGAATATTGACATTTGCACAAAAATGTGATACCAATAGTATCTCAAAGAATGGCAAAAAGACAATGAGGCTTACCGGTATGTTTAGGTAAAGATATGGTGATATATAAGAAGAAACGAGGTTTTATATGCCCGGAATTTTTTTCGGAGTAAGTGTAGGACCGGGTGATCCGGAACTTATGACATTGAAAGCTGTACGCATTATAAAAGAATGTCCGGTGATAGCTGCGCCCAGAACAAAAAATGGAAATATGATCGCGCTTTCCATTGCCGGGCAGGTCGTTGATATGACCGAAAAAACTGTCATACCGCTGGACTTTCCGATGAAACAGGACAATACTGCACAGCACGAAAATCATTGCCGTGTCGCGGAGCAGCTTGCCGTTTATCTCGGAAACGGACAAGATATCGCAATGCTTAGCATCGGCGATGTATCGTTTTATTCATCGTGTACATACATAGCCGCAGAGCTTGTGAAAATGGGATTTGAAACAAAGATGTGCGCGGGAGTACCGAGCTTCTGTGCGGCAGCCGCGGAACTGAATATCCCGCTTTCGGAAGGCAGCGAACCGCTTACAATAATGCCCGCACAGCATAAAGACGCGCGGGAGATGCTCGAAAGGGACGGAACCAAAGTTATAATGAAAAGCGGTAAGAAGCTTTCAGATATAAAGGAAATGCTGTCCGGCCGCGAGACTGTATTTGCTGCGGAGAACTGCGGGTTTCCCGGACAAAAGCTGTACCGTCACATAGACGAGATAACTGATTGCGGTTATTTCACGGTGATGATCGTAAAATAAAGTCAAAGCCGCACAAAGAGCGTGAGTCTCTTTGTGCGGTATTGCTTTAATTATGCTGTACAGGCAGCAGTTTTTCAAGCTCCTTTGTACTGTGCCTGTGACCGTGCCTGTCATCGGTGACATAGTGCGTGTGTTCGTGGCTGTGGGTCACGGTATGCGTGTGCGTTGAGCCGTTGTGCGTGTGTGTGAATGTATGGGTATGCTGGTGTGAATGCTGTTTTGAAAGCGTGTCCGCCACAACAAGCGCAGTTCCGGCAATCATCACAATAAGCGGCACAATGTAGGCGGCAGTAATCTCCTCGTGCAGCAGCACGAATGACAGGAACGCGCCGATAAACGGGGCTGCCGCATAGTACGCGCTCGTCTTTGCTGCCCCGAGGGTCTTCTGCGCTTTTATGTAGGTAAATATGCTCAGCCCATAAGCCACGAATCCGAGAAGAAGCGCAGGCAGCACATACGCCGTTTCCGGAAGCTCTTCACCGAGCATCAGCGCTGTTATGACTGAGCCCGTACCCGAGCAGAGACCTTTTATCGTCACGATTTGATAGGTACTCTTTCCTGAAATGCTGCGTGTGCAGTTATTTTCAAATCCCCAGCAGACTGTCGCTCCGAGCACGAACAGGGAGCCCGCCGAGAACGAAAGGCTGTCGCTTCCACCGAATGATAGGATCATACTCGACAGAGTTATAAGCGCGATTGCCGCCCACAGCTTTCGGCTGACCTTTTCCTTGAAGATCACCAGTGCGATCACGGTTGTCGCGGCTATCTCAAAATTGCCGAGCAAGGTCGCGTTCGCGGAGGTGCCTATGCTTATCCCTATCATCAGCAGTATCGGCGCGATGATGTCGAGCAGCACCATTCCGACAGTGTATGGAAGATCTTTCCTGTTCAGCCTTTCTTCGGACTTTTCTTTTTTTCGGTGAAGAATATACATCGCGCCAACACCGAGGCCTGCACCGAGATATAGCAGCCCTGCCATAAATGTGGTCGGTATGTGTCCGAGCAGCAGCTTTGAGCAAGGAACGTTGAGCGAGTAGAAGACTGCCGCAGCAAGAGCGTAGATTATCGCGGAAATATTGTTTTTCATATCTTGTTCCTTCATTTCTGTTTATAGTTTCCACTTTCCGGCTTTCTGCTGCTCATTCCAGAGCGCGGCGTAGATACCGTTCCGGAAACCGGAATGATCTCCGGACGAAGAACAACTGTACTATTCATTTTTTGTACACCATAAAATCGCACTTCTCTCCGCCTGTGCCGAGGGTCTGCGTGCGGGTGAAGCCTATCTTGTCCAGACCGCCGTATGTGTAATTGTCGCAGTCGCAGAAAAACCTGCATACCTCCGGATATCCGCATTCCACACAGGTATCGTACCACAGACATTTGTGGATATCGAGGAAAAAGCGGTCTTTCTCTTTCCTGCTTTCGCACTCCCACCGGTCACTTTTTCTTGTTGTTCTTATAAAACCAGTTTTGAAAACTGTCCAGAAGCCCGGAAGCTTTTCCCCCTTTGCGTATATATCGTGCATCATCGGACCTGCCACGTTCCGGACATAATCGTCCAGTATTCTGTCCGCGTCATGACCGTTCTCCTTCAGTACGGCATAAGTTGCTATTCTTGGGATTATACTTTCCTGCATCGTCTTCAGCCTTGACGGAGAAGTTTCTTTTGTTTTGGAAATCCAGTCACCGTGCTTTTGTTTTGCGGCTTCAAGATACTCCTCACCTTTTTCCGCGCCGAGTTCTTTTATGAGCAGTTCTTTCATCTGCTCCCATACAAAGAGTTTTCTTTTTGTCATGATTGCCTCCATTTACATCAGCGCTTTTCAAAGCTGTTCAGTGTCCCGCCTTTCAAGCGTTTGCAGTATTATTTTAAGTGCTTTTTCTCTTGCTTTCTGACATTCCTCAGGGTGTTTTTTCTCCTGCGGAAGAAGGTTACTGTTTACGGGGAAACAGCCGAGATTGTGACTGCCGTTTTCAAAGTTTATATGTTTGTACGAATGTGCAAAGCCGGTTCGCTGCAGTCGTGATATAAGCAGCTCTGCATCGCGTTTGGCGGGAACAGACTCATCATTTGTCGATGTCAGGAACAGTATGTCACCATTGATTTTTTCGACCGGTATCTCATTTTCGGAAGTTCCTTTTCTTTCCCACTCATCGAAGAAATATAGAAGCCGTACATTATGTTCTTTTACACAGCGTTTCACGAATGCTCCGAAAACGCGCTTGTTCGGAACATAGGGAAAATCTTTGCCGTCAAGCGAGAACATAGCCTTGCACGGGGACAGGTTCTTTCCGCCGTTTCCCTGCATTATATGACCGAATGATGATGCCGCGATCACGAGGGAAATATCCGGGACTGCGCTCGCGGCAAGCAGTGCCATTCCCGCGCCTTTGGAGTTGCCGTAAATGCCGAAACGGCAGAACCTGCCGCTTTCGTACAGTTTCATGGCTTCGCAGGCTGTACGGAACTGTTCAAGTGGGATCGCGCGCATCGCTGAGGGCTGACCCTCTCCGCCGTAATATGACATCGCAAGTGCAGAATAACCCTTACCCGCGAACATTTCCGCGTACTTTGCAGGAAGCTCCAACCCTTTCAATCCCTGTATCACGATAAGCAGTCTGTCATCACCGTTTTCGGCATCGTACAACACTGCTTCAAAGCCGCCTTTTGTATATTTGTAATGCTGAGTTTTCATAAAATCACCTTTACGTTAGTTATAGCTAACTGCTTTATAATATCACATTAAGTACGAAATGTCAATAACTTGTCGCAGTGCAATTCATCGGCGGCAATACAGAAACGGTAATAATAAGCATCAAAAAGTTTGAAATGGCAGCAGTGGGCGGATGTAATGCGGATGACAATGATGATTATCTATTTTAAGTGATCTTCTCACACAATTACAGGGGTAAGGAAGGCTGTTTAAGTGACTGAATAATATATAGGGCACCTCTAGAAACCCATTTGAGAGAAAAAGAGCTACTTGCACCGATAGCTGCGTCAAGCCTCCTCACCGTGCGCCAGCACGCTTTCGGAGCCTCTCCTTGCTCTCGGCACCAGAGCAGGATGCTCTGACTATGCCGCCAAAAGAGCGCAAGGATGCGCTTTTGAAAGCGGCATAAGAATTATACTCATTTTCTCTTTTCAAAGCGGTTTTTAGAGGTACCCTTTAGTTCTTTTTATCCGTTTTGTTGTGCTGACCACAGTTTATGCATTATTCGATTTTCTCCGATATTCGGTAGGGGTACATTCACAGTATTTACAGAACATAGATGTAAATTTTGATTGATTTTCAAAACCTACCGAGGCTGCGATCTCCGAAATGTGAAGGTTAGTATCAGAAAGGAGAGCTTTCGCTTTTTTCAGTCTCATATCTCTCATATATTCCGAAACGCTTTTCCCGTATACAGACCTGAACCAGTTCTTTAAGCTGCTTTCGCCTACATTGAGCTTATCGGCGATGTCCGGAATAGTATATCTGGCAGAAAGATCCTTTGTCATAATTTCTTCGGCGGTTTTTGCCGCATTTACCTGAAACGGCGTAAGAGCGGATATGTGGAGCGGTTCGGGGGCGGGGATACTTCGGGACATTAAATTCAGTATCATTAAGCAGATAAGGCGGAGCTGCACTAAATCCACGCTTCCGTTTTCATTCATTTTCATCAGCTTTTTTATATGTTCGTCATAGACTTCCGGAGTATTGCCGATAAATGTTGTCTGCTTGTGCTGCCACCTGTCGGTTATGGTTTTCAGGTCTATACTCCAGTAATCGAGCAGGGCACCGGACTTTTCAAAAACATCATCGGTGATATATATTTCGGCGCCGGAATAAAAACCCGTCGGATAATCAAATTGAACCGAAGCACTTTCGCTGCTGACAGACATATTTCCGCTTTTCATATAAAGGTAGTTCCCCTTATCCGACCAGATCTCACATATACCTATGATACAAAAATTAATTGTGCAGATGATCTTGCGGTCGAACAATCCTGTAAATTTGTCGATCGGAAGAGATTTTGTGTTGATTTGGTTAAATCCGAGAAATATTCCCGGGAACATATTATGTATTGATATTCTGGTATTTCCCTTATATGCAGCTAAAATGCTTGTTTCAGTCTGTATGATCGTTATTTCTTCCATAATAAAAAAGTATATCACAAGATCTATGATGTGTCAATGGTTTTTGCCCGATGGATTAAATTTTCATTATTTGGGTATAGAGCATCACCGGCAAAATGTGATATAATACTCTCTTGTGATGATGACGGAAAAGAGATGATGTGAATTTGACACGAGGAACAATAGTCTTCATATTAAGAAAAATTCTTGAGGTGATACTGACCGTACTTATAGTTACCGTTATTTCCTTCGTTCTTGTGCAGCTTTCGCCCGTAGATGCCGCAGAGGCATATCTGCAAAGAAATCAGACACCGATCACTTCGGAGACGCTTGAAAAAACACGCAGTGAAATGGGACTTAACGAACCGCTGCCCGTCCAGTACATAAATTGGCTGAGCAAGGCTGTAACAGGTGACTTCGGCAGATCCTTCGTAAACAACAAGGATGTACTGCAAACAGAAATGTCAGCGTTCGCGTTTACAATAAAGATAATACTGCTGGCAGGCATATTCGAGGCGGTGCTCATAATTCTTGTCGGCTCTCTGTGCTATGTGTGCAGGAACAGGATCTCCGGTCATATCATTTCTGCGTTGTGCTTTGCGATGATCTCGATACCGCCGTTTTTCCTTGCAAGTGAGTATCTTGATATAATAGTTGTAAAAATGGGAATCGGTTCGGTAGTCGGAAACGCCGGCATAATGCGGTACCTTCCTGCGGCACTCAGCTTTGTGCCGGGGACTGCGGCATTCTTCGCTCCGCTGCTTGCGACCAACATAACGTATCAGATGTCGCTCGACAGTGCGGATTATGCGAGATACCGCGGTCTGAGCGAAAAACGAATATTGTTCAGATACGCTATGCCTGCCGCGCTCATTTCGATAATACCGAGTTTCTTTCAGATGCTCGCACTTAATCTTGCGGGAGCTATTGTCATAGAACAGGTATTTTCCATTCCGGGAATGGGTTATCTTATAATGAGCGGCGTGACCGACAGAGACCCGCCTGTTATACACGCGACCATACTCCTTCTTGCGATATGCCTTTCACTGTTTAATATATCAGCGGATGTTATCCGCAGGATAATAAGCCACAATACAGATCTTTCAATGGTGCACACATAATGAAATTGTCAAAAAAGATCATAAGTATCGCCATACCGATAATTATTCTCATATCACTTTCATTCGGTTTTATATTCAAGCCAAACGACCCTCATAAGACGCATATACTCGAAAAATACGCTGCCGCATCGGAGACGTACCCACTCGGCACAGATGCTCTCGGGCGCTGTGAACTGTCAAGGCTGCTCGAAGGCGGGAAAGCAACTATCGGGATAGTTGTCCTCGGTGCTGCGATCGTTCTGGTACTCGGAACAGCTCTCGGGCTTTTGTTCGCACGCACTAACGGAAGAAGCGGTGTCCTTTCAGACAGCTTTCTGAATGCGATCACTGCTATACCGCCTGTAGCTTACCTTATAATCATGATAGGTATATGGGGAAACAGCGTACCTACTATGATAACAGCACTTACTGTATCGCTCATACTGCGGATAATAAAGCTCGTTATGACACTTGCGGAGGAGGAATACCGGAAGGCGTACGCCAGATGCGCATTTGCTTCGGGCGCGAGCCATTTCAGGATACTTACAGTACATATTCTCCCTGTGATACTGCCGGAGATCGTTCAATACCTATGTCTTTCATGCTCGGATATGATACTTGCAATTTCCGGATTTTCCTTTATAGGACTGAATCTCGGCACCAACGTCATTGATTGGGGATATATGCTTTCGGAGGCAAGAACGAACTTTGATATGCGCCCGGAATTATTGTTTTTTCCGATATTGCTTATCTTTATAAGCTCGTTATGCTTCAATATCCTCGGACGGCTCATTGAAAGGGGAAAAGCAAAATGCTGACAATAGCAGACCTTTCGGTAAAAAGCCGGGACGGCAAACAGCTCCTGAGCAATGTTTCACTCAGGCTCGACAAGGGCGAGTGCGTAGGTCTGACAGGTGCGAGCGGTGCCGGAAAAACAACGCTTATCCGCACTATAATGGGTACGTCAGGCAAACAGCTTTTGATCTCCGGCGGCGATATACAAGCGGACGGAAAAAGTATTCTCGAAGCATCGTACAAGGAAAGACGCGCAATGTGCGGGAGATACTTCGGGTTTATCCCCCAGAATTCAATGACGTCTTTTTTATCAAATGTTAAGATCGGAAAACAGATCATCGAAACATACAGGCTCAACCTTTCGATGACGGCTGCCGAAGCGCATGAGCTTGCCGCAGAAATGCTCAGGCTCGTAAATCTGTCGGACACCGACCGTGTTATGAGTTCATATCCGGGTCAGCTTTCCGGCGGTATGCTTCAGCGCGTCGCAATGTCGATCGTGCTGGGCATCAAGCCGACATACCTGCTTGCTGACGAGCCTACAAGTGCACTCGACCGCGATAACCGCACACTGCTGACAGAATTGCTGTCCGGTTATAAGGACGGCGGAATATTGTTCATTTCACATGATGCCGAAGCCATAGTCTCATTGTGTTCATCGGTCTGTGTTATGGAGCATGGCCGAATCGTCGAAAGTAAGGAGACCGGGCTGCTTTTCAGAGCTCCGCAGCACCCGTGGACAAAGGCTTTTGTGAATGCGGCGGAACGCAGCAGAAGGGAGAATGCCGAATGGAAACAATTACGGTAAAAGATGTTTCCCGGACTTATTACGACACAAACGGAGATCTGTTCAAGGCACTCGATAATGTTTCGCTGGAATGGAAAAGCGGAGAGAGCATAGCTGTTATGGGTGAAAGCGGAAGCGGTAAAAGCACGCTTTCAAGGCTCATTATAGGGCTTGAAAAGCCGAGTTCGGGGAAAATAATGTTTGACGGTGAAGATACATCGAAATGGAGAGGCAATCGCTGGCGGCGATGCCGTACTGAGATCCAGGCGGCTTTTCAGGATGAGAAAGGAACATTAAGCCCCTCCCGCAGTGTAATGCAGAACGCCGAGGAAGCGCTGTGTAATCTTACATCAATGAAAAAGTCCGAACGCTATGAAACTATCCTGCGGCTTATGGTACAAATGGGGCTATCCAATAATCTGTTATCGGTACCGGTAAGAGCGTTATCTGGCGGCGAACAGCGCCGTCTCGGATTACTGCGTGCTCTTGCGGTAAGACCGAAATTCCTTGTACTCGATGAAGTTACCGCCGGTCTCGATCTTATAACGACTGAGTCGATCCTTGATCTTCTGGCTGAGTATAAAAATGATCACGGATGTTCATATATGCTTATAACACATGATCTCAGTGCTGCTTCACGACTGTGCAGTCGGATGTTTGAGATTGAACACGGACAGATAATACATGAGTCCGTTCAATAAAATTTTTTCAGGAGGAAAATGAAATGATAAGAAAATTTATGTCGCTGCTCGCTTGTGCAGGATTATGCTTGTCGCTTGCGGCGTGCGGTAATTCCGGATCTGCCGGCGGTACAGCAGCAAATGATACCGGAACGGCTGTATCGGCAGACAACGGAAAGAAAGTGCTTAATATCGCTTCCATAGGGGAAACGGATTGTCTGTATCCTTTGCAGATGGTACCTGCTGCATATACTCTGAGCCGTGTTTGCTATGACACCCTTGTGACATACAAAAACGGAGAGATAATTCCGAGACTCGCGGAAAGCTGGAATATCAGCGATGATGGCTGCACACTGACACTCAATCTTCGCAAGGGCATAAAGTTCCACGATGGAGAGAGTTTCAATTCCGAAGCGGTAAAAGCCAATTTTATCGATATGCAGAACTCACCCGCTTCTTATTCTCTGCCAACGATAGGCACAGTAAAAAATATCGATTGTCCCGATGAAAGCACTGTCGTATTAAGCTACGACACTCCGTATTATGGACTGATGACCGATCTTTGCTGGACAGACGTTATGGTGATGGTATCACCCAAACAGATCGAAGCCAAAAACGAGGGCAAGGAAGTCAAGCCTGTAGGGACCGGACCGTATATATATGATGAGTATGTCAAAGGTGAGTACACACGCTTTGTCCGTAACGAGGATTACTGGGACGGCAAGCCGTATTATGATGAAGTTGTATCAAAATACATTCCCGATCAGACATCACGCTCTCAGGCGCTTAAAAACGGAGAGATCGATCTTTTATACGGAGCTTCCGAACTGAGCTACGATCAATACACACAGTTTCTTTCTCTCGAAGGTATGGGCTGCAAAATGTCACCGATACAGTCTACATCGAGAAACCTTACACTCAATTTCAACGGTATCTTAGGAGATAAAACGATCCGTGAGGCGATCGCTCTCTCAATAAACAAGGATACGATCTCAGAGGGTATGTCGTATGGTTATGAGCCCGTCGCCGATACAGTTCTTACACCCGGCTCACTCTATGAAGATGAATGCCCGAAAATAAGCTATTCGTATGATGCCGACGAAGCTGCAAAGCTGCTTGATGATGCCGGCTGGATTTTTCACGCAGAAGACGGCATACGAGATAAGGACGGCAAACCGCTGTCATTCGTATGCACGATACCCTCAGGCAGCGTTGAAAACAGTACGATCGCGCTTCTTATAAAGGATATGGTCGGCGAAGTCGGAATGAAGATGGAAATAAAGGAAATGGAGACCAATGATTGGTTCCAGAGCTTCTATGACCCCTCCGCGTTTGACCTTACCCTTCAGGAAACTTATTATGATTACGCAAGCCCGACACAATGGTTCGGCGCAATAGAGTATATGGCGCAGGGCGTGTCGCTCCCGCTTCTTGAAGATTCGGAAAAATTTATGGATATGGTGCATGAGTTCAAGACTATAAATGATGAAACTCGTCTTATTGAGATATTCAGGTATCTTGTAGCACAGGATCAGGAGCAATTCCTTGATATACCGCTCACCGGCATGATGCAGCCGATAGTTTATAATTCCGCAAAGATCGCGGATTATAAATACGACGGATGCTATGAGTTCTTCAATCCGCTTTGGATAACTCCTGTGCAATAATGCGAATAGTTTTAAAGAATTCTATGAAGCCATAAAAGCGTGATCCCCCGCCTTCGGCGGGGGAGACGAAAACAGAATTTTCCTTAAGTTGTTAATAGTGGCGAAAAAACAGATGCCTGCGTATTGCTATCTGTGCAGCTGCTTCACGCCAGATCGGCACAAAACAGCTCCGAAATGCTATAAATGCCATTTCGGAGCTGTTGTTGTCATTTCAGACACTCATTTACCCAATTGATGAAATTCTCGGTACTGCTGCCGGTGCGCTCGGCTTCGGTGTGCTGCTGACCCCATACGGTCGCAAAATCGACGCTTTCCACGCTGTCATAGTTTTCAAGGGCAAGAGCGAGATTTACTTCCGTAGTGAGCGCCGTGTCGCTCTGCGCTATGCCCGTGCGTATGCGCCAGTATTTCGCAATGGTGCTTGTTCCATAGCCCTCGGAGCTTTCGAGCAGGTAATAAAGCGGTGTGTACATATTCAAGCGTTGTTCGGCGGTATATCCGACACTGTCGGTCTTTTCAAGGTCTGCTGCATAGCCGTCGGCATACTCGCTTCCGAGATCGGAGAGTATGCCGGCAAGCACGCTGTCAAAATGTGCTCCGCTTCCGTCGCCGTAACCGAACAGTGTGTTCTCACCCTGTCCGCCGTCAAGCTGATCGAAAGCGCCGAGATTTTTGGACGCGGACTTGAACGCCTTGACGAAATCGGCTATGCTCGATATTTTCGCTGTATTTGTAGTCGCGTCGTAAGTTATCCACTCGCCGTTCGCGTTGAGCGCGTCGATGTAATCCTGCGCGGTCTCGTAGGTGCCGGAAAGGCTTATGCCACTTGTTGTACTGTTTCGTGTAATGTTGTCAATATCCTCGATGGACTGTCCGCCGCCCATATCCGACGGCATTTCTCCGCCGGGCATTCCGTCGGGTCTTTCTCCGTTTGGCATTCCGTCGGGTCTCTCCACGCTCGGTCTTTCGCCGCCATGACCGTCCATACCTCCGCGTCCTCCGCCGGAAGAACTGCTGCTCGCGTCATACGGGAATGTCGTATCGGAAAGGAAATTATTCAGCGACTGTTCGATAACACCCTTGATATAGTCATAATAGCTCCCCGCCTGATAAATGCCGTCAGAGGACGCTTCAAGAGTGAGAACATTGCCATTCTCGTCCTTTATTCCGGCATTGTTGACATAATCTGCCCAAGCATTAGCGAGAGCGTCGGAGATCGCCTGCTCATCATCGGACAGACCGCTTCTTGTAATGCCCATCATCCACTCATAGCTTTCATTTGCGGTATCGAGATTCGTTATCGGGCACCAGCACATAGAGCCGCATACCGCGTCGCTCACGCCCTGCACAGCACCTATCGCTTCGAGATACGGAGTATAAAGCTCGCTGTCTCCCGTTGAACCCATAAGCGCGGACTGCGCTCCGCCGCCGCTCATTCCGAATGTGAATATACGCTCGGCGCTGCCCGCGATAACATCGTCACAGTAACGCACATATCTTACGGCTGCTTTCAGATCGGTAACGCCTGCCGGAGCTCCCGCGTCGCGTCCCCGACAGCCCGCGTGAACATAGACAAATCCGGCGCTTGTGTAGGACTTTACGCTGCTCGAATAATCGGTGAGTGCGGACATCGCGGAATACCCGGGCGTATTTATCGGCATAACTATCGGCGCGGTCCCGGCGGTATAGCCGTTCAGAGTGCCGTCCGACAGCTCGCAGGTAAATGTACCGTCTCCGTTATCCGTGCCTGTCATATACGCTCCGGGAACGAACACGGCAAGCGTTTCATAGCTTGCGTCGGCGGGAGTTTCACAATACGAAATGCCGATCTGATAATAAACATCGTCATCGGCGTTATACTGCCACTTTGTCATATCGAGCCTGTCAAGGTTTGTCACTATCTGAGTCTTACTTTCCGTTACCGTTGTTTCGGCTGCTTCCGAAGATGTTGCGGCAGCTGTTGTTTGTTCGGATTGCTCTGTATCGGCTTCGGCAGTAAGGAATGTGACCGCGGAATTCTCTGTTGTTGTGCTTTCTGCGGTATTACTGCCCGCGCAGCCTGTTATTGCCGCACAGATGCACATTGCCATAAGTATTGACGAATATTTTTTATGTTTCATATCGGACTCTCCTTTTTATTTGATACGTTTATTATCAGTATCTACAACTTAAGAAAATTCTGTTTCTGTCTCCCCCGCCGGAGACGGGGGAGACAGAAACGTTAAACTTCGTTATCCGCTTAAGTTGTGGACTGTGCATTTATTATAACACATAAAACTTAAAATCAACTTAAAATGCAACAGATCATTTTACTCCGCCCGAAAAAGCTATTTGAGCATTTTTTGCGCACCTCTCCGCGACTCTTGTCCGCATTATCCTCGCGTGCAGGATTACGGCGACGACGGCAGTGAGGACTTCCGCTATCGGGAAGGTTATCCACACAAGCCATGCGTTTTCAGCTCTCTCACCTGCCATTCCCGCAAACATAAGCGCAAAAGGAAATACAAATATCAGCTGTCTGCCGAGCGAGATAAGAAGCGAGCTTACACCTGCTCCGAGAGCCTGAAATACGCCCTGAAAGGCAATATTTGCTCCCGCAAAAACAAAGCTCAGCGAAATTATCCGCATTGCGCTTACGCACAGGTCATTCGTCACGCCCGACAGTCCAAACACCGCCGAAAACGGTTCCGCAAATAATTCGAGAGCAAGTGTACCCGCAAGCATTATGATAAATGTGTAAAACTGCCCGTATTTCACGGAATCGCGTATACGGTCCGAGTCTCCCATTCCGTAGCTGAACGCAGTTATCGGCATTATAGCGTCACGCATTCCGAACGCCGCAAAAAGAAGGAACTGCATCACCTTGTAGAAAAGGCCGTATGCCGTGACCGCATCTGCGGAAATGTTGCCGAGAATGAGGTTCATTCCGTAAGTCATAACGGAAATAAGCGCCTGTGAGATTATTGCGGGCAGTCCTACGGAATATATCTGTTTTATAATGCGAAGATCGGGTTTAAGGTATTCGGGTTTGTTCTTTATCACGGTATTGACTTTACGGTGAAATATCAGCGCCAGAACAAATGACACGATCTGTCCGATAACGGTAGCGTAAGCCGCGCCCTTTACTCCCATTTCGGGAAGACCGAGCCATCCGTATATCATTATCGGGTCAAGCACAATGTTTGTGACTGCGCCCGCGATCTGCGCTATAGTTGAATACATCGAGTGTCCGGTGGCTTGCAGGAGCTTTTCATATATCGCAAAGAACGACATTCCGAACGAAAGTACACTGCATATCCGCAGATAGTCCGCACCCATTCTCGCAGCTTCGGGATCGGTAGTCTGTGAACCTATATACATGTCAGTTCCGAACAGTCCGAATATCAAAAATACTGCATAGATCACAGCTGCCATAAATTCCGCGTTTCCTGCGGCACGACTCGCTTTTTCGGTATCTCCGGCGCCGAGGTTTTTCGCGGTGAGGACATTTGCCCCCACGCCCGTTCCGATACCTACGGCGACCATAAGTATCTGCATCGGGAAAGCAAGCGTCAAAGCATTGAGCGCCTGTTCTCCGCCGACAGCCATATTCGACACAAATGCACTGTCAACAATGTTATAGACAGCCTGTAGTACCATTGAAATTATCATCGGTATGCCCATTGAGAGCATCAGCTTTCTGATCGGCATTTCAGCCATTTTTGTGTTTTCCATATCTGCCTCCGAAAAATAAAGTGTGCAGCGAATGAAACATAAGCCGGACTTATGCTCGGGATATATGTCCCATTCGCTGCACACTTTTTAGATATTAACTTGCATATATTATATCACTTTCATGCAATTTTTGTCAATGGAGATTTTTCACAAATCCGAAGGCAGTTTAAATGCTCCGTCTGCGTGTTTCCGAACAATTAGGCTGATTTTTTTCTGACAAAGATCAGTTTGAATAAAGTGCGGATAAGCGGCTGAATGAAAAAAATCTGAGAAAAGAACGCAAACGGGAAGTTGAAGCAAACGAGCTTGAGCCAGTTCGCGAGTAGCGTAACAACGCTGAAACCTGCGTAGTAGGGATAATAGAGAAATGCCGCGATAAAACTCATTGCCGGACACATAATACCTACTGTAGCACAGATTATAGCCGTTTCAAACATTACGGGGTGAGTTTTTGCAGGGTCAAACACCTTGCTTGCCAGTCTGAATGAAAGAGGACTTCCAACGAGAACCTCAAGGGTATAGGCAAATAAAAATTCAACGATGACAACAAGCCATATCGGCACATTCGTCCCGAACATATACACTCCGCCCATACTGTCGATCGCACCGAGAACGGTATTCTGTCCAGTCAGCACCATAATCGTTTCTCCGTTGACAACATAAAGGCTGTAAAAAACATAGGCGTGAACTGTGACAATGACTGTCATAAGCGCGAACATCATTCGCTGGAATTGATTCTGTGGCATAACTGTGTTTCCTTTCTTCCGCAAACAAAAACACGCAGCATCACAAGTCCGTCGCATTACCGTGATCAGACTTATGCGGGCTTTTGTCCTGCTGCGTGTGTCGTTGCGTTATTCATTAATTACAATTATATTATAACATAGCAATCGTAAGAAATCAAGTCGTAAATCCTAAAACAGATAATAATTCAGTAATAATTCTGATTAAGATGCACCAAGTGTTAAAAAACATGTTTGAAATTGACACATTGTGTGAATCTGCACAAAAATCACATTAATCATTTTTGTGCAGAATTTGCTTTGAAATTTTTATAAAACAGTGATAAAATAAACATATAAATGCCGAAAGGGGTAAATAATATGAAAAGAATACAGGCAGCCTGCATTATGCAGACACTACGATTTCAGCAGACAGACAATGCCGGACTTCCAGTCGATATGCTCTATAAGCACAACGAGGACGAACTGAAGCGATATAAAGCGCAGCTCGAAAAAAATAAGACCCGTTATAAGATCGACGAGGAAAGCAGACAGGCAGACGGGTCGATCATCGTTCGTATCCGCAAGGAATACAACGCCAGCGCCGATGTAGGAGAATACTTCGCCTGAATGTCATAAATTACTCCATTAATAAAAACAACAGCACCGGAAAGTATTAAGCTCTCCGGTGCTGTTGTTATGAAGAAAGGAAATTATCAGTTCGTTCCCTTAAGTGCCGCACCGTTCACATAAAGAGTGTAGCCGTTGGAAATGACGCTTGTCGCGTCGCAGGTGAAGCTCATAACATAGCTGTCGCCCGTAAGCACCCATTTGCTGCCGGAACCTGAATTCGCGCTTAAGCAAACACGCCTGTCGTGTTCTCGGCATTTGCTTCGATATATGCAGTTTCAGCCGAGGATATTACACTCGGCACTTCATATCATTCCCACTACCTGAAAACCGAGTATTCCGATAATGCAGACTATGCTTCCCACGAGGTTGAGACCTGTCGGACGGGTGCTCTTGCTGAACAGTCCTACAATAAATATCACTATCAGTATCATTGGCGGTATGAATGCGAAGTTTGTCAGACTCTCGGCTGCCACGGCGTTCTCACCGAGCAGACCGAGCGCGTTCGGGAGCTTGCACAGAAGAACAATGATAACACCTTTCATACCCTCGGGACTGTTCTTTGCGACAGTCCACGGTTTTGCCGACGGCAGCATAACGAGAGCAAGCACGATAAGCGCGAACAGAAGCGTCATTGTCGATGAAATGATACCCTCCGCCGCGTTCATCACGAAACCGTATATGAACCGCGCCGCAAGGTAGAGCACCATCGGTAAGGCGATCTTTTTGTAGTTCACTTTTTCGCGTCCCGAGACCGCGATCATCACAAGTCCCGCCATTGTCAGCGCGATGAACAGCAGTTTAACAATGCTGATCGTCTGGCTGTAAATTATAACATCCGTAAAATATGAAACGAACAGGAGTATGCCGACCCACGCTTTCAGCTCGAACGCCGACATATATTCGAGAATCTTAGCGCTCATATCAAATTCGAGATATTTTGAAAGCGCGATAAGAAGCACGAATACAGGAGCGAGCCAATTCGCCGTGATCGTCGTGTCCGCGAACGGAAGCAGCGGCAGCAGGAACAGGACCGTTCCCGCCGCCATAAAAAACGTGAGCTGTGAACCGTTGTATTTTGCCTTGCTCACAGCGTATTTGTCATTCAAAGAAGTGATAGTGTATAGTCCGACTACCGCAAGCATAAGTAACATAAATAATACCGCCTTTTCTGACATCAAGGGATATTATATCACAAAGGACGGTATTTTTCAAGAGTTTTCTGATTTTGTGATCTCGTGTATTGAAAATGTGTATCGGTTGTGATATACTATGATCACACCATATAAAAAAAGTCAACATTAAGGAGACAAGTTATGGGTGCATTGCTTATTGCTGTAATATATCTCGCTTTCGTAAGTCTCGGACTGCCGGATTCGCTTCTCGGCTCCGGCTGGCCGACTATTCAGGCGGACTTCGATGTGCCTTCGTCGTATGCCGGTTATGTATCTATGTCGATATCGTTCATGACGATCATTTCCGCACTTATTGCGCCATATCTGATACGGAAAATAAGGACGCAGTGGATAGTCGTGCTGTCTATATTGCTGACCGTAATCGGACTTATCGGCTTTTCGTTCTCGACGCAGTATTGGAGGCTGTTTCTGTTTGTTGTGCCTTATGGTATCGGTGCGGGCTGCGTTGACGCGGCGCTCAACAATTATGTGGCAAAGCACTATTCGTCTTCGGTGATGAACTTTCTGCATTGCTTCTATGGCGTAGGTGCTATGATAAGCCCGTACATAATGTCGCTGGCGCTCGCAAGTGCACACTGGAACGAGGGATATCGCTGGACAGCGTATATCCAGTCGGGGATAATGCTGATATGCCTGCTGTCGGTGCCGCTCTGGAAAAAGAAAAGTGAGCAGTTCGGCGGCGATGACGATGAAAAAGACAGCGCCGGCATAAAGGACGCGCTGAAAATACGCGGAGTTATCCCGACGCTGATAGCGTTCTTCGCGTACTGCTCCGGAGAGGCGACCTGCTTTCTGTGGACTTCGAGCTACTTCGCGGGAACAAAAGAAAACATCAGCGCTGAGACCTGCGCGGCGTTCGGCTCGCTGATATTTGGCGGACTTATGCTCGGGCGGCTGATATCCGCATTCGTGTCAAACAAGCTCGGCGATAAGCTGCTTATCCGCATAGGCATTGCAGTCGAAGCGGTCGGCATTCTGCTGATATTTCTGCCGCTGCCCGGGTACATATTCGCAGCTGTCGGATTTGTGGTAACGGGAACAGGCATGGGTCCGGTATATCCCGCGATACAGCACATGGCTCCGGCGAATTTCGGCAGAAAGAACAGCGCCGCCGTCATCGGGCTCCAAATGGCGTCGGCATACATCGGCAGCACGTTTATGCCAATGGCGTTCGGACATTTGCAGGAGGCTGTCGGTATCGGTATAATGCCCATATACCTCGCGGTGTTCGCGGTGCTGAACATCGGTCTGCTCGAATTTGCGTATAAGCGGACGGGCCAGAAAAACGAAATGACGGATTGAATTATGGAACTGTACGAAACAATTCACAAACGAAGAACCGTTAGAGAATTTCTCGACAAAGATGTAGATTTTGAAACAATAAAGCGTATTCTTGAAGCAGGAAATGCCGCACCCACATGGAATCACAATCGAAACTGGAGTTATATATAATTCTGAGAACGGATGAAGAAAAGGAGTACGCTTTCGACTACGCGAAGAAGATAGCGGACAAGTTCGATGCCGAAGCGTATCTGAACAGACCGAAGCCTTACCCCACTACGCTCGGTCAGAAGATGTACGCCCACGCAATGCCGAGACAGTACACTATGCTGAAAAATGCTCCTTACGTCATCATTCCCGTATTCAAATGCAAGGAACTGAACGGAGAATAGGAGGACGAAGCTCGTGCTATTGTCCCGAATGTCAGAAAAATGATAAACAGATCTGCTATACCGCTTTCAAGGGGGCGAATAAATGGAACTCCGATTACTGGAATACTTCCTCACGGTCGTTCGTGAGGAGAACATATCAAGAGCCGCCGAGGTGCTTCATGTGACACAGCCGACACTCAGCCGTCAGATGAAGGAGCTTGAGGACGAGCTGCACACAACACTGTTCATCAGGGGGAAACGGCTCACGCTTACCGATTCGGGCGTAATGCTTCGCAGACGAGCCGAGGAAGTTGTATCGCTCATGAACAAGATAGACAGCGAGTTTCGTGAGCAGGAAGAAATAAGCGGTGTGATCTCCGTCGGCAGCGGCGGATTGAAAGCCGCGGAAATACTACCCGATCTGATAGCGCATTTTCGTGAGCGTTATCCGCTTGTGAGCTTTGAGATCATCACGGGTACCGCCGACCGCATCAAGGAAATGCTTGAACACGGTCTGCTTGATTTCGGATTTCTGTTGGAGCCGATCGACATCGAAAAGTTCGACTATCTGCGCCTGCCAACAAAGGAAATATGGGGTGTTCTTTTTCCTGCGGGACACTCGCTTGCGCAGGAAAAGGCTGTCACACGCAAACAGCTGAAGGAGCTTCCGCTTGTGGTAACGAGCCGTACAGCCCTGCGCGGTGAGATAGAAGAATGGCTGAAATATCCCGTTTCGG
>CAMVEM010000032.1 GCA_947166515.1 uncultured Clostridia bacterium | reverse complement strand
GGCGATCGGAAAGCCCCCCTAACAGGGGTGTGGGGACGGAGTCCCCACCCGAAGGGGGTCTGGGGGCGCTGCACGATGCAGCGATTGACCGCCCAAAAGAGCGCATGATGCGCGCATAAAAGGCGGTCATAAGCGACTCCGGAAAGCCCCCCAGAAAAACCTACAAATTATTATTTATCTGTCAGAAAAGATGCAGAAATATCCCTATACCGAGCACGAACATGGTTCCGATAAGTCCGAGAAAAGTTCCGGTGATTATCGTTATAAATGCGTTGCGGTCATAGATGTGCTTTTTGTTGCGGTCGATGCGCAGCCGGACTTTCCTGCCTTTTTTATAAAGCTTGTCGCGCATTACGAATTCACAAGGGAAAACGTTCGGCACCTCACCGTAGTCTGTCAGATAATACGCGCGGTCGAACTTTTCTTTGCCCTGCCTGCCTATCCTCGTAAATTCGCCTTCGAGCCTTTTCGACAATATCAGCCGTACAAACATATAAAGAAACGCGAGCGAGGTAAGTCCCGTCATTATAAGTATCACCGCGGCTATCCCGAAAGATATGATATCAAAACCGAAGCCGAGTATGAAAAGCAGTATTATGATAACTACCGCTCCGAGCAATACTTCCATTATTTGAGCACCCGCCTGCGTATGTACGCGAAGACTTTATCCTCGCCGTAATCGCGGAGTATTATCAAAAGCCGTCTCAGAAGCTTGTCTGTTTCGGGATGTATCATGTAGTGTGAGTGCGATCTTTCGTAATACTCATACGCCGAAGCGTCCGTATATTTGTCCCCGAGATATACCCTGCAGGCGGCTATCCTGTCGCAGAACATCTCGACAACATATTTCACCGGCATTTTTACGCCCGCCATATTGCGGTCGCCGGTCGGCTTGTTGTCTATCCAGTATTCAAAGTGGTGCTTGTTGCGGCCCTTGTGGTGGAGCCACGCGCCGCTGTAGCCCTTTTCTTCGCGTTCAAACGTGTTAGGGCTTCTGTGGCCGTCGAAATACTTCACGCCGACCAGAAATTCCGACGGTGAATATTTTGAAAGGTCGTGGAGCAACCCTTGTCTGTAGAGTCCAGCCTTGAAGCAGTAATGCATAACAAGGCGCTTATGACGGTTGATAGTCTGGAGATGGCCGTAAGCGTTATGCAGATATTTTTCTATGCCAGAATTATTTTTCATAATATCTCCCCGATTGTTTATATGTAATTGCGACTTCCGGCGCATCAAAGTTATACATAATACCATTATAACCCAACTGTAACAATTTTTCAAGTATTTTCTGTCAAATTTATTTATTTATACTTAAAACGGTTATAAAATTTATGCAAAATAACAACTGCGCTGTTTCAATATTCAAAGAGATGATGAGGTTGCCCCACCCCCGACCCCATCCCAAAGGGAGGGGGCTAATTTTTTATTTATGGGGAGCAGAGGTCTGTCGGTCAGCCCTCTGCTCCCCACAAAGAAAAAGAAGGCCCCCTTCCCTTTAGGGAAGGGGGCCGGGAGTTGGGTAATTATAAATCAATATCGTCTGAACATCTGGAAGAACAGCATTATCAGCAGCCACACTATGTGCCACAGTGAGATGATCTCCGGAATAAACGGCAGTGTATATGCTGAGAATGCGGAAAGTATCATCAGCAGCACCGCCGCGATAACTCCGAACAGCATCACGCCGCGCGACATCAGAACGTCCTTTATCAGCTTCTTTGAAGAAGTGATACCCTTTGCGAGTGAAACAAAGCTTCCGGAGCACGACATCGCGCCGCAGCCCTCGGTAGTGTACTTTGTGCACTCATTGTACAGGTCGTGCAGGCTTGCGCCGATTATCTTCACCTTTTCCGGATCAATATCGAACAGATCCGCGATCTTTGCATTAGTGATAAGCGAATCGGTAGTCTTGAGTATCACCGATACGCCCTTTGATGTGAGCTCTCTGATATTCGCACGGACTGCCGGGTTCGCAGTAAGCCTTATGAAGAATATCACTGCGAGCTCTCCGCCGACCGCGAGATACACGCTGTCCGAGCCGTTGCGCGAGTATTTTGCTATCGCGCTCATTTCCGGTATCTTTATGCTGTGCTGCTTCATGTGCTCACGGCTTCCCATTATTATGCGCTTGTTGCCGTACCAGCCCATGACGCCGAGGTTGTCCTCATATATGCAGCCGTCTATATCGGCGATCATCTCTTTCTTGGCGCCGATCATGTCGAAGAACAGACCGGACAACACCGACCCGCTCTTTATAGCGAGCGACGCGGCAAGTATTATCGCCATGTCGAGAGACACGTTGTTGAGCGAGTTCTGCAGTTTGCAGGGCTTGATGTTCGTACATTCGACAGCCGATTTCGGGAAAAGTGTCGCTGCGTCGGCAAGTACCGAGTTCGCTTCGCCGAATTCCTCCGCCGAGGTATATCCGAGCAGCGCACAGCCGCTTTTAAGCAGCCTTTTCGACGCTCTGCGGAACGGATTATTGACCATGAACATCATCGAGAACGGTGCCATAGCGCAGATCACGCCGACTCCCACGGATACAGCCCAGTAAATGTTGTGGTCATATACAGCCACACCGTTGACCGTGGTCCCGTTCGGTATGAAGTAGATCAGGAGTCCGAGCAGCACGCCCGCGATAAGCGAGATCGGCACAAGTTTGCGAGAAACTCTGTCCGCCATATCCTCGCAGTAGCTCTTTTTGAGGAAATCCGTCAGCAGCTCGGTCTTGCGCATGGTCACAAGATACGGGAGCTCCGACACCGCGCCCTTCGTGAACGCCGACGCTTCGCTCTGTCCGTCTATGACCTCTGCGTAGTATTTGCTGCCCTCGGAATTGATGAACTTATAGTTTTTCTTTGCGCGCTTTATCATATTCAGCTTGCCGGCTGAATTAAACAGCAGTCCGAGCAGCGCAGTCGGGATATATATGAACGCTCTGCCCTGTTCCATGTCGTTCGTGTCAACAAGCTGGAGCACCGCCGCCGCGAGCGACAGCAGGCAGCTCACCGAGCAGACGCTGTCACAGTCCGCACGTCCTCTGAAAAGCTTCGAGATGCCGCTGGTAATAACCGATGAGCAGAGTATCATTCCGACGACTCCGCAGATGAGGTTCGCGAAGACAACGCCGTCGTTGCTCAGCAGCCCGAGCTCATTGCCGAATACGCCGATCTTCTGCTTTATGAATATGCGCTGGAGTATGTTTGCCGCGATAAGTCCCGCCGTTACGATAAACAGCAGTATGAACCGCAGATGCAGGCTCTTGTGCGTTTCGGTGAGATCTGTCCACGTGCCGGCGGCTTCTTCCTCCGCAGGGATCTCGTATGTTTCTTCATCGTAGTCTATCTCATCGTCCGAGATATCCTCAAGCACGAAGTTTGAGATACGGCGCTTGCGTTTGGTGGAGAGCTCTTTAAGCTTCTGCTCCGCTATTGCGGGGTCGCTCATGGGTATTTCGCCCGATTCAAGCACCTTGTTGTCCGCAGCTTCGAGCTTGACTGTCCTTGTCGGAAGAACTATCTGATCGAACGGACCCGTGTCAAATGAGGCTGCGGGATTTGTGTCGCGCAGATCGGCAAGCCGTTTCTGCTCCATAGTGTCATTGATCGAGCGGATAAGGCGTTCTTCCTCTTCCGTTCGCTTGCGGACCTCTTTGGTATCGTGCGTTTTCGGCACGAATTCCTTTATTTCCTCGGTATCTGGCTCGTCCTTGTGTTCCGCCTTCACCGTGTCGGGTATGACTCTTGTTGCGCCGTCAACGATATCTTCTATCGAGCGGGTATCTCCGTCTTCATTCAGCAGTTGTTTCAGCTGAGCGGAATCGACTTTCTGCGTATCTCCGGAGAGCTGCTGTGCGGAGATCGTTTCGAGCTGTTCGGTCACGCCCGCTTTTTTCCCGAATTCGTACGGGTTCATCGCATTCAGGAAATCTTCGGGATCTTCAAGCTGGGATTCCTTTATCAGCAGCTTCTGGGAGTCTATCTCGATTTTTTGCTGTCTGAGATTTTTCTCAAGTTCAAGTGTTTCCGCAGACGGCGAATCCGACGTATCGGGTACGGTTTCCTCTTCTTCTCTGTCCGCTGTCGGTAGCTCTATCGGCGCGTCCTGCAGAACTATATTCTTTGTAGCGTACAGCCACTCGGACTCTTCGTCGGCTTTACGGCGGCGTGCAGTTTCCTGATCTGCGAGGCGCTGCCGCATGGCTTCTTCTTCCTCGGCACGCTGTCTGTCAGCTTCCTGCTGACGCTCAAGCTCTTCCTGCTCGCGCTTTCGCTCTTCTTCATCGAGCTTACGTTTTCTGCGGCGCTCGCGGCGGTCCTTCTCGTCTATGACCCATTGTATCTCGTCGTTGCGCTCGCGGCGTTTCTTTTCTTTTTCGGTGCGTTCTTTTTCCGCAGCTTCACGCCGTTCTTTTTCGGCGGCTTCCTTCTGCAGGCGCTCTTCCTCGGCTTTTTTTCTCTGTTCCGAGGCTATGCGGATCTCTTCGAGCTCCTCGTCACGCTTCTTTTCTTCCTCGCGGCGCTTCTTTTCTTCTTCAAGGCGTGCATTTTCGGCAAGTTCCGCCTGTTTTCTTTCTCCTTCGAGGCGTTCTTCTTCGATCTTTCGCTGCATTTCGGCGAGCTCGGCACGTTTCTTCTCTTCGGCTATGCGCTGTTTTTCGGCGAGCTCCGCCCGACGTTTTTCCTCGGCCTGCCGCTGCTGTTCCTCAAATTCGGCCCTGCGGCGACTTGTCTGCTGTTTCTTTTCCTCAAATTCCTGCAGGCGCTTTTCGGCTTTTTCGGCCTTTTCTTTTTCAGACTCCACCCTGACCGCGTCCGGGACAGATGATCCGTTGCGTCTGCGGCTTTTTGACTCGGCTTCTTCGCCGAGGATATCGTTCAGTATGTCATCGGCGTCGATCTTTGATCCTCCGCCGTCTTTATGTCCGTATTTGTCAAGAATATCATCAAGTGAAAACTCAGACATCCGATGATCTTCCCCCTTTCCCGCTGTACACGGGTATCATTCCCCGCACCGTATGCGCACTATCTCATACATCAGTATGGCTGCGCTCACTGAGGCGTTCAGCGAATTTATATTTCCGTACATATCTATTGATACTATCTTGTCGCAGTTTTCCTTTACGAGTCTGCCGAGCCCGGATCCTTCGGATCCGATAACGAGCGCTGCTGCGCCGGACATATCGGCTTTCCTGAACGGTTCGCCGTCCATATCCGCGCCGTATATCCACACTCCCGCAGCTTTGAGCTGTTTCATCGTATCCACGAGATTGGCGACTCTTGCGACCTTTACCCAGCTCGCAGCTCCCGCGGAGGTTTTGAATACCGTCGAGGTGAGTCCTGCGCTCCGGCGCTTCGGTATGATAATTCCGTCGGCTCCGGCGGCTTCGGCCGTCCTTATTATTGCACCCAGGTTGTGGGGGTCCTGTATCTCATCCGCGATTATGATGAACGGAGGCTTGCCTTTTTCTTCCGCTGCCGCAAGTATTTCCTCGACTGTGGAATATTCCACAGCGGAGATCACTGCCGCGACTCCGCCGTGCTTTGGCGTTCCCGCGATCTCGCTGAGTTTGTCGGCGGTAGCGTCTTTCACAACGGCTCCGCTTTCTTTGGCCATTGCGGTAAGCTTTCCGAGGCCTTCCGCGCCCTTTTGTATGTAAACGGTGTCGATCGCCTTTCCGGCTTTTATAGCCTCGACAACGGCGTTTCGCCCGTATATCGTCTGTTCCTGCATTTTAATAGTCCTTTGAAATATAGTCACTCATAATGTATTATACCACAACATGATGCTCGATTACAATAGTTTTTTAAAATTTTTTAGAAATTAGCATTTTGCTATTGCATTTGTTTTCTTTTTGTGTTATAATATCACCGTTATATGGGCTCGTAGCTCAGCTGGGAGAGCGCCGCGTTCGCAACGCGGAGGTCAGGAGTTCGATCCTCCCCGGGTCCACCAGAAAGAAACCGCTTAACAAAGCCTGTTAAGCGGTTTTATTATTTGATAATTCAATCAAAAATTTAACATCATTTTGGCGTTTTGTTCACAATTTGTTCACGCCAAGATTCGTGAGCCCTTTATTTATCGCAGTTTGAGGCGATTTATCGTAATGAAGTGTATCTTTTGAGAGGCTGGTTTTGAATAATAAGTGTGAGCAGGCTTGCAAATCGGCGCTATATTTTTATACTATATGTAAAAAACATTAGCTGAAATTCAGAAAACACAACGGCACGACAGACCGTTATGATCTGCCGTGTCTTTGTGTTATTATGCGATACTGCTGTTGATCCGGAGCTTTTTGGCTCTCTTTGCCGCCTTGTGCGGAGAAAGCGCCACATTGATAGCATCTGCCGCCGCTGCATTGGCTGACTGTATCGCGTGAACATATATATTACTCGTTGTTGAAACCGAAGCGTGACCTAACCTTGCCGAAACTGTTTTGAGTGATATTCCGCACGCGATATGAGGTTGAATATCATATATTCTTAAGAGCAAAACACTGGTCATTTGAGCCAGAAATAGTTAAATGGTATATTGATATCGATGAAATTGATACTTTATTTCAGGAATAAAATCTAATGCATTATGTATTTGCGTATCTGTCGTAACTGTTGACAGGACCACCAATGTTTAAAGAAATCTCTATAATCAACACAAAAGAGCATACATTCTATGATTTTGATGCAGGCTATATGCTCTTTTTATTTATGTGGTTTTGTAAATTGTACCGTAAAATCTACGTTTGTATGATTCGATGATTTATAATTACCTGAATTACAATATATAATATTGGTTTGTTGTCGAATTTCGCGTCTTAAATCAATATTGTTTTGTGATAATTGCTTATTATGCTGTTCATCTGAAAATCCTCCAAAGTATGGTGTTGATATTTGACAGATGTGCGCCTAATCTTGGTCGTTATTTGGTCGTTATTGTTACAAATACATACGTCAAATGACCACAAGCTACAAAAGTTGAGATGCCGCGAAGCCGCATTATAAGCGACTTCTCTTGAATATGCCTGAAAACGCAAAAAGCGCAAAGGTCAATTCGTAATTATACGAAATAGCTACATCAGCTGTTCCTGAATATCTTATTTTCTGAGCAGTCTACCTCGTAGATCCTGCTTCCGCTGATGGAATTATCTGATACCGTAATTTTCCGGCACTTATCAAGATACGCCGCGAAGCCGTCCGTTATGTTGAGAACGGTGTTTTTTTCTATTATCCAGCCTTCCGCATAAAGAAGTGCAAATCCGTGCCATGTCGGAGATTCGATCACATTATCCCTGCACACGACATCGACGGGTCCTCTATTGTCATTCTCGGTCTGAAGCCGCGTACCGCACCCTATTGCAACGCCGCATCTGTAAAAATAATTGCTTAAAACATAGATATCCCTGCTCGGAAATGTTATGAAAACACCTCCGGCGCCCTGTGTGTGATTTCTGATGTCATTTCCGCTGATGATAACGTTTCTGTTCGGCTTGTCGTCATCTGGAGCGTTATACAGCGATATGGGCTCGCTCCACTCCCATTCCTGCCCGTCTATGAAGTTGTTGCAGATATATCCGTTCGTTATATATCCCGGCATGACAACTATCGAGCAGTCCGAATTGAGAAAATCGCAGTAAAAGATCTTAAGCTCATCGGCCTGTCCGACAACGTTTATATTTCCGCTGTTGTTGTTCCTGAATATGCACCCGTAAATGCTCGCCCCGCTGCAGTTATCGATCCTGAGCTGAAGCACGCCTACCGAGAGATCGCCCGCGACCTTACTGTTGTTCCCGTCAAATGTAATATTTCGTACCACGCAGTTGTCGCAGTTATAAAGGCCGAGTGCGATATCCCACTTTATATCTCCAACGGCGTCGTCTGCAGTCATAAGGACGGTCTTTTCGCCCGCCCCGCATATCCGGACATTTTTTGTATTCCATATCTTCACGTTTTTGACATGATACGTCCCCTCGGGGAAATACAGGTATTTTCCCTTCGAAGCGGCATCATAGACCGCCCGGATTATAATATCCGAATAATCCCTGTCCGAGTCGGCCGGGACTCCGTAATACGCGACACTGACACAGTCATCCGGAGCAGCCCTCTTAAGCGCGCTCTTCATACCGGCAAAGCTGTAGTCGTACATGGTTGCGGTAAAGTCTTCATCAGTGTCTTTTTCCGGCTTACGTCCTGCGGCAGCGGTTCCGGACGCCGCGGCTGTCGTTGTTGACGATACAGGCGTTGTTGTTACCAAAGCAGTTGTAGTTGTCGTCGCCGAAGTGGTTGCTGTTGTCATCCTGGCGGTCGTTGCAGCTTCCTGCGTTGTTGTCGCCGAAGCGGTCGTTGTTGTTTCAGCGGTCGTTGAAGTCTCCGGCGTTGTTGCCGCCGGATCGGTCACAGCAGTCGTCCCGGCTGTTGTAGTCGTTAGCATAGCAGTTGTTGCCGCGGTTGTTGTTACAGCTTCGGATGTTGTGGTAAATTCGGATGTAATTGTAGTTGCCGCTGCGGAAGTCGTCGGTGGTGCCGGCGCTGTGACCGGAGTATTCGCCGGCCCTTCGCACCCCGTTAAAGCTATCATAACGCAGGATAAAAATATAAGAAGCACTTTTTTCTTTACGCTCATAGCATTCATCCCTTTTCGACAGATCACAACTCTGATTAAAGTGTATCATATTTTGCTGAAAATTGCAAGTGCAGGCTCTTCAGCATATAATAGCGCAGTTTTTTACGATTTCGGCAGTAGAGCTTTATCATATTTTTGTTTGACAAACCAAGCCGGAATATGTTATAATAAAATCTGTGATTTTTACGGCGATCGGGAGATTTTCTGACGATCAGAAGGAAAAGGTTAAGGAGGAAATTATAGTGAAGCAGATGAAAAAAGCGCTGTCGTGCATACTTGCCGCCGCAATGACAGTGACCATGTTCAGCACGCCGGTTTATGCACAGCCCGATGCAGGTGAAGCAGAGCAGCCGGCGATCCAGGAGTACAGCGGATTTGCGGAAGAAGCTGACGATGCAGCGCCCGCGACAGCTGCGAAGAACAACGGAGACAATGTTGAGCTCTCAAAGCCTACCCTCAACGGCGAAGAATACGACAACTTTGACGCGCTTATAAAGACGCTACCGAAGCTCCTTAAGGACGGCAAGCTCAAAGCAGAAAACGTCATTAATCTGACTATGGTCGCGGAAGCGAAAAAGGCAGTAACAATTCCGAAGAGCGATTACACGTTCAGGATCACCGGCGAAAAGCTCACGCTCGGTTCAACGACGATCACTGCGAACAGCGACCTTATCATAGACTGTGAGGTAGCAGCCGCAAAAGAAGGCAAAACAGTTTCGTTGAAGGCTGCTGCGGGCAAGACGATCACTATCAATAAAGAAAACGTGTTCGGTACAATAAGCGGCGCAAAGGGCTCTAAACTCGTGCTCGGCCGCAGTATCACCGTTGACACTGTCAAGACGTTTGACAGTGTGGATTCCGGCGCTAATATGATAACACTCAACAAGTCGATGTCCGGCGCGGCGATCGGCACTGCGTTCTTTTCGTACACTGCCACGACCGCGAAAAAGGTGTCGGTCCCTGCGATAACCGGTGTGTTCACCGTTAATATCTCCGATATCGCCGTTAACGGCACAAAGCTGTTCACCTACAGCGGAAAAGACAATCTTGACCGCGCAAAGGTCGAGGTTTTCAGCACGCTTGACGGAAAGAATTTCGAAGCATTCGTTTACAAGAAGGAAGTGCGCGCTGAAATACCTGACGCAATGAAGCTCAACGGGTACGACTGCCCGTCGTGGGAATATGCGCTGCTCCAGATGACCGAGGCGAAGGATTACATAATCACTGTCAAGTCTGTTCTGGAGATAGATAAGATGACGATGCCGAAAAATGTATCATCATTGACTATAAGCGGCGGAGACAGCGTTAAGACGATCGATCTTAAAAAAGGCGGAACAATATCTGCAAAATATCCGATCGTGCTTGAAAACATAGAATTGACAGGCGCTAAGGCGGTAAATGTCAAACCGTCCGCAAAGCTTACAATAAACGGCACGGTATTTGTCAACGGCTCGGTATCTGCGACAGAGCTTGCAAGCACCAAAGCCGGAACACATCTCACCGCGCAGTCGCTTGCAGTAACGAAATACGGCATAACTGCAGGCTCGAAGCCGATAACGCTCAAAATCGTTGACAAGTATTACCAGCCTGTCGTATTCACCAAGGCCAAGAAAGGCGACACTGTTCTTTTAAAAACATTCAAGATCGACAAGAACTCCGTGTATGCTGACGGCTCTATGCTTCTTGACCCCGCGTGCGGAGATTTTACGATCTACTACAAGAACGGAAAGCTCATTCTCCTCGCAAACGGAGAAACTCCGGAACCTCCTGCGCTCAAATCTATCAGCGTCACCCCGCCGACAAAGACGACGTACAGGATCGGCGAAGCTCTTGACGTAACGGGCGGTGTAGTTGAGCTGACTTACTCAAACGGCACAAAGAGCACCACTCCGCTTACTCTGGGAATGTGCACCGGATTCAGCAGCACGACAGCCGGCGCAAAGACTGTGACCGTAAAATATCAGGGCAAGAAGGCCACATTCAAGGTGACTGTTGAAAAGGATACGACGCCGACAGTAAAAGACAAGATCAAAGTATTCTGCTACTACGATTTTAAAAATATCAGTCCCGAAAAAGACACTATAACAAGATTTGCCGAAAAATACAACGGCGAAGTCGAAATGATGGGATTATGCGCATCAAACAGTTATACCGAACAGCTTGGGATCCTTATTGCTGCGGGAAATTCGCCGGATATAGTCAGATATGAATATGATATGCTGGGTTATGCGGCAAATAACAGCTTCCAGCCGCTTGACAATTACATTGATCCCGGATCCGCTCTGTGGAAAGATGTTAAGGGTGTTGCAGACCTGTATGCCTTTAAGGGCAAGCATTATCTCTATCCCACGCAGATAACTGCCGGATATGGTATTACATATAATACAGAAAACATTAAGCTTCTTGGTGTGGAAGATCCTATGGATCTTTATTTCAAGGGGCAGTGGACCTGGGATAAGTTTAATGAGATGTGCCAGAAATGGGCTGCTCTTTCTGCTCAAAACGGAGAATTTATCTCTGCGGGAGAGGATGTTCCGTATCTTTTCGCGGCTTCGACCGGAACCCCGGCTGTCGGTTTCAACGGTTATGCCATGACAAATAATCTGAAAAATGCAAATGTTCAGCGGGCTCTAAACTTCTTTGAAACGCTCTGCAAAAATGGATATGTAACCCCGGATTGGAAAGCTCCCAGTGATCCCAGATGTTATGCAGATAACAGTGTCCTGTTTTTTGCAATGCCTTTAGAGTGGGCTATAGACGAAGGACAGAAGATCCTGTTTAATAAGAAAATACCCGGTGAGATCCGCGGTGTACCGCTGCCGAAAGACCCCAACAGCACGACTCATGAAACTTTAGCGACTCCCTATGGTTATCTCATTCCTGCAGGCGCGGCCAATGTAAAGGGTGCGGTCAACTGGATAACCTGTGCACGCGAATACAGCACCGATGCCGCAGTCATAAAGGCGAGACGCGACGCGCTGCTTTATAACGGATCTTACTATTATATCAAATGTATAACGTGCAAGCACCAGTTTGACAGTGAGTACGGCACCGCGGGCGAAGTATGTCCGGAATGCGGCACCGCGCGTAAGGCAAAATACAAGTTGGTTTATTCCGAAAATCAGATGCGGGTGTTAAACGATATGTGCGATCCTAAGAATTTCAATATCGTACATAACTGGCACAGAAGCTTGGGTGAGGAATTTATACAGATTTTTTTTAATATGAATCAAAATGTCAAGTATGGTGAAACTTTCAATAAACAGATCGAGGAATATAATGGTCGCATAAACCACTTGATCGAACAGTTTAACACAGATCTGAAATAAAAGGCTTCTTATTATAGTCGTATGCGAATACTGCAATGATTATGAAAAGGCGGCAGGTTTTGTGACCTGCCGCCTTTGAGTAAATCCTGTTTTGTTTTTGGCGTTCTTTGCGGGAGAGACTATTGAAATACCGGCGAAGATGTGGTATAATGACCTAAAAGCAAGCACGGTGTCTCTCAGAAAGGGGTGACATGAATGAATAAAAAAAGGCTGATATCTCTTTTAATATCATTTGTTATGCTCGTTACATTCACGGGGTGCTCCGCGGAGAATGCGAAGACCGCAGCAACCACGGAAACTTCGGAAACTTCGGAAACTGCAGATGCCGGAATCGCCGGAACGTCCGCGCTCCCGGATGACGGCGATTCGTCTGCATCCGTGACTTATACGGCACTCACCTGTGCAGCCGTATCGGAGACATCAGATGAAGTTCCCGTAATGGCATCTGAGGGGGCTGCCGAGACCACAGCGCTGGCATCTTCCGGAGGCGCGTCAAAGCGCGGCGGACTCAGATATTCTCCCGGAATCGGCACACTTTCGGAAGAGCCCGATGTTATGGTCCTGCGAAAGGCGAATAAAGTTGGTCAGATCGTCGGGACGCTGTACAACGGTGAGTCGGTCAATCCTAATTTCTACTACTATCGCTGTATGTTGAACGACAACGGAAAATCCGCGTATGACACTATCCACGCGGGACTTCTTTCCGGTGCTTCTACAATTAAACTATCCGTTCCGCTAAGCACGGACAATGTCGATATCGTGTTTTACAGTGTATTATACGATGATCCGCAGATCTTCTGGGCAGAACCGGGCTACAGCTACACATACAACAGTTCCGGATATGTTATATCGATCTCTCCGATGTACAACTCTCTCGCAAAGGACATCACAGGTGCGAAGAAGGCGGTCGAAAAGAGCGTTTCAAAAGCACTTGCCGTAATGTGGGAGCTTCCGAACAACATCGAAAGATCGAAATATGCCCACGATTATCTGACGCATACGATAGATTATGTTGATGGTGATCTCGATCAGAACGCATACAGCGCTCTTGTGCAGCATAAGACTGTCTGCGCGGGATATTCCCAGGCATACGCATACATGATGCAGAAGATGGGCGCTCCCTGCGCTGTGGTGATCGGAAACTCCGGCGGTCCTCACGCGTGGAACATTGTTATGCTCGACGGCGAGAGCTATGTTACGGATATAACGTGGGACGATCCGTATGAAAACCCGCCTGATACATATTATTATGACTATTTCAACCTCACGAGCCGCCAGATGTCGCAGGATCACACCCTCGAATCTCCCTCTACATATCTTGCTCCCGCATACGGAACAAAAGCATCGTATTATAACTATTTCGGCGGCAACGCTTACGGTACCGATTTTGATACTCCCGTCGTTATAAGCACCGAGCCTTCTGTCACGACCACACTATATCCGACGACAACAACCAAGCCTCCTGCAACGACTACAAAGCCGCCCGCAACGACTACAAAGCCGCCCGCAACGACTACAAAGCCGCCTGCAACGACTACAAAGCCACCTGCAACGACAACGAGGCCGCCCGCAGCGACTACAAAGCCGCCCGCAACGACTACAAAGCCGCCCGCAACGACTACAAAGCCGCCTGCAACTACCACAACGTCTCCGGTAACGACACCGTCCGATTGGGACGATTACTGGGGTGATGAATGGTGGAGCGAACATGGTATAGATCCCTACAGCAATTATGATGAGGGCTGGTGGAATTATCTTGATCCTTACTGGGAAAAGGATGACTGGACATACGATGAAGAAGAGGAGCTCTGGTATATAGATGATCCCGAGACGGGCTACACTTATTTCTATGATGATATGGACGGCTCGTTCTACTGTATGGATCATCGCGGCAGGGTCTATTGGTACGACAGCCGGAGAGACGACTGGATCCGGATCGAATAACTCTATATAAATAAACAAAAAAACAGCTCCCGGCGGGGGCTGTTTTTTGTATGCTGTATGGAACTGAAGCTGTTACGAACCCGTGCCGCTGTATTTTGTCGCGCCGTACATCCATATCTTATAGCTGATAAAGAAGAATATGACTCCGATCACCGGCGACAGCCACGATAATATCGGCACTTCGTCCGGGCGCAGGATAACAAGGCTCGGATAATAGGCGATGAATGCGATAGGAAAAACGAATGTGAAGATAAAGCGGAACACCGGGCTGAATATCGTTACCGGGTATTTTGCGTAGTCCTTGAATCTGAACACGAGGTCGAGCACATAGAACGAGTTCTGTATCCAGAAGCAGGTCGCCGCCGCCGCATTCTGAAGCGAGATCATTATAAGCGACGCCGTAAGCATGAAAACTATCAGTTTCAGCAGCATCAGCGCGTCGAACGGAAGGTCCATATTTGCCCACGAATAGGCTATCGTTCCGATACCGAACGCGAGCTGGCCGAGCCCTTTTATGTCGAACACCTCAGACTGGAAGTAGAAAAACAGGTTTATCGGGCGGAAGCAGTATTTGATGAAATCGCCGGAATAAACATATTGTCTGAGGCTCCAGTTGTTGTCGAAGAAGCACTGCACCGGTGTGAGCGATACGAGCGAGAAGCCGTAAAGGAACAGCATTTCATAATATCCCCAGCCGTTGATCGAAGAGAAGTTGCGGAACAGTATCCAGAAGCTCACAAATCCCGCGATATTGGTGAATATCATACCTATTGTGGATATGATGAAGTCCGCGCGGTAGCTCATCTTGCTCTTTAAGTCCTGCGCGAGTATCTTGCCGTATATTCTGAGATAAAATATAAGTCCTTTTCTTTTCATGGTTGTTTTCATCAACCCCCGTTCACTGTGATCTGCCGCAGCGATATTTTCCAGAACACCCTGCTTATCACCAGCATCACTATGCACCATAACAGCTGAGTTCCGAGCGTTATGAGCACTTTCTGCGGCTCGGGATTTCCGTCAAGCAGCAGCGACAGCGGCGCGTTGTAGATCGACTGGAACGGCAGATAATACATTATCGTTTTAAGCGGTTCGGGGAAGAACGCGAGCGGTATAGTCGCACCCGAAAGAAGCAGCACGATCACCTGCTTCATAATGTTTATTCCCCATATAGACTCGGTGTAAAGGCAGATCGTCCCCGTGAAGAAATCTATGCTGTAATTTATGGACACAGACATGACCACCGATACCGCAAAATAAAGCAGGTTCATTCCGAGCGGTATCGCGCCGCCGGTCGCTATTGAAACGGCAATGAACGTCGGCATGAATGTTAAGAAGAACTGCGAGACGAATGTGCCCGAATATGACCAGAACAGATATCTGCGGTAATCCATGGGTTTCAGCAGATCGAGCACTATCTTTCCGGATTGTATGCTCCGTCCTATCTCCCACACTATGTACATCTCCATGAAGCTGAACAGTGCCGACGCGAGCACTATATATATCAGCGTGTCGGTAAAGGTCATGCCGTTCACGATATCGGTCTCTGCCGAATCGTAAATGGCTTTCCAAAGGAAATAAACAACTATCAGGTAAAGAATATTTCCTATTACCATTACAAGAAATGAAAGGCGGAACTGGAGCGACTCTATGATGCCTGCCCGCGTCAGGGTAAGGTATTTTCTGAGGTTCACTGCACTCCCTCCTCGTATATCTTCTTGATGACCTCTTCAGTCGAGATCTCCTCAAGCTGCATATCGCGGATATTGTGGGTCTTCTGCAGCTGACCGAGCACATCTATCACCTTGGCTTTTTCTTCGTCAACAAGCACGGATATCCATTCGTCGTCCGCCGAGACAGAGAATTCCGGAAGCTCTGCGCGTATCTTTTCCGCCTGTTTTTCGGGATCTTCGCCGACTCTTATCTTTAATGTGCGGTATGAGCCGAAGAAGCCTTTCAGATGCTCGATGTCGTTGTCGTACAGCATCTTTCCCTTATCTATGATAATAATACGGTGACAGAGCGCGTCAACGTCGCCCATATCGTGCGTCGTGAGTATGACGGTCGTTTTCTTTTCCTTGTTGAGCGCGTGTATCAGCGTGCGTATCTTCGCTTTCATGGATACGTCGAGTCCGATGGTCGGTTCGTCGAGGAAAACTATCTTCGGGTCATGAAGGAATGCCGCGAGGATATCGCTCAGAGTGCGCTGGCCGAGCGACATCTGGCGCACCGGCTTGTGAAGGAGCGGGTCGATATCGACGAGCGAGCGGTAAAGCTCGATCATGCCGTTATAATTCTCGTCGGGTATGCGGTAGATGTCCTTTAATATCTTGAACGACTCGACGAGCGGCAATGCCCACCAGAGCTGAGAGCGCTGGCCGAACACGACGCCGATGTTCTGGGCGTTCTTCGTGCGGTTGCGGTAGGGGATATTCCCGTCAACGAGTATCTCGCCGGAGGTCGGTTCGAGCACTCCGGTCATCATTTTTATCGTGGTGGATTTTCCCGCGCCGTTGGGTCCGAGATATCCGACTATCTCGCCCTGTCCGATGCTCAGTGAAACGTTATCCACAGCGCGGACTATCTTATAATCGCGGGAGAACAGGTCCTTAAGGCTTCCCTTTAACCCCTCGCGGCGGTTCAGGACCTTGAATTCCTTTGTGATATTTTTTATTTCTATTATTTCTGGCATATTATATCATCTCTTTCACGGATAATTGTGTCGGAATGTCAGAACTCTTCTTCAAACGCGAAGTGCTGACCATACTCAAAATCAAACTTTTTCTCGTAATCATCCCAGTAGTAGAGAATTATCTCCGGGTCGGAATACTTCATATACACTTTTGTGAGTTCGGGCGGCGTGCCATCCGCGTTCATGAAGTCCTGTATCCAGTATTCACCGTCCTGAGGGACGAGTCCGACGCTGTCAACCGACATATATGCGTTCACGCCCATGAACATCATCTGCATGCTTACATAGTTATCCTTCTGATTGTACTCGACGAGGATATAGTCTTCGTAGCCTGCGTCACGCTCTCCGCCCGTATGCTTATATCTGCGGTGCCAGCGGTCCGCGTTCTTTTGCTTTGAATCGGAGTCTTCGGACGCGGGCGTTTGCTGAATCCCGAAAGTGTCACTCGTCCCGGAAGCCGCTTTTGTTGTCACTGTTGTCGCCGAAGTTTCGGAGGGATTTGTTTCCTTATTGTTTTCTTCTGTCGGAGCGGGGGCCGGGATCGTCCCTAAAGTAAAATCAGGCGGGTCGAGCGGGGGACTTTCGGGAGTGCAGGCCGCGAGAGATACTGCCGATATAAGCGCAAGCACCGTAAGCTTGCAGCGATAATCTTTTCATATTGTTCCTCCCGCCGTGACCGGTGTAAAGTATAACGCTCCGACAGCGCAAGTGCCGCCGGAGCTTATGCTGATCATTCATCAGAAGAATATCTTTTCCTCGATATACTTTCTTACTTCGTCGATCGGTATGCGTACCTGCTGCATCGTGTCGCGCTCGCGGACGGTAACGCACTTGTCGTTCTCGCTGTCGAAATCGTAGGTGATGCAGAACGGTGTGCCGATCTCGTCCTCGCGGCGGTATCTCTTACCGATTGCGCCCGCGTCGTCATAATCAACGGGGAAGTACTTGCAGAGCTCGTCCGCTATCGCCTGAGCGGGTTCCGCGAGCTTCTTCGAGAGCGGGAGCACTGCCGCCTTGAACGGTGCGAGGAACGGGTGGAGATGCATTACCGTGCGGACTGAGTCGTCCTCAAGTTTTTCCTCGTCATAAGCCTCTGTGACGAGTGCGAGGAAAAGTCTCTCAACGCCGAGCGACGGCTCGATTACGTAAGGAACGTATTTTTCGTTTGTTTCGGGGTCAAAATATTCAAGCTTCTGGCCGCTCGTCTTGATATGCTGATTGAGGTCGTAGTCTGTTCTGTCCGCAACGCCCCAGAGCTCTCCCCAGCCGAACGGGAACATATACTCGAAGTCGGTGGTAGCCTTTGAATAGAAGCAGAGCTCTTCCTTGCTGTGGTCTCTCAGGCGGAGGTTTTCTTCTTTTATACCGAGCGAGAGGAGCCACTGCTTGCAGAAGTCCTTCCAGTAATAGAACCAGTCGAGGTCTGTGCCGGGCTTGCAGAAGAATTCAAGCTCCATCTGCTCGAACTCGCGCACGCGGAATATGAAGTTACCGGGGGTTATCTCGTTTCTGAAAGATTTTCCGACCTGACCAACGCCGAACGGTACTTTTTTACGCGTGGTGCGCTGGATGTTCGCGAAGTTCACGAAGATGCCCTGTGCGGTTTCCGGGCGGAGATAGAGCTCGGACTTGCTGTCCTCGGTAACGCCCTGGAATGTCTTGAACATGAGGTTGAACTGTCTGATGTCGGTGAAGTTGGCTTTTCCGCAGTTCGGGCAGGTTATGCCCTTGTCGCGGATATAGTTCATCATCTGGTCGTTTGTCCAGCCGGCAACGTTCGTTCCGTCGAAGTCTTCGATAAGATTATCGGCTCTGTGACGGGTCTTGCACTCCTTGCAGTCCATGAGCGGGTCGGAAAATCCGCCGATATGGCCGGAAGCCACCCATGTCTGAGGATTCATGAGTATAGCGCTGTCGAGGCCGACGTTGTACTTGTTTTCCTGTACGAACTTCTTTGTCCACGCGCGCTTGATGTTGTTTTTAAGCTCAACGCCGAGCGGGCCGTAGTCCCATGTATTGGCGAGGCCGCCGTATATCTCGCTTCCGGGGTAGATGAAGCCTCTGCCCTTGCAGAGTGCGACGAGTTTATCCATTGTTTTTTCTGTGTTCTGCATGATGTGTTTCCTTTCAACGATCTGTGCCGGCTGATTTGCCGTAATTTATCAACATATTATATCATATTGCCGCGCTGTTGTCAATATTTTTTGTCTTTGTGAGGGAATTACGAAAACAGTTGACAACAGCGCGTATCTCTGTTATAATAAGATTGGCATATTATGCCGTATCATATCCATTATCTGCAGCTTTAGTGAAAAATGAGACCTTACGGTATATCTCATAAGCTGTCAAATGTGGTATTCTAACCGTAAAGGGAGGTCTGATAAATGAGCAAAGTATTGGTAGCATATTTCAGCGCGAGCGGAGTGACCGCTGAAAAGGCGAAGCATATCGCAAGTGCCGCGGGCGCGGATATGTTTGAGATAAAGCCCGCCGTTCCGTACACAAAGGAAGATCTTGACTGGCACAACAAAGAGTCGCGCTCAAGCGTCGAGAACAGCGATAAATCGTTCCGTCCGGAGCTTGCGGAAAAGCTGACCGATATTTCCGGTTATGACACCATATTCCTCGGATTTCCGATATGGTGGTACACCGCGCCGCGCGTAGTATGGTCCTTCCTTGAAAGCTGTGATTTTTCCGGAAAGACTATAATCCTGTTCGCGACCTCAGATGTCACGAAGTTCGGAAGGACTGCTCAGGATCTCAAGACCTGCGTTTCCGATTCCACAATTATAAAAGAAGGAAAGCTTCTGACCAACGTTCAGCCGCTTGTTATCAAGCGCTGGGTAAATGAACTCGGATTTTCAGCCGATATTACATAAGACTGGAGGGGAATGAAATGTCAGAAAAAGATAAGCTGCATACGGGAGAGCTCTATCTTCCGGGAAACGAAGAAATAGCCGAATATCAGATAAAATGTCTCAAGCGCCTGTACGAATACAATCAGACGGGTCCCGAGGAGTATGCCAAGCGTATCGCGCTTTTAAAAGAGATGTTCGCGACGATAGGTACCGGCTGCTACATTGAACCGCCGTTCCACTCGAATTTCGGCGGCGCGCATTGCCATTTCGGAAAAAGCGTCTATGCGAACTTCAACCTTACGCTCGTTGACGATACTCATATCTACGTCGGCGACAACACTATGTTCGGCCCCAATGTTACCGTTGCGACAGCCGGTCACCCGATCGAACCGTCGCTGCGCCTTGACGTATATCAGTACAACATTCCCGTACATATCGGGCGAAACTGCTGGATAGGCGCGGGCGCGATAATCCTGCCCGGCGTTACTATCGGCGACAACACCGTTATAGGCGCGGGAAGCGTTGTGACTAACGATATTCCCGAAAACGTGGTTGCGTTCGGAAATCCGTGCAGAATCTACCGCAAGATAGACGAACATGACCGCAAGTATTACTTCAAGCGCAAGACTATCCCAGATGAGATCAAAAGAAAGTATAATATCTGGTGAGAGTTTCGGTCGCTTGCGCTTGAGACTGGGGCTCTGCCCCAGACCCCGCTGCTTTTCGTCGCGAAAAGCAGCAAAAGCGACTCGCTTCGCAATTAAATAACAGAGTAACATAAAAGCACAGAGCGTATTTTTACTCTGTGCTTTTATGTTACTCTGAAATTAAAAATGTGTAAAGTTTTTTGGAAGGGGGTCTGGGGGAGAACCTTTTGTTCACAAAAGGT
>CAMVEM010000031.1 GCA_947166515.1 uncultured Clostridia bacterium | reverse complement strand
CGCCTTACAAGTACCCACGCGTCATCGAGTTCGTTCCCGAGCTCCCGAAAACAGTAGGCAGCGGCAAAATACGCCGTGCTGCTATCCGTGAAATGGACAAGGCAAAATATCAGAAGCAGTGATGTAAAAAGCATAGAGATCGGACAAATATTGCATCACGACTTTATTCCACATCCAGCGGTACCTCTTTGTATGGTGCAGGGAAAGCCTTGTCGAGCATTTTCAGTTCTTCGTCCGTAAGCTCGATGTCGCCGGCAACCGCATTCTGGATGGTGTGTTCTTTTGCTGTGCTTTTCGGGATAGCGATAACGTTACCGTCGCGTATCGCCCACGCGAGCATTATCTGCTGAACCGAAGAATTATGCGCGTCCGCGATCTGCTGCAAAACAGGGTTACCGATGATACCGCTGCGGAGCGTTCCGTTTATCGCGAGCGGGCAGTACGCCATGAACGCGATGCTGTTCTTGCGGAGATACGGCTGCAGGCTGTACTCCGTACCGCGCGAACCGATATGATATAAGTCCTGTACGCAAACGCAGTTCCCGCCTTGTTTAAGCCGCGCAAGCTCCTGCATATCCCGCGTATCGAAGTTAGACACGCCCCAATCGCGTATCAGTTCGCTGTCTTTGAGTTCCTGTAAACACTCGACAGTCTCGGACAGGGGAATGGAGCCTCTCCAGTGATACAGGTACAGATCAAGATAGTCGGTGCCGAGGTATTTCAGGCTTGTCTCACATGCACGGCGCATATTTTTCCTGCCGGCGTTCTGCGGCAGCACCTTCGACACGATAAACAGCTTTCCGCGATCATACGGCTTTATCGCGTCGCCGACCACAGACTCGCTTTTGCCGTAGCCGTAAAGTTCCGCAGTATCGATAAGCGTCATACCGTTGCCGATACCCGTGCGCAGCGCTTCAACTTCATTGTCGTGCATATGCGGATCATCGCCGATGTGCCATGTGCCTTGTCCTATCGCGGGAACGTTTATTCCATTTCTGAGCATTACCTGTTTCATACCGTACCTCCCGATCATCTTGCTTATCCTATTATACCATGTTCTTAAACCTTATTTCTTATGCTTTTCAAGTAAATCATAAATGCCGTCTTCAGAAAGCACACCTCGTTTCAGGTCTTTCGGTAGAAGTCCTGCTTCATCAGATGCAAGATCACGTCTCCAAGCAGGACTTCCGTAATACTCGGACAGGGCTTTGAGCATTTCCACAGAACCATTTTCGGCCTTCTGCATGATATTCTCATAGTGACTGATACGCTCTATCTGTGCTTGTATGGATTCGGGTGTGTCAGACAGTATCTTCTGAAAAGCAAACATATCAAACATCTCTCCGTCTATATCGTTAGGATCGCAGAAATGCTCATTATAGTATGCTACGATATGAAATCCGCAGCGATTGACATAGAAATGGATATTTCTTTTCTCAAAATACGGCGTGACTGTTTCCCAAACCGTGACTTCGGGGTGCATTTCTTCTATTGCACACCACGCCGCATAGCCTATACCCTTGCTGTGAACATCCGGCGATACGAACATAAGCTCCAGCTCTCCATGGTCATACTCTGTTCTGATAACAACTCCACCGACAGGATCGACGTCCTGCATAATGCGATATGCCGTGCCTTCGTCAATTGCATGGGAAATGGTTTCGTGGGAGATGATCTCTCCGTCTTCTTCAAAGTGGTCATCACGCATACCGAATTCTTCCAAAGCACCGTAATTGAACGCTTCCTGATTATCCTTGATAAACTGCTCTATGTCAGATGATTCAAGCGGAACAAGCCTGACTTGTGTAATTTTGCAGCCTGTTTTGGCAAATTCACTATCAAACATAATGATTTCCTTTCAAAATAATTCATAATTCCAATGAGTACCCGGTGCATATTCCTACGAATGTAGCCATATTTACAGCAAGCGGCTCCGGTATGCTTTCGTTCAGAGCGACGAAGTACCACTCCTATAAAACAATTATACCAAATGAAGCAAAATCCGTCAATATCCCAAAACGTCAGAGTTCATTCTTGACATACGCCGGAAAATAAGCTACACTTGACATAAGTCGGAAAGGAGATCCGCAGCTATGCCAATACCGCAGAAATCACGTCGTTGAAAACGGACAGATATTTCAGCATTTCAGCAGAACCGAGCAGTTCAAGCTATACGATGTTGCCGACGGAAAGATCATCAATGAACAGGTTGTCGGAACAATGGGCGCAGGACGTTGCTGTATATATCGCACAGATGCTCGTTCAGAACGACAACCCGACCTGCGATCATCTCGGTCATGAACACGGGGAAGGTCATTCTTACGGAGATCATGGTTGCGGTAAACACTTATGAAGATAATAACTCTTGTAGAAAATACCTGCGGTCACGAGGGCTGTATCGCAGAGCATGGCTGTCTCTTTACATCGAGACAGAGAAGCACAAGCTCCTGCTTGACACGGGACAGACCGATGCTGTTGTGAAAAATGCAGGAATGCTCGGCATTGACTTATCTGCAGTCAATACAGTAATACTCAGCCATGGACACTACGACCATTCGGGCGGTATCATACCGTTTTCGCAGATAAATCATACCGCACAGATCATCATGCAGAGAAAAGCCGCCGAACCGCACTACAATGGGGCGCGCTACATCGGCATTGACAAGGCGATACTTGACCTGCCGAATGTTCGGCTGATCGACGGCGATGTTAGGCTTGACGATGAGCTGTTTCTTTTCGGCGGTATCACAGGCAGACGGTGCTATCCGCAGGGAAATCGCAAGCTCTCTCGCATGGAGAATGGCGAAAAAATCCCCGATGATTTCTCGCATGAACAGTGCCTTGGTATCAGGTAGGACGGCAAACACTGGCTGCTGTCGGGCTGTTCACATAACGGCATACTCAATATCCTTGACCGATACAGAGAGATATTCGAAAACTCTCCCGACTATGTTATGACAGGCTTTCACATGATGAAGAAGGACGGAGAGCATTCAGAAGAAGAAAAAGCCGTCATCATTCGGACGGCGCAGGAGCTTTCACAGCTTGATACTGTTTTTTACAGCGGACACTGCACGGGTATTCCCGCATTTGAGCTGATGAAAACTGTCATGGGCGATAAGCTGATTGCTCTGCACAGCGGAGAACAAGTATTATAACATTCTATAACCGAAAACGCAGCCGACTATTTGCCGACTGCGTTGTTTTTATTCCCCTGATCTATCGAAGCCGTTGAGAACGTGTTATTTACCGCTCATATAACATATACAGCATAGCGTTTAGAATGGCGGCTGCGACAGTGCTTCCGCCTTTTCTTCCTTCCGCAACGATGTAAGGAACGCCCGCGGCCATTATCAGTTTTTTCGCTTCAACTACATTTACAAATCCTACAGGAGCTCCGATTATCAGCGCGGGGCGAAGCTTTCCTTCCGTTATAAGCTCGTGCAGACGTATCAGTGCTGTCGGTGCGTTTCCTACCGCGTAGATGAGCGTTCTGTCTGTGAACAGCTCCGCCGTTTTGTCAACTGAAACAACAGCGCGTGTTACACCCAGAGCCTTTGATTTTTCTGCAACATCCGGGTCGGACATAAAGCAGTGCAGTTCACAGCCAAGCTGCTTGCAGGCGGGCTTACTTATTCCGGCAAGCGCCATCTGTGTATCTGTCACGATCACAGAGCCGGCTTTCAGAGCAGCGATTCCCAGCTCCGCGGCATTCTCCGAGAAGCGCAGATTTTCCTTGTAATCGAAGTCCGCCGTCGTATGTACGCACCGCTTGACGATCAGCTTTTCGGTATCTGTGAACGCCGAAATATCGCCTATCTCGCTCTCGATTATCTCCATGCTGCGGCGTTCGATATCCGCCGGAAGAATGTTTTCGATCTTCATTCCGTGCCTCCGTTGATAATATCGTATATGAGCTCCATGTCGAGCGCTTTTCTCACCTCGTCGGCAAGTATGTCGAACTGTCTTTCCTTGTAGGCTCTGCGGTCAATGCACGTGCCGTCAAAGCGCAGTCCCTTGCGTTCATACAGCGTCTTTATGAGGGCTGTCGAAACATCGGGTTCATCGAAAATGCCGTGTATGTAGCAGCCGTAAACGTTCCCGGAATACGCGCCGCCGCAGTCGAGCAGCGGAGCCTCGTGCGAAACTGTCTCACCCATGTGGATCTCGTAGCCTGTGAATTCAAGTCCTGACAGCGAGGACAGAATGCCGCCGACTTGTGTGAAGCTGCCGCTTGTCTGCGTCTGGTGCTTCTCGTCCGCAAACACCGTCACAGTATCGAGCAGACTCATACCATTGATATCACCGCCGCCCTCGGAGTTCACCGGGTCGGCTATCTTTTTTCCGAGCATCTGATAACCGCCGCAAATGCCGAATATCGGCACTCTGCCGACACCCTTTTTTATTGCCGCCTCAAATCCACTCTCACGCAGCCAGCGCATATCCGCTATAGTACTTTTCGTTCCGGGAATTATTATCATATCGGGTTCGCCAAGGTCGGTGTACCGCGTGACATAGCGCACCGAGACTCCATCGTACTGTAAAAAAACGTCGAAGTCCGTATAGTTTGAAATGTGTGGAAGCCGTATTACAGCGATGTCAATAATGCCGTTCACAGAGCCGTTTCCAAGCTTGTCGGAAAGACTGTCCTCGTCCTCAATATCGCACTTTATGTAGGGAACAACGCCCGCTACAGGAACTCCGCCGCGCTGTTCGAGTATGTCAACTCCGCTTTGAAATATCGCTTTGTCGCCGCGGAATTTGTTGACAATCAGACCTTTTATTCGCTCGCGTTCGTCCTGTTCAATAAGCATCAGCGTGCCAAGAAGCTGTGAGAAAATGCCGCCGCGGTCAATATCCCCGACCAGAAGCACCGGCGCGTCAACAAGCTTCGCAAGTCCCATATTAACGATGTCATCGGCTTTGAGATTGAGCTCTGCGGCACTTCCCGCGCCCTCGATAACGATGATGTCATGCTGCATTGCGAGGTCGTTGTAAGCAGCGAGAATGTCGGGTATCAGTTCTTTCTTGTGTCGGAAATATTCGGCAGCTTTCATATTTCCGCGGACTTTCCCGTTTACGATGACCTGTGAACCAACATCTGTCGTGGGTTTAAGCAGTATCGGATTCATCAGCACCGAGGGTTCGAGCCCTGCACATTCTGCCTGCATTGCCTGCGCTCTGCCAATTTCAAGACCGTCTTTCGTTATGTAGGAATTCAGCGCCATGTTCTGCGACTTGAACGGCGCGGCGGAATATCCGTCCTGCTTAAAAATTCGGCATAACGCGGCTGTGAGAAGGCTTTTGCCGACATTCGACATCGAGCCTTGAAGCATTATGTTTTTTGCCATTTTGTCACCTTTTCTATAGTTTGGATAAGCGCTTCGTTTTCATTGTGAAGTTTGACCGCAACACGAAAATATCCGTTGCCAAGTCCGCTGTAATTAACACAGTTTCGTATAAGTATGCCCTCATTAAGCAGCAATTCATAAAGCGGATATTCGCAGCGAAACAGAATGAAATTCGAATCAGAAGGATATACTTTAAACCCGATTTTTACAAGCTCGTCAGACAGATATTTACGTTCTTCCGAGATTATTTTCTGCGCATGCGCAACATATTCAAGCTCACCGAGAGCCGCGATCCCTGCCGCCTGTGCGACAGCCGAAACGCTCCAGAACTGTCCGGAACTTCGGACTTTTGCAGCAAGGTCCGCACTCCCGAAGAGCGCGTATCCGAGCCGCAGCCCCGCCATTGCATATGTTTTGGTAAATGCTTTCAGAACGATGATGTTGTCATTCATAAATCGCTTTGCAGTGCGATTTTCGCTGTTTTCGTACAGTTCGATAAAACACTCGTCGCAGAGGAAAACTGTCCCGTTATGTGAACATTTCCGGCATATCGTTTCAAGCGTGTATGTCGGTATCAGCTTTCCAGTGGGATTGTTCGGATTGCATAATATCAGCATGTCAGCACCGTCATTCGGTCTCTCGGGAATATCGTCAGTATCAAGTTCGGTGACCGTGCAGCCGACCTCGCCGAGAGCCTTCGCGTATTCCGAGAATGTCGGCTTCGCAATTATAGCAGTGCGAGGTTTAAGCGCATGAACGATGCGGTATATCAGGTCATCCGCGCCGTTCCCGCAAACGATGTTTTCAGCGATCATTCCCTCATGCTCTGACAATTTTTTCGTCAGTTCCCGACAATAAGGATCAGGATATTTGTCACTGAATGTGACAGCCTCCGATGCAGCTTTTACCACGCTTTCCGGCATCCCGAGAGGGTTCAGATTTGCTGAAAAATCGAGTTTTATATCAAGCCCGTAAATGTCGCCTCCGTGTTTCGAGATCATGCAAAAATCACCCCGTAAATGAGCGCACGAAGCGCTGAAAATATAATTAGAACAACTATCGATGTGGCGTACATCAGCCTGTTCGCGCGTCTGATGTCCTCGTTTTCTATAGGTCGTATATCGTCGCCTATGTACTCTTTCTTGTGCAGCTCTCCGAAGTACCACGCATCTCCCGCGAGACGTACATCAAGCGCTCCCGCACACACGGACTCGGTCTGTGCGGAGTTAGGGCTTGCGTGCTTTCGCCTGTCGCGCTGCCATTTTTTAAATGCGTTTTTACCGTCAAACCCGAGCAGAAATGATGACAATATCATCGCGAGTGCGGTAATTCTTGACGGAAGAAAATTCAGCACATCATCAAGCCTTGCCGCGAATTTTCCGAGCTTCTCATACTTCTCGTTTTTGTACCCGATCATAGAATCCATCGTGTTTGCGGCTTTATAGAAGAAGCCGCCGACTGCACCGAAAAGAGACATATAGATCATCGGTGCAGTCACTCCGTCAGATGTGTTCTCAGCAACTGTCTCGACTGCAGCGCGGATTATGCCGTCACGGTCAAGTACCGCAGTATCTCGCCCGACTATCATCGAGACAGCTTTTCTCGCTTTTTCAGTGTCGTTATCCGAAATCGCACGATAAACCTTCATGCTCTCTTTCTGTAAACACATCGCTGCGATCATGTAATAGCACATCACACTTTCGACTGCGACACCGAGCCACACATTAACCCAATAACACAGGAACAGCACTCCGAACGCCGTTCCCGCAGAAAGGATAAGCACTGTAAACGCAAGAAAAACTCCGCCCGCTGTTAGATTTCTGAAATGTGCGCGGACAAACTTTTCGAGCATAGATATGAGCCGCCCGATAAATCTTATCGGGTGCGGCAGGCTGTATGGGTCGCCGATCAGCGCATCGAGCAGAAACCCGATGATCAGCGGAATTATGGGTATAAGATAGTTCATATTCTGTCGATTATTTCAATGCTTTGTCCGTCATAAACGGTCACATATCCGTGTCCGTTTTCTGTCATATAATCATAGAATTCCTTGTGCGGAACAACGAGCTTTTCGAGTACAGACATTATTGTTCCACCGTGAATAACAAAAGAAATTGATTTGACGCTATTATTATCGTTAATTGCTGTCATAAATCCGTCAACGCTTCGTGTACGAAATTCCGCGCTGTCTTCGCCGTTCGGAAAAGTGCCGAGACCGCCGTTGTCGAGCCATTTCTGATAGTATTTGTTCCCACTGAGTTCAACATGTTTTTTGCCTTCAAATTCACCGAAATCGCATTCCCGAAGTTTGGTATATGTCACGATCTTCTTGTCGGGATAGATTAACTCCGCGGTCTGCAAACAGCGCTTCATCGGGCTTGCGATAACAAGCATGCAGTCGGGATAAGCAATGTTTCTGAGCTCGTTTATACCAGCTTCACAAAGCGGCTCATCGGTGCGCCCGATGTATTTTTTTTCAAGATTGCCGGCGGTTTTTCCGTGGCGGATAAAGTTGATAGTCAATGCTTTTCTCCTTTGATCACAGTCGGTATTCCGCAGCAAACGCGAACTACTTCATCCGCTTTTCCGGCGATTATGCAGCCCGCTCGTCCGGTAATCTCACGCCACTCGCGCTCACTTTTGTCAAGCGGGATTATACCGCATCCAATCTCGTTCATTTCTATCGCTTCACAGTCAAGTTTCTCCGTGAACACAAGCGGGTCGATGCTTGCGGAAAGCATACGCTTTACGGCAAGCTCATAGTGCGTGATAAATCGCGATTCCGCAAGCTCGGAAATGTCGCAGCTCCTACCGTCAGCAATTTCGTTGTCAGTATATGAGAACCGCTTTTTCATATATTCGGTCTTGCCTTGAAAAGCACCGCCGGTTATCATTATCATATCAGCACCTCCGATATTTTTCCTGCGACAAACACCGCCACTAGTATGGCAGTTTCCGTTATCTGAAGATACCAGCCCTCTGTGTCTCCCGTTATACCACCGAAATTACTGTATGCCACAGCTCTGTATATCACAAGACAAAGAGCAGCAGCGACACAGACCGAGAATCCTTCGTAAAGACCTATAAATAGCATTCCGGCAGCGCATGAAATAATAAATATCGCAAGTACAACGACAGTGATTCTTTTGTGCGCGGGCTTCACGAAATTCTGTAAAGCACCTTCGCTCTTCGCCGATTTTATAGTTACCGCTGCAAGACCACTTAACGCTCTTGAAAGCACAAATCCTACTGCGATAATATAGTAATTCCGAACTTCGCAGAAAAACGCGAACTGCAATAATATCATTGAGCACAAAGCAATCACAGCGAATGAACCGATATGCGGATCGGACATTATCACGAGCTTTTTCTGCTTATCTGCGCAGGACGCAAGCGCGTCGATCGTATCGCAGAATCCGTCAATGTGGATGCCGCCAGAAACAAGTATCGGCAGCAGAACGCACACGGCTCCTCGCAGTATCACACCTATGTTCATCAGTTCGCAAATATACTGCCAAAACAGCAAAAGCGAGCCGATCACCGCACCGATAATCGGAAAAAAGCACAGCGCGTATCTTCGGTTTTCTTCCTTCCATTCCACGCACGGCATGGGTAGTCGCGAGTACATAAGAAACGCGCTCGCAAAAGATTTTAATACAATCATAATTTGCCTTTCAAAACAACGGGAACACCGTAAACGCACTCGACAACATTGTCGGAAAGTGCCGCAGTAAGAGCGTTCAACCGCCCCATCACTTCGATATATTTATTTGTTTTATCGCCGTAATCTATGCCGTCGGAACCTACGTTGTTGGTCACGATGACGAGAGTTTCCGCACAGTTTTGCAGGTGCTTAATGCCGCAAATAATCAGCTCTGTCGGGTCGCATATTTCTTCATTCCGGAACATCTCGTTTGCGCAGAGATTTGCCATACATTCGAGCAGAACTGCGCTTTTTTCCTGTACATCAATTTCGTGTAGATCCATGTATTTTTCTATTGTTTTAAATCCTTTTCCGGCACGTATTCTCCGGTGCCTTTTAATTGACGCAAACGCTTCTTCTCCGAACGGTCTCATAGTTGCAATATAGAATTTGCCACCGTCGAAAAAATCAAGCAATTTCTCTGCAAGGTGAGATTTACCGCACTTCGCGCCGCCTGTTATCAGTGTTGTCATTTCTTTTCGGTGTACCTTTCGAGTCCTATCTCATCAAACCTGTGAGCGTTGTTGTAAATGTTCAGAGCGCCGTCAAGAAGCGGTAGCAGCATGATTCCGCCGGTACCCTCGCCGAGCCTCATTTCCGCAGTTATCACAGGCTTCAGTCCGAGATCGTCAAGCAGCAGTTTTCCGACAGGCTCGGCGGAAACGTGGCTTGTGAGCATATAATCAGTACAATCGGATACGATACGTTTTGCGAGGAGTGCTGAAACCACCGATATCATGCCGTCGATAACGATCGGAATATGATAGACAGCCCCACCAAGAAACAGTCCGACCATTCCCGCAATATCGAACCCCCCTAGTTTTGAGAGTACATTGAGCGGGTCGTTTCTGTCAGGTCTGTTGACATTTATTGCGCGTTCAATGACTGATATTTTTCGCGCAAGTCCAGCACTGTCAAGTCCCGCACCGCGCCCCGTTATTTCTCTCGGTTCAAGTCCGAGAAGGACAGAAGCGATCGCCGCGGAGGTCGTCGTATTGCCAATTCCCATTTCGCCGCTCACGATAATATTTATGCCGGATTTTTTCAGCTCTTTCACGATGTCCATTCCAACGCAGATCGCGCACTCGGCTTCTTCACGCGTCATTGCCGCGCCTGCTGCGATATTATTTGTTCCTCGTGCTATCTTTCTGTCAATAAGTTTATCGCATTTAAGATCTTCGGCAATTCCGATATCTATTGCAATAACGTCAGCGCCGTATGTTTTCGCAAGTGCGTTGATATTCGACCGACCTTCGGCAATCTCGCGAGTACAGAGCGATGTCACGGAGCTGTCAGACTGTGAGACGCCCTCGCGTACAACGCCATTGTCGGCGCATAAAACAACTGCAGTACGTTGGCTTATGTCAACATCGGGAGTGCCTTGTACGGCTGCTATCCTGCAAACTGCGTCCTCGAAGAGTCCGAGACTTCCGAGAGGCTTCGCTATGCTGCCCCAACGCTCTTCTGCCGCATTATACGCGGATTTATCGGCAGGTTCTATCTCAATTATTCTGTTCATTTTTCTCCTTGTAAACAATGCAAGCTGAAACAAATCGTTTGGCAATTCTAATGTCTGAATAGAAGTACAGATGAGGAAATCCTGCATAGATACTATGGTTCGCGTGAACGCATTTCCATTTGCGTCCATCAGTTTTGCGTGCGAACATGTCCGAGCCGCAGTCGGTACTGTCGAAATAATGGAACTCGTGCGCACGGAATATCTCGCCGGCTTTGCATAACAAATTGTCGCAATCAGAGGAAAGTTCAACATACCCGAAACGCTGTAATTTGTCAGTTCTGAAAGCCTTTCCGTGTATTACTCCCGCACCGTTGAATTCGTTCCCGTTCATGTCTGTGAATGTGTCGTGCAGGTACATGAATCCGCCGCACTCGGCTATAGTCGGAAGTCCGTGAGAGATCCTTCCAAGTATATCCGCGAGCATGTCTGTGTTCGCGGAAAGCCTTTCCGGGTGAAGCTCGGGGTAGCCTCCACACAGATACAAGCCGTTCGCGTCTTCGGGTATTTTCGTGTCGTCGAGCGGCGAAAAATAACGTATTTCGCAACCGAGCTTTTTCAGTAACTCGATATTGTCATCATAAATGAAGCAGAAAGCGCGATCATTTGAAACAGCGATAACAGGCTTTTTACTGCTGCTTTCCTGCAATTCGGGAACTCTGAATTCAGGGAATAACGGCGTTTGTATTTCGAAAATATCGTCTAAACAAATATGCTTTTCGGCTAGCTCTCCGAGCTTATGTATCTTCGTTTTTATATCCGATATTTCGTTCGCCGTAACAAGTCCTAAATGCCTGCTTTCTATCGTAATATCTGTTTTCGGCAGATATCCGAAATACCCTGTTCTAAAGTCGTCACAAAGCTTTTTGGCAAGCGGTTCGAGTCGCTCGGGAAGACGGTTGAAGATAAAGCCGGCTATGTTGTTCGGATTCATGTATTCAAGAAATCCGAGCATCACAGCACCTATCGAATCGTTCATTCCGCGGCAGTCTATCACGATAACCGCAGGAGTGTCAGTTATTTGCGAAAGCGAGTATGCCGAGCCGCGTACGTCCGCTCCGTCATAGAAGCCCATAACGCCCTCAATGACCGCTATATCGGTGTTCTTCGCGTGTTCGTGAAGCAGATATTTCAGCGTGTCATCATCGCAGAAAAAGCTGTCAAGATTGTACGAGTGCACACCGATAACTTTTCGGTGAAACATCGGGTCGATATAGTCAGGACCGCACTTGAATGCTTCGACATTCATCCCGCGAGCTTTCAAAGCTGCTAGTATGGCACAGGTAACGGTCGTTTTACCGCATCCGCTGTGCGTTCCAGCAATGATTATCCGTCTCACTTCGCACCGCCTTCAATGATGAACACAGGGCTTTGTGGATCAGGCATGGTGTGGCTTCCCAAAAACCTCGAACGTACTGCCGATATCTGTGTTATTTCCGGCGTCATATTATGTGCTTTCATGGCTTCTGCGGCTTCGTTCAGCGTTTCGAGAGATACGGCTGTGATAACGATCTTCGAGGAATTGTCACCTTTAAGCGCCGCGTCAATTATCGAAGAGATGTTTCCGCTCGAGCCGCCGATAAAAACCTTGTCGGGGCGGGGAAGTCTGCTCAGTACATCGGGTGCTGATCCGCTTATGACGCTGATATTGTCGCAGGCGAATTTCTGCGCATTTTGCTTCGTGAGCGCAACTGCTTCATCGTTTTTGTCAACGGCGAAAACCGTTCCGTCATAAGCCGCGAACGCGCACTCCACGCTGACAGAGCCGGTGCCGCAGCCGATATCCCAGACAATATCATTATAGCATATCCCGAGCTTTGATGCAAGTGCCGCGCGAATTTCGGATTTCGTCATCGGCACATTTCCGCGTTCAAATTCGCTGTCGGAAATGCCAGTGCGAATGCGGTTTTCGGGGTCTGGGTTTTCGGTTATTACTGCGCATAGACAGTCGCATTCTAAATCTGTGAGCTCGCTCGCAAATCCGCTTATAATGCGCTCGTTGGTGTATGAGAGTCGCGCTCCGATATGCACAATGACGTTGCTTGAACTGTATTCGCAAAGCCTTTTGCAGATATCCGCAGGAGTAACGCTTCCGCCGAGCAGAAAGAAGCATTTCGCATATCTCCGTACATTTGCTGCGATATTCGCGTCCGCTCCGTGAAGGCTTACAAAGTGCATATCATGCCACGGAATTCTGATTTTTGAACACATATAAACAGGTGTGGAAATGCCTGCGATGATCTCCGTATCGTACTTTGAAAGATGCTTTACAAGAACTTCCGCGCCGCTGAAAAATCCGCAGTCACCCGACATCAGGATAGCCGCTGTTCTGCATTCGGAGCTGTCGAGATACGAACAGATTTCGTCAGCCTTCCAGCACTCGAAAATCTGTTTCCCGAGCATCGTAAACGGTTCAGTCATACGCTTTGCGCCAATAAGCACATCTGCGTTTTCTATTGCTTTTTCAGCCTCGACAGTAAGCGTTTTTATTCCGTTCATGCCGATGCCAACAATGTATATTTTCATAAGTTTTCACCTATATATTTCGTTAGTTCGTTAAATGAATACCCGCTGTCCGCGGGACGTTTCACGGTTATAGTTTCTATCCCGCATTCCTTTGCTGCGGCAATCTTTTCCGGGTAGCCACCCTTGACTCCGCATTCTTTTGTCACGAGTATTTCAGCACCGCTGCGTCCGATATGCTCAATGTTCGTTTCAACGGAATATGGCGGTCTTTCCGCTATGATATGAGTTTCATCAAAGCCGTATCTGCCGCAGATGTCTGCAATATCAGTCGTCGGTAAGACTCTGAACCACACGCGTTTTTTGCAGTCATTCACTTTTGCAAAAACCGGAAATTCCTTGCTGCCGAGAGTTGAAAGAATTGTTTTTTCAGTCGTGTTCAGAAATGTTATCAGTTCGTCAAGATTTTCAACGCACGTTCCGGAAAGCTTGCATTCTTCGCGTGTCAGACGGTAGTATGGCACAACAGTGCACTTGCACGCTTCGCGTATGTTAGCAGTTGCTTCGGTCGCATAGGGGTGAGTCGCGTCAACAACAGCCGCGTAATTGCCTGCATTTATCAGGGTTTTCATCTCGCCGCAGTCGAGCTTTCCGGTGAACACATTCAGCATTTTGCCGTTTCCGAGAAGTCTCGCACCGTAGTCGGTAGTTACCGAAACATCTGCGTGAATGCCGTTCGCGGCGCACCATTCCGCAAACTCTCGCCCCTCGGTAGTACCGCCGAATATGAGTATTTTTTTCATAGCCTGTAGCCTCTCGGGGTAACAAGTTTTCCGCTTATTACACGGGTCAGAGTGTTGCCGATAAACACAGTTGTGAACATATCCACGACCGAATTTTGCAGCTCGCCGAGCGTAAGTATTCTGCAGCTCTCACCTTCGCGCCCGATGTTTGCAGCAATTCCGCATGGCGTATCCGCCGAACGGTATTTCTGGATTATATCGCATGCTTTGCGCAGATTATCGGTTCGCTTGTGTGACATCGGATTGTATATAGCGATAGCGAAATCGCTCATTGCCGCACCTTCAATACGTTTTTCGATGACATCCCACGGTGTCAGCAGATCTGACAGACTGATGACTGCGAAATCATTTGTGAGCGGTGAGCCGAGGATTGCTGAACCGGAAAGCGCAGCGGTCACTCCAGCCACGACCTTAATACCAACATATTTGTAGCCTTCTGCAAGCTCAAACGCGAGCGAAGACATTCCGTAAACGCCCGCGTCACCGCTGCAAACGAGCGACACATCGAGTCCGCAGGCTGCCTGTTCGAGCGCGAACGCGACACGCTCCTTTTCCTGCCTCATTCCCGTTTCGTAGAATTTCTTGTCCGGGAACATCGGGCGCAGAAGCTCGTTGTAAACCGTATATCCGACTATCAGCGAGCTTTTTTCTATCGCGGCTTTTGCTTCGCCTGTCAATCCTTCGGCGCTCCCGCAGCCGATACCAACTATGTATAGCATCAAATCATTCCTTTTCAAAATCGATATAAACGGGAAGCTCCGCAACAGCTGCAGTAATGCCGTTCCGAGCAGTTTTCGGAACTAATATCCGACCACCCGCGAAGACCGCAGCCCGTTCGCAGACATTGTCCGCGCCTGTCGTTTTCTCGACGAAATCCGAGTGAGAAAACTTACCATCCACGCTCATCAGCTCGTCCGGTGTGAATGTTTTCAGAGAAAGTCCAAGCCGTTCACAGAACTCCGAAAGTCCCGTTTCATCGGCTTTTATGTCTATCGTTGCCACCGCCGCGAGCCGCCGCAGGTCAAGTCCTTTTTCCGCGAAGATACGCGTTATGTGCGTTGTTATCGCCTCCGCGGAAGTCCCACGCCTGCATCCTATCCCGACGATGAGGTTCCGCGGTAACAGCGGCAGCGTTGTCGCGAAGGGTCTTTCGTCCGGGTTTCCCGAAATACAGATTCCGAGATCTCCGCTGTCACACTCCGTCAGTCCGCGCGGCAGTTCCGAGTGAGGGTAACCGCAGCGAAAACCGACTTTTGCGCCGTCCAAAAACGCCGCAGCGACTGCTTTCGCCGCGTTCATGTCGGTTATCACAAGTCCGTTTTTCTTCGCGAAAACATCCGGCGAGATCAGCCCGTGAGTGTCCGTTGCGGTGGTGATGACAGGCACCGCGCCGATAATCTCCGCTACCTTTTCCGCAAGCTCGTTCGCTCCGCCTATGTGTCCCGACAGCACCGAGACCGCGAATTTTCCGCTGTCATCCACCGCGACGACAGCAGGATCGGTTGTCTTCGAACGGATATGCGGAGCTGCCGCGCGCACTGCGATCCCGACCGAACCGACGAATATCAGCGCCTCGTATTTACCGAAATATTCTGCGGTGAAAGCGGACAGTTCCGTGAATGTTTCGGCATTATCATCGCTGTGTTTATGGAAACAGAACCGCGTACAGTCAGGCATTTTCGCCGCTATTTTTGCGGAGATGACACGCCCTTCCCCGGTGAATGAAATTATCGCTGTGCTCATTTTTCCGCCTTTCTGAACTCCGTTTCAAACGTTTTGTCATACAGCTTCGATAGCTCATAATCACTGCCGAGAACATTTCCGACGATGATGAGCGCGGTCTTTTTAATGCCGTTTTCTGTAGCCGTTTCTTGAAGCGTTCCGACTGTACAGCGCATTATTTTTTCATCTTCCCACGTTGCTTTATAGACTATCGCGGCGGGTGTTTCGGGGGAATATCCGCCTGCGATGAGCCGCTCCGATAATTCCGCGGTCATTCCCGCGCTTAAGAATATCACCATTGTCGCGCCGTGAGCCGCAAAGCTCTCTATGCTCTCGCGCTCCGGGACTTCGGTACGTCCTGCCATGCGCGTGATTATCACGGACTGTGATACGGACGGAAGCGTGTACTCGGCTTTCAGAGCCGCGGCAGCCCCGAACATCGAGCTCACGCCCGGCGTTTGGCGGTACTCTATCCCGAGTTCATCAAGCCTGTCAGCCTGCTCGCGCAGTGCGCCATACAGCGACATATCGCCTGTCTGCAAGCGCACGGTGTGCCTGCCCGAGTTCTCGGCTTTCTTTATCACATCAATTATCTCTTCGAGCGACATTTCCGCGCTGTTATATAAATCGCAGCTTTCCTTCGCGTATCCGAGAAGGTCCGGATTCACAAGCGAGCCAGCGTATATTATCACATCCGCGGACTGCAAAAGCCGCATTCCGCGAACTGTTATAAGGTCTGCCGCACCGCAACCTGCACCAACAAAATCAACCATTATATTCGTCCTTTATCGTGTTTATAAGTTCGTCAACGCCCGATGTTTTAACGAGAATATCATGCTTGTCAGAGAACATCAGAGCAGAAGTATTTGCCGCACCCTTGACTTTAGCTTCAAGGTAATATCCCGCGCGCACCGCGAGAATATCAAGCGTTTTCTGCATATATCTCGTTTCGTCAAGAATATCCAGCGCCGCGTCGACCGTCGCGCAGTCGGGTATCTTTTGCAGCGTCCCGGTATCCGCACCCGCAAGAACACCGCAGGTGACGAGCACGTCCATACGCCCGTCCGCCTGCGCTGAATGTGTGTTCATTATCCCCGCTCCGAGCTTGACGAGCTTTCCGATATGTCCTATTATCAAAATCCCGCGAAAGCCGAGTTCAAGCGCGATGTCGACAGCGTCACCGATGAAGTTGCTGCACTTGACGCTTTTCTCGACATCGAACGGGAGCTCCCGCGCGATATAATTTTCACTGTAATTTCCGAGGGTGAAAAAGACGTTCTCATGACCCTCGGCCTTTCTCATATTAAGCTCCGCACGTATCGTGTCAACGAGCGCCGCGTTGCTCATGGGTTCGATTATCCCGCTGGTACCGATGACCGAAATGCCACCGACGATACCGAGCCGCGGATTGTATGTTTTTTTTGCTATCTCTTCTCCGGCTGGAATACTTATCTCTATCTCGAATCCGCCGTTATATCCGTACTCTGCTGCAACTTCCGAAACTACCTCAGTGATCATTCTACGCGGCACGGAGTTTATCGCATATTCGCCGACAGGCTGATCTAGACCGGGCTTCGTAACTTTGCCGATGCCCTCGCCGCCGGTTATTGCAATACCTTCCGAAGTCTTCGTTACCTTCGCGTAAACGAGTATCCCGTTTGTGATATCAGGGTCATCACCGCTGTCTTTTTTTATTGCACATTTCGCGTGATCTGCTGTAAATTCGGGTTCGAGGACATCGAGAGTGAGCGTTATGCCTTTAGGCGTCGGTAATTCGACAGCCGTGATGTTATGTCCCGATAAAACGCATATAGCAGCCGCCTTTGAAGCGGCTGCTGCACACGAACCCGTAGTATACCCGCAGCGCATATATTTTCCGCCGCGGTAAACAAATTCATTCATCATTTTATGCTATGCTGTCAGACTTGAAGATTATCTCGTGGTCGTACCATGTTCCTTTTTTGAGACTTTGTGCTGCGCACTTTATAGGCTTGTCGAGAGCTTCGACGGGGACAGTATAAACGTGCTTGCCTTCGGAGATTTCAGTGAATGCAATAAGATCGATCTCCGCAGCCTTTTCCGCGTCTGCCGCAGTTCCCATGTACAGGTAGTTAAAGCCAGAACCGCTTAATGTAATCACTGCAGTCATATTATCACCCGCAACTGTGAGTTTGCAGTCAACGATTTTGAACATAGACGAGTCTGTATCAACGGAGATGCTGTATTCTCCGTCAGCAACAGCAGCACCCGAAAGTGCTGCTGCGTTTCTGACATGATCAACGTATATCTTCTGAATAGCTTCGAGCTCGCCGAGACCGCGTATAAGTGTCACGACTTCAAAGCCTTCGTTTGTGAGCACTGTCTTCCACGAGTCATCCTCATCGCCCGCCATATCGTTGTTGGCGTGATCTCCCGCAACTACCATAAGCGGTTCGAGAACTACGCGCTTGTAACCGCCGGCCTTTACTGCCGCCACTACATCGTCAAGAGAAGGAGTAGCTTCAACAGTGCCGATGAAGTAGTTCTTCTTGCCCGCGTCGGTGAGCATAGTCTGGAGCTTTGCATAAGTAGCGTTTGCCGGGTGCTCCGTGCCGTGACCCATGAACACGATAGCTGTGTTGCCGTCATCGTATTCGGAAGTCGCAACTGTTATTGCGTCTATAACGTTGGTGTAGTCATCATCGCTTGTGAGCAGGGGCGCGCCGACCTTAACACTGTCGAACTTGTCAGAGTTTGCCTTAACGACCTCCATAAGATCGTCATACTCAAAGCCGTTCATAACGTGCGTAGGCTGAACTGTGAGATCCTTCACGCCGTCTGCGATAAGGCGCGCGAATGCTTCATCGACATTGTCGATAACGATGTTGTCGCGATCCTTGAGCTTGTCGATTATGATTTGGCTCGTGAACGCGCGGCGGACTTCATAGTCCGGGTTAGCGTCCTGTATCGCTTTTTCAATACCGCCTATCGTCTTCTCACGGCTGTCATTGTAGCTCGTACCGAAGCTTACCGTAAGGATAACGGGCTTGCCTGCGGATGTGTCATCCTCTGCAGGTTCGGTTGCCGTTGTTGTGGTGGTCTCGGGAGCTGCTGTTGTGGTCTGCTCCTCTTTAGTTGTCTCTGCCGCCTGCTTTGTAGCTGAGGGAGCGTTATTTCCGCAGCCCGCAAGTGCGAGCAATGCAGCACTTATCGCAAGTGCTGCGATTTTTTTCATTTTCATCATATTACCTCCTGATTTTTTGTTTATATGCTAATCGGTTTTCACCGTTTCAGCCATGATATTTTTCAAAAAGCTCGTCAGAAATGTCGAAATGCTCCGTGAGCTTTTTCCTGTCGAGCAGCTCCGAAGGCTTTCCGATTCCCGTACAATACCCGTTTTTCAGCAGCATCACATTGTCCGATATCTTTTCGGCAAGCTCCGTTTCGTGCAGCGACATTACTACTGCAATATTCCGTTCTTTGCGAAGTCTGTCGAGCATTTCGAGGAACGTCAGCTTGTAATGAATATCGAGAAATGAGGTCGGTTCGTCGAGCAGCAGTATCTTCGGCTCACGGCACACAGCCCTTGCGAGCATGACTCTCTGCTTCTGTCCGTCGCTTATCTCAGAAAAGAAACAGTCTGCGAGCTCCGCGCTGTCGGTCATTTCCATAGCATCGGCAACGGCTTTTTTGTCAGTGTCGCCGAGCAAGCCGAACGTTCCCGTGTACGGGTATCTTCCGGTCTCGACAACATCGCGGCAGGTCATCATGTCGGTTTTAGGTCGATCGGTCAGCATCGCGGAGACGAGCTTTGCAACATCATTACGTTTCAGCTCCGAAACGCTCACGCTGTCAATTATCATCTCGCCCGAGAGCGGCGGAATCTGTCCTGCGATAGTTTTCAGCAGTGTGGATTTTCCCGAGCCATTCTGCCCGATGAACGTCAGTATCTCGCCGACGTTCACCGTGAAAGATATGTCGTGCGCGATCTCACGTTTCCCGTAGCCCGCGAATAAGTGTTTAATCTCTAACATTGTCTTTGTTCTTTCTTAACATTATCATCAGAACCACAGGCGCACCAAGCACCGATGTGACTGTGCTTATGCCGAGTTCGGAAGGGGAGATAACCGTTCGCGCGATAATGTCGCTTATAATGCAGAATACCGCTCCGCCGAGAAAGCACGCAGGTATCATCACTATCGGTTTCGCAGTTCCGAACAGCATCTTAACAAGGAACGGCACAGCAATACCCACAAATGTAACCGGTCCCGCAAATGCCGCCACACAGCCCGATAGCAGGCTTGACAGCAGTATCATCACTATGCGCACAGCTTTTATGTTCACGCCCATATCAACTGCGTAGCTCTCGCCGAGCTGATAAGCGCTTATCGGCTTTGACATGAAGAATATCGCAGTGAGTGCCGCAAATATTATGATCGCGCAAACAATGAGAGATTCCGACTTGAATCCGGAGAACGTACCCACTGACCAGCCGCGAAGGTTTACGATATCCGAGTCGTCCGCGAAGTTCACGATGATGTCTGTTATAGCGGTGCAGATGTAGCCGATCATTACGCCGCAAACTACCAGCAGCGACATACTGCGTATGCGCGACGACATCAGCAGCACCGCTGACATCGCGATAAGAGCGCCGACAAATGCAACTGCCGCCATGAGCGCAGAGTTGAGTACTATCGCGCCTCGCGCCGAAAGTATCAGAGCAATTGCCACAGTAAGCCGTGCGCCCGACGAGATACCGAGCACGAATGGTCCCGCTATCGGGTTATGAAAATACGTCTGTAGCATATATCCCGACAGCGCGAGCGCTCCGCCGAGAACTGCCGCCGCGAGAGTGCGCGGAAGCCGTATTTTCAACAGTATCATTGACGATGTTTCATCAGCACAGCCGCCGAAAAGAATGTTGATGATGTCCGACGGCGATATGTCCGCGCTGCCCGCAAGGACGCTGATAACAATGA
>CAMVEM010000030.1 GCA_947166515.1 uncultured Clostridia bacterium | reverse complement strand
CGCCCGGGGGCGTAAAGGTTTCGACGGGGATCGGGAAATTCGTTAAGCACGCGGAGTCCGCCTGAACTCCTTAATCCCGGGCAATTTAAAATTAAACGCAGATTCTAGAGATCTTGCTTTAGCTGCCTGAGTGCAGCTCGTCCTGCCGATGAGTGCTGCGGCTTCGGTCTGGGCGTGACACAGCAGCCAACGTCTCGGATGAGCGCTCTGTAGTCCGACGCGTATCTAAAGAGCTGCCAAGGGGCTATCCTGTCGTCCGGAGAGTCCTGCGGGAGATCCAATAGAACGACTAAGCGTGTAGAAAGACGGGTGGATCGGTTTTCGGACGGGGGTCCGACTCCCCCCGCCTCCACCAGCAAATGCCCGTACTATAGCTTACGAGGCAGAAAAACCGCTGAACTAAATTTGTAGTTCGGCGGTTTTTGCTTGTATTTTACTGCTGAATAGGCTGTGTTGTAACTGTTGGCAGAAATCTTCTGTTAATTGAGCGTGTCATATTATAGCAGTCGGCGTTGGAAGAAATCTTTAGATCGACTACGACCTTGTCCTCATAAACTGTAACGCACTCTACGAAATCCTTGATAAAAAGCTTGCAGTCCTCTCTGTTACGTGCTCTTACCCTTGCGGAAAAGGCTTTTATGACTGTCCGAAGCATTTCTTCTGTTATCTTCGGAGGCTCCTTAGTTGCAGAAATAGCGCATTTGGCTGCCTCCATGCGTTCTATGTCGGATTTGAGCTTTGCTATTTCCTCTGCCATATAATTCTCAAAGAGCCCATTCATAACAGCCTGTTTGATATTATTGAGCTTCTTGTTGCAGCCCAGTATTATACTATCGAGCCTTTTTATATCTTCAAGATTGTGATAATTCTTCTCGGTATAGAAGTCTGTTACGCCTTTTAGGATAATAGGAATATTACGTTCGTCGAATATGTAGCGCTCCAGAAGGTTCAGTACATAGTTTTCTATCATTTCCTGCTGTATTTCCTTGTTAGGGCAGATATTTTTGTTATGATTACAACGATATGAGCAGGTGATATTACCCGACTTTCCGCCTGAGCGCATAGAGCCCTGCATTGCTTTACCACAAACGCCGCAGCGTATAAGTCCGCTCAGAAGGTAGTTGCGCTTGGCTTTGTAGGCTCCCTGCTTCTTTCTGTTGCTGTTCATTTTCTCCATAGCCTTATTATAGGTATCTTCGGAGATAATTGCGGGAACTCCCTTGGGAATGCAGATAATATTTCCGTCATCCTTGCTTTTATGATTGTTTCTTGTACCTTTTCTGCTCTTTGATGATGCTCGGTTGAAAACGAAGTAACCGCAATACTTACGGTTGCGAATCAGGTCGTAGAAGGAATTATGGCAGAATTCCTTACCCTCCTTGGTCTTATAAAAGCGTTCATTAAGGTATTTTGCGATTTTGTCATAGCCGTAGCCTTCAAGATAGAGCTTGTATATCAGTCTGACTGTTTCGGCTTCGCTCTCGTTAATAACGAGTTTTCTTGTAACTGGGTCAACATCATAGCCGAGAGGCGGCCTTCCGCCTGTATGTTGGCACTTCTCAGCGAGTACGGTAAGGCCTTTCATAACCTCACCGCTCAGGTTATCGCTGTAAAACTCATCCAGAGCCCATTGGATGAACTGATACAGTTTTCCGCAGCTTCCGCCTATATCGGGCTGAGTTACGGAAATCAGGTGCATACCGTAATCTTCTAACTGTGAAACGTACTTTATCGTATCGCTGATATTTCTCGCAAAACGGTCAAACTTATGAACCAAAACCAAATCATAGTCGCTTTCTTTGCATTCCTGCATCATTTTGTTGAAGTTTTCACGCTTTTTTGTATTTTTCCCCGAAAGAGCGCGATCATAGAAGCATCTAACTATTATGATGCCGTGTTCATCTGCATACTTGCGTACGGCTTCTTCCTGAGCTTCTATGGAAGTCTCGTGCTGATTGTTAGAGCTGTAGCGAAAATATGCGATTGCTTTGAGCTTTTTGTTTTTCATTGCCTTTCCCTCCAAAAAATCGGTAAATATTTATTCATACCTATAATATATATCTATGTGCTCGGCTTTATCGGGCGATGATTGGAGCGCTGAGCTTAATATGGAATTGTGAGATAATGGTTGCTTTAATTTAGGGTAAAAAATTAATTGGGCGGGAACGGGCGCAAGCTCGTTCCCGCCTTTTCATTCGTACTATTTATCGGCTGAGTTAATCTTCATAATATCATCACGCATCAGTTCGGCAATAAGATTTATAAGTGTGTTAAGCTTTGTTTCTTTCATGCCGTCGATCGTGGCCGCCGTATTTTCAGTGTTATCGCTTTTGCCAAGCTTCATGTCATAACGTGAAAGCTCATAGCGGAGCGTTTATATCACCTTCTTTCTGCATAAAGCGAGATTTAATCGTCAGTCAGCTTGGAGCCGCTTTCTTCTGGCTTAGAGCTGCTTTCATTATTAGGGTGGATATTCAACCGTCTTCTACGTAACATTGACGCTGTAAGCTGAGGGGTTGTATTAGCTGAAGTGGTGTCATTGTCAGCGATAACGCGTTCTTTAGAACTTGTCTCAAGTTGTTTGTCTACATCTGACGCAACTTCTGTGCGAGACTCGCTAACGGGATCGGCAGATTTTTCAGCAGAATTGTCTTCAAGCTCATCTTCGTCATCTAGCAAACGGTTCTTTTCTTTCTCGCTTAATGGTTTGAGTTTTGGTATTGCGACTAACGCATATTCTTGGGATAAAAAGTCCTCGAGAAATATAAGATAGCCTTTGTATGAGCTGTTTTTTTCGCTAGAGATCTTCCTAATGGTCTCTTTGTGCGTATCATCTTTGGGGTGCAAATATCCTTGTGCTTTCCAAGCATCCAGAATTGGATTCTTGTCAGGTATATCCTTGGTTTTAATCCATTCGTCGAATTTTGATGTCGTAATGAAAACGAGGGTATCGCCAAGCTTTCTTCTTTTGCCACGACCGCGCGTGACTTTTTGAATATACCCGTAAGCTCTACCGTTTGTAATATGCTTACCTTCCCATCTAGGGTTACTATTATCATTTGAGATCTTGTTATTGAACCTGTTTTTATGCTTAGTGACAAAATGATAGAAGTCTTCATACACTGTTCTCCATGTGGGAGTTTGCTGCGAACCAGATATGCTTGTTAAAATCAAATCTGTTAGATTCTTAATATCTAGCCTTAACTTAAATGCTCTTTTAGCGAGGATAGCTGATAGGAGCATTACAGCAACATGCTTTCCGATTCTTTCGCAATATTCAGGAGCTGTTTGAAGAGTATTCTTAGTTATCTTTACAAGGCGCCAGAAAGCACGTTCTATTACGACGGGTTTATGGCGAAGCATTTCTTTCGCGAGCATATCTATGCCTATACCGCTAAACATAGTATAGAAGCGCTCCACATAGTGCGATTCTTCTGGGCTTTGTGTCCACTTGTCATAAGCGAAAGTTAATACACGAACGCTTAATCCATCAGTTTTGTCAGCCTTGTTAAGAATGCTAAATTCGCCTGTAAATATTATGGACGTACACCATGTTTTAGGCTTTTTAAGATGGCTGTTGCTATCCAGTCTATCTTTGTTTGTGCCTTCGGCAAGATCATAGATAAGCTGTGTAAAGCCTGTCGGGTCTTTAAAACGTCCCAATTCATCAAATACTATGGGCTCTCCGAAATTTCCGTTGCATCGCTCCTCGATAGCGTTTCCTGTCGCAGAGCAGTTTCCATATAGTGAACGTTTACCTTCTTTTATCTTAACGACCTTTCCGCCCATTGATGCAGCGAGCTTCGCAACCGTGCTTTTGCCCGTTGAAGAACGTCCAACCATGTTATATAGTATTGTGTCAATATTAATTGCGTTCGCCCTGAGAAATCCAACTACACAGGCTGAAAGTCCCATGACTACTCCGAGCATCAGTTTGTTGTTTGTCGAAATAAGATGGGCTAATTCTTCTAAAAAAGCGCTTCTGTCTCCGCAAGGTTGTATATCATATTCTCCGGTATATGTAGATGATATGCTGCCACCTATTAATGAATTGCTCTTGAAGCAAAGGCTACTGTTGACTTCAGCCCAACCCAGTTCTTGGTGGTTGTTGTCGATTTTTGCTAATTGGTCAAGCTGTTGTTGGATATAGTCATCGTAGTGTTGCTTTTTAGAACTAGAATATCTAAGTCCCTTCTGATTTACGTCTTCTTCAAACGTACGGTGAGATGTTATGACTTTTTTCAGCGTGGAGTTAACATAAAACTCTGCTTCAAAAATTATGTCATCATTTTCGAGAGAAGACCATGCTCTAGTCACCCTAATGTCATACCCAATTATAACGAAATTATCGTCCTTGATGAAACCGAAATATTCGTTCTGTGAAACATATTTTATCATAAATATGTCCTCCTTATTATTTTTTGTATCCGGATTACGTCATTATTATATCATCATTAGATTTTTTGGCATGAAATACGGAAAAATAAATATTAAAAAAATGATGAACCGCTTAATGACGCGATTCATCATAAGGAGAAACCGTATTTGGGACAAATATGTTAGATTGCCTACCCTTCTGTTGTGATGTCAACGTATTTCTTTCTTATTTTTTTAAATTCTGAAATGCTAATATAGTCTGTCTTTTCCATTGAATACCCACACTTTGAAATTAACAGTTGTGGATATAACTCATATATTTTACTTATAGCAACCATTTCATCAAAGGTTATGGTCAGCTTTTTCTTTATCACTTCACCGTTACTGTTGCGAATATTTCCTTTTCTGACTATTTGCTTGCATTTATATATAGCGTCGTTTAGGTCGTCCACAGCTGTCTTGAGTATAAAACAATCATCAAAGAAGTATTTTTCGTTTAAGGCTGTGTAATCATATCCTGCCAATGGTGATATTGTGCCCTTAAAGAAATCCGAATACGTAGTTAGCGGCATTTCCCCTTTATACTTTTTCAAACATTGAGAAAGTGAATAAAACTGTAACGTAAACAGTGCATTTGTTGCATGGTTTAAATATCTTTGAGGAACGTTATATGTATTGCTTTTGCGCTTTTGAACGTTATCTAATTTTAAAATACAATTAGTTTGAGTTTTTATTGTTCTTTCGTAAACGCTATAATCTAAACGATACACATCCATTAAATCGGGATGTTTATATATGATTCTATATGTATTGCTCATTATCTGTGCCATTACATCGTCAAAATACTCCTGCTTTGCATAATATTCTGTATTTGCGATTACGCAGAAAATCATATTCGTATTATAGGTATGTGTCGCTATCGGATCATCGTGCTTGATAGCTTCATGAACGACCTCTCTGAAAGCCTCTTCGAGTTCTTTGTCATACCAGTTATGATAAATATAATAATAGTACAGTTCGGTCATTCTTTGCCATGTAGAGTCCAGAATGTATTCGTATATCCGTTCTTTAATATGAGATGTTTTAAACTCACATTCAGACGCGATTCCTAAAAACTCTTCGCTTGAAAAATTAACTATCCTATCAACTTCATTATAAAAAACTGCAAAAGATGAGCGATCGTCCGTGGGTGATGTTTCGCTTGTCACCATATATATTTCATCAAGCATACCGAGTAGCATATTATCGTTATCATAGTATTTTTTATGTTTTATGACCTCATTGGCAGTATCGGCGCTATCGCCTTTATCATCTACTTTATCTGAAATAAGTCCAAAATAATGCAGATAAGTGTTAAGCGATACCTCTTTATAAGCTGTTTCGATTATTTCCAGAATTCTATCCACAACAGCACCCCCAAAACTGTAAATCTACTACTATTATACATCTTTTGGGGCTTTTTTTCAAGAGAAATTGATGTCCCAGCGAATAAAATAACAGGGACGTCTTTTTGGGGCAGACTTTCGAACAAAATTGGGGTGATGTCCCGTGTCCCTGAAATTATAGCAAGCAAAAAAAGAACGATACTATAATAGTAGCACCGTTCCTTTCAGTCCTCATCGGATCATAGGCTCTTGCCGTTGCCTATGATCCTGCCGCTAGGCAGGAGATTACTAATATTCCTCTGCGAGTATCATTGTCTCATGATCGTTGTCGTCAATAACGTAAATTTTCGCATTGACGAGCGGAGCACCCTCTACGAATAATGTGTATCTGCGTTTAAAGGGTTTTGGCTGCTCCTGCGTATGCTCTATACCCTGACCTGCGCCTTCCTCATAAAGCCGAAAGACTTGCAGATAGTCCAGCTCGCATTTGTCTTTAAGAAAGTCGATGTACTGCCATAGCATTAATATCAAATATTGTGGGATAGTCTCGTCTACTCCACTTGATATGTAGCGCTTTCCTGATTCAAACATGCTCATTGTATCACCTCTTTTGTCAGACTTTCGGGAAAAATCAGACTTACGGAATACTCGGTAGCCGGTAGGTACAGCACACTCATAAAACCGTTTATTTGCTTGACTATCTCTGCGGGCTCCGTAGTATAGTCTATGTGGTGCGCCTTTACTTCCGCAAGGTCTGCAATACTTTCTGCAACGAGAGCGTAGCCGCCGTCATGCCCGAACCGATTGTAGCAGGTGTCGAGCGTGTATGTTACTCGCTCCAATTCTTCTGTAACGCACTTCGGGAAAACGTTCTGTAAGCGGGTTATCTCGGATTTTGTTCGTATTTTGTATAGCATAATTTTCCTTTCTGCAAAGGGTGCGGGGATAATGCGAAAGCATTATCCCCGCATCTTACTTGCGTTTTTTCTTGTTTTTAGGCGGTGCAGGCTCGATTATAGCATCGGCTATGTTCGTTTCTGCAATTGAATCGTTAGTCTGTTCTTTATTGCTGTCACCAAATGGATATTCGGTTTCTCCGCTATCCTCCGAGTCGTACCATGAATTTCCGTCAGCGTCGTCTGCAGTATCTTCTGGATTAATAACGGGTATAGGGACGCTGCTTGACGTCTTTCCTTTCTTTTTGACCTTTGGAGCCTCTTTAAGTTCATCATAGCTTGTGTTGAACGCTTTCAGTTCTTTAAGATCGAAGTCCACTAAATTCCAGTATCTCACTGCAGGGCAGAGCGGATGATAGAATTTCTTGCCTGTGTTATCAGCTATACATTTCAGCTTATCTTTGCAGGAATCGAGCATTTCTATAACCTGTTTTTCCTGATAGAGTACCTTTTTGATGCCGTCTGATCCGGTTCCTACTGCCCAGATGACCGTGTCCGCCTTATGTGTTGCTTCGAGGATATACGTCATATTTTCCTCGTCGATGTCAGTCTTGACGTTCTTGCCGCTTAACGATGAGAAAAGGTTGACGATATATACCCCGCCGTAGTTGAGTCTTTCAAGGTTCTGCAATACAAACATCGTTGTATGATCGACTGTTACGCCTGTTGATGTGCTCGGATAGATCATAATGATCGCCGCCGATGGTTTATCGCTGTTCCAGTGCTTTCTGAGCAGAAAACGGTGCGTGCGTCTGTCGTTATAGATCACCTCGGTAGTCATAGTTGTTCTTTCTGAATATGCCATAATAAAGACCTCCTTGATAAAATTTTATCAAAGATATAATATATGCTTGATTTGTACAAAATTACTATAAATCGCTGTTATTTTGACGGAAATCTGTGATTTACTTGAAAATTACTGCCTTTTGTGGTAAAATAAAAGTGCTACATAAAACGAATACTTTTAGATTTAGGGGCGTACTATACCTTTCGGTAAATGTACAGGCTCAATCGACCCATATCTAAAAGTAGGTTGAAACGTTTTGTGTAGCAGCAATAAATGAGCTATGTATCGTTTACAGGGTGCGTGGCTCTATGCTGCGCACTTTTTGTTTTGACCTATAAAAACGTATATTTATCGGAGGGGATTATTATGGCATCTTTTAAGATTTATGACTCAGAAGTAGTAATCAGCGATGAGAAAATTACTTATTACAAGCAGGTAAATGAGTTTAAAACAAAAGCAACTGAGGCAGCAAATAAAGCGGAAGAAATTTATAGAAGCAAATTTAAGAATATTTATGATGTATGTAATAGTTTCGTGGGTTGTATTCAGCCTATTTATATAGATGTAATGAAATTTACACTTGAAAAAATGATAAAAAATGAGATATATTCTTACGACTTGGATAAAATACGTGCAGGAGCAAATCAGTCTGTTCATTTGAATAATTGGTGTAATGGTCTGAGAAATAAGATGAATGTCTATAATTCTGTTCAGGGTGATGCAATTGTGGATTCGGTGTCGACCGTGGATACAATTAATACATTTGGCGAGGTAGGTTTTTTGGATGTTATTAGCTTGGTTGGTTCTTTTATTGATATCAGCGATACTGAGAAAAAGCTTAAAGAGTTATATAATAGCTATGAAACTATATCCTCGTTAAGGCAATCAGTTTTTTCTGATGTAATGGAGATTGAACTGTTTTACAGAAAAGTAATGATTAAAGAAAAGAATATTAATTATGGCGATTTATCCAGAGATGAAATGGAGAAAAGCAAATCCATACTTAATAATCTTAAATCTGGATTAGTTCCTGAAGAGCAACGGAAGAAGATTTGGGTGGAGGCCATTGAAAGTTATTCCAATGATATGGATTTATATGAATACGCGTTGTCTTCTTGGGGAAACTCAAATTGTGAATTGGATAAAATATGGCAGGCGATAGACTGTGATATTAGCCCTGTTGCTCATAATATTGTATACAAAATAATAGTGGAAGAAGATCTGTCGGATTCATCTCAAATTGATACAATAAGAAGTAAAATCGAATACTATCTAAACATACCGAATGTAAACAGAATAATCATTGCAAATAGAGTGATATCGCATTTAGCGAATATCTATAATCGCCAGCTTACAGCAGATGAGACAGAAATGATTAAACATATATATATTAATCTATTTGATTTGCTTTCCGTTTCTGTGGATGACTTTCCGGCGGTTGTATCATGGTTGGAGAATGCAGAAATAATAAAAAAGAAAAATGAGATTATAGCATTATATTCTACGCTTAAAGGAAAGACTAAGGAAGAAGCTGCTGAGATCAAGAAAAATATTATTGCATTTGATTTACCTGAAAAGATAACAAAGAGTTTTATTGATAATATAGATGCGCATATTTTCAATTGTGAAAACGAATCTGCGTTTGAAATAGCAAAAAAAGGTAATGACACAACTTCAAAAAGCGAGATAATGAAACTGATTAATGAGCTTAACGATTCGGGATTTGGCGAAGAAATAAGAAGTCTTTATAGTGGATGGCTTAATAGACGGTTGAAATATTGTGATGATGTATCTTTATCAGAAATATGCAAGAGCGTTTATACTGCCGATGAGAGCTCCTTGAATGAAATGCAATCAAAAATAGAAGCTTCTGATGCTGATAATGAAATTAAACAAAAATACATAAAGATAATAAGTACGCGAATTGCTGAAATATGGGCATTGGAAGACGGTAAAAGATTTTGCCATGAGATTAGAATCATGAATATTGGAGATCCGTCTTATATTCAAGGTTTGAGTAAGTTTATATCTACATCTGGAAGAACTGAATACAAAAATGAGTTTGTCGAAGCTCTGCTTTTGTATAATGAAGATAATTATAGAAAAATTCAAGGATATTTGAAAAGAAAAAATAATAAATTACTTAGTAATATAAATGTAGGTCAGGATTTGTGGGATAAAATGACCATAAGGAGTTCCGCAATTAATCCCGCTTTAGTATGGGGTTTTGGACCCATTTGCGAGGAAGAATATGTCTTGCCCAAAGCTACCCAAAACGGAAATTTTATATCAAATACTATAGGTAAATTCTTAGGTGGAAATAAGCCTAATGAGGATAGCATCTTAAGGGTTGAGCCTAATAAGGCAGAGCCGTTGATTAAAGCTAAAACCCGTACTGTATATTATGTTGAAGAAACGAAGAAATAATAGAGAATCATCCTGCTGATTAATACCAGCAGGATGTTTTTGCTATTTCTTTCAACGCAATTCCAATATCATCATAGCTCGTAAGCTCACCGTTACTGCACCAATATTCATATAATTCATCCAATAGAGCAAGACGTGAGAGCAGAAACCTGAACTGTTCATCCGTGAGATCGGGATCCTCGTTCTCGCAGTACAACATTATTTCATTTTTAGTGACTATTTCGTATGCTGAGAGGATTATATCATTAGCGGGCTTGGTTTTCAGCTCAGTGATAAACTGCTGATGTTCGGACTTTATTTTATCGTATAGACTGTCGCATAATATTTTACTCATAGTATTATTCCTTTCCTTTTTTCAAAATATCATACATGAAAGAAGCGCCTAACCGAAATCCTCTTGAGAAATCGGCGGCGCTTTCTAATTGAGCGATTTGATGAAGAATGTCCTTGTAATCATCGAGATAATTCTTTATAGACGGGAATAGCTCTATTATGTTTTCCTCGGTTTGTGCGAGATTTGCTACAACTTCCTTGTATTTCTCGGTTTTGGGCGGTGGAGCATCACAGGGTATTACTTCTCCGTAGTAGAATTTTTCGATAACGTTTTTCATAAAAACCAGTCCTTTCGTGCATGTTAACAAATAATTGAACGTATAATACATATTTTTCTTTCTTTGTGCGGTATTGCAGCTATGTGCGATACCGCACGATTTTTTATGATTGGATTAAAAAATCAGTCGGAATAGCATAGGGGCGCCGATTTTCGTGAGAAAATCGGCGCTAAATATTCTCTCTTGTTTTGGATTTCTGATATCTTTGCTATATTTATTGCGTAAAAGACGTATTTGTCGAATTTTTATAGTACGGGCATACGCCAAGCCACGCACCGCCTCCACCAGATATAAAAGTCCGTCCGCCACGCCTTACGGCGGGCGGGCTTTTATATTTGCTGTTTTGGAGGCAGGAGGGGAGTCGGACGCGACTCGTCCCCCGCCTCCGCCAGCGGCGTGTCGCCGCACCCACTCCCGTCTCGGGCTTATAGCCCGGGGCGGTTTTTCTGCCTCGCTGTCCGGAGAAATATCTAAAGCGTTCGACAGAGACAGCGGCGGACGCGCGGCGGCGACTGCACCCTCCGCAGAGTTTTGCCCTGCGTAGGGTTTTGATTTACCTTAATATTAATCATTAATCACTATTCATTTTCATTATTCATTAAAATGACCGTTTTTAGAAAATACTTGAATTTTTCTTCCATTTGTGGTATTATGTTTATATTATAGTGATATAGTGAGCGTAGCATTATGCTGTGCTTCGGGAGGATATATGTTCTGTTCTAATTGCGGCAAAGAGTTGCCCGAAAACGCAAAGTTTTGTCTTGAATGTGGTCAGAAAGCAGCAGAAAATTCTGCGGAAACCGGCGCTATACCTACCGGCGAAGTCCCACAGGCTGTTGTTTCTGCAGAGACACCCAAAAAGTCAAACAAAGCAGTAAAGATAATTGTCGTAGCATCTGTTGCATTGATATTTATTGTATTATTTATCCTGGCGATGTGTCAGACTGTTTATAACGGCAGAATTTCTAAGATAAAAGGAAAATACGGCAGATATGTTATGACCGGGTCAAACACATATAGTCCAGCAATTATTACTTTGGAAGATAACGGAAATGTGATATGGGAACAGCAAGGAAAGTATATTTTAGGTAAATATACCTATGATTTTTTTACCGATGAAATACATCTTGAATTAGTGCCAAATATGATAACTTCTTCTAAGACATTCAGAATCAGGTATTCTGATAGTCTTATACGCAAAGGCAATAAAACGCCTTCATCCTGCAAGAACATCAAAGTTACCGGGGGAAATTTCAATGAAACTGTTTTTCCCGTGCTGATGTCCGGCGAGATAAATCAAAAAGCGGGATTGCCGGATTCCCCGACTTTTGACTAAACTGATTTGTCATTATGAAAAAAAGAAAACAGAAGTCTCCGTTATGTGCTCAGTGCGTGCGTTGACGGAGGCTTCTTTGTCTTTATTCCAGCAAACCGAAAAATCCAAAATGCCGCGCGAGAAAATGAGAGAAATCGAGAGAAACAGAGAAAAAACGAGAGAAACGGGGATATATATTGAAAATATCCCGAAAAGCTGTTGACAAAGGCTCGCAAACCCGCTATAATAACTCTTGTTCACGAAAAAATTCAGGAGGGAATAAAAATGTCAACTTATATGCCCAAGGCAGAAACCGTAGAGCGCAAGTGGTATATTCTCGACGCAGCAGGCAAGCCCCTCGGACGTGTTGCAGCTCAGGCAGCTACAATGCTCAGAGGCAAGCACAAGCCCACATTCGCACCTCACTGCGACTGCGGCGATCACGTAATCATCATCAACTGCGCAAAGGCTGTTTTAACAGGAAACAAGCTTCAGAAGAAGTTTTACAGATGGCACACCGGCTATATCGGTCATCTCAGATCCATTCAGTATGACAAGCTGATGGCTACAAGACCCGAAAAGGCTATGGAGCTCGCTGTAAACGGTATGCTCCCCAACACAACGCTCGGACGCAAGGCTCTCACAAGACTTCGTCTGTATGCAGGCGCTGAGCATAAGAATCAGGCTCAGAAGCCCGAAGTATTTGAATTTTAAGGAGGGGAACATAAATGTACGATTCTAAGCCCTATTACTATGGAACCGGTAGAAGAAAGCACTCGGTAGCACGCGTTCGCGTATATCCGGGCAGCGGCACTATCACGATCAACAACAGAGACATCGACGATTATTTCGGTCTCGATACACTTAAGCTCATCGTTCGTCAGCCCCTCAATCTCGTAGGTGCTACAGAGAAGTTTGACATAATCTGCACAGTTGCAGGCGGCGGTGTTACCGGTCAGGCCGGTGCTATCCGTCACGGACTTTCCAGAGCGCTTCTCCAATACAGTGACGAGCTCCGCCCGATACTCAAGAAGGCAGGCTTCCTCACAAGAGACCCGAGAATGAAGGAAAGAAAGAAGTACGGTTTAAAGGCTGCAAGACGTGCTCCGCAGTTCAGCAAGCGTTAACAGACTTCATTTTGCGAAAACACAAAATTCCCCCGAAGTATTACACTTCGGGGGTTTTGCTGTATATTGAAAATGTATATGAGTAAAGTTTTTAGGAAGGGGGTCTGGGGGATAACCCTTTGTTCACAAAGGGTTTCCCCCAGTCTCAAGCGAAGCGGTGAAATCTTAAGCGCAGCGGCGAAAAGTCTTTCAGCTCTCTTCGAACTGGCTGTTGTAGAGCTTTGCGTAGAATCCGCCTTTTGCGAGGAGCTCCTCGTGTCTGCCCTGTTCGATGATGCTGCCGTTGTTCATCACGAGGATAACGTCCGCGTCGCGTATAGTTGAAAGTCTGTGCGCAACGATGAAGCATGTGCGCCCTTTCATCAGCTTGGTGAAAGCGTCCTGTATTTTTGCTTCGGTGCGGGTATCTATTGATGACGTTGCCTCGTCGAGTATCAGCATAGGCGGCAGACAGAGCATTATTCTTGATATGCATAAAAGCTGCTTCTGTCCCTGCGAGAGGTTCCCGCCGTCCTCGCCTATCACCGTGTCATAGCCGTTTTTGAGGCGCTTTATAAAGCTGTGAGCGTGAGCGGCTTTCGCGGCGGCGATGATCTCTTCGTCTGTCGCGTCGGGTTTTCCCATTGCTATGTTATCGCGGATAGTTCCGGAGATGAGCACGGTTTCCTGCAATACCATTCCGTACGATGAACGCAGGCTTCTGCGTGTTATATCGCGTATGTCGTGTCCCTCGGCGAAAATAGTTCCGCCGGTGACATCATAGAACCGCATCAGCAGATTGATGAACGTTGTTTTTCCGCAGCCTGTGGGTCCTACTATCGCGGCTTTCTGGCCGGGCTTTATGTCAACGCTGAAATCCTCGATAAGCTTCTGTTCCGGAACATAAGAGAAGCTGATATGATCGGCTTTTATGCTGCCTTTTACGTCAGAGAGGACAGCGGCGTTCTCAGCGTCGGGAGTCTGCGGTTCTTCTTCGATAAGTCCGAATATTCTCGCAGCGCAGGCAAACGCATTCTGCAATTCGGTTATTACGCCGGATATTTCGTTGAACGGCTTTGTATATTGGTTTGCATAGCTCAGAAAGCATGACAGCTCGCCGACTGTGAGCGCTGCAGTTCCCGCTATGCCGCCGTCAATGACCGATATTGCGCCGAACAGCGCTACTGCCGCATAGACCATGCTGTTTATGAAGCGGGTGCTCGGGTTTGTGAGCGAGGAAAAGAATGTCGCGCGAAGTGAGCATTTTTCGAGCCGTCCGTTTATCTCACAGAAAGTTTCCTCCGCGTTATCCTCGCGGCAGAAAGCCTTGACCGTTTTTCCGTTTCCGATCATTTCGTCAATGAACGCAGTCTGCTCGCCGAGTGTTTCTGAACGCAGCTTAAACATATTGTATGTGCGCTTTGAGATAAATCTCGCTACAAACAGCGACAGCGGAGTCAGTACCACAACTGCGAGTGTTATGACCGGGTCCAGCATTACCATGAACACAAGAGTTCCGAGAATTGTGACTATTCCCGTGAAAAGCTGCGAAAATCCGAGCAGCAGACCGTCGGCGAACTGGTCGGCGTCAGAGATGACGCGGCTGACAGTATCGCCGATGCTTTTTTTATCAAGGCTGCTGAACGGGAGTATCTCAATCTTCTCAAACGCCTCGTTGCGTATATCGCGGACGACGTTATACGCGATGCGGTTGTTTATCACGCCCATAAGCCACTGGAGAAGCGCCGTTGCTCCCGCGACCACGCCCGCGTTTATCAGGAGCTTTATTATCCGGTCAAGATCAACATTGCCCTTGCCGATGATGCAGTCGATAGCGTTTCCTATTATTATCGGGATATAGAGCGTTCCCGCGACAGTAAGCGCCGCGAGCAGCATTGACAGCACCATAAGCCAGATATAATGCCTAATGTGGTGCAGGACTTTGCGGAGGGTGCCTTTGTTCTGTTTCATACGGCCTTGCCCTCCTTTCTGAACTGCGACTCGTATATTTCCTTATATACGGGGCAGTTTTCGAGGAGCTCGGCGTGAGTTCCCACACCGGCAGCGCAGCCGTCATCGAGCACGATTATCCTGTCGGCGTGCATTATCGAGGATGTGCGCTGAGACACGATGAACACGGTCGTATTTTCAAGGGAACGCAGAGCCTTGCGGAGCGCCGCGTCGGTCGCGAAATCAAGAGCGGACGCGCTGTCGTCGAGTATCAGTATCTCCGGGGAGCCCACAAGCGCGCGTGCAATGGTAAGTCGCTGACGCTGACCGCCGGAGAAGTTCCTGCCGCCCTGTTCAACAATGCTGTCGAGCCCGTTTTCCTTCTTGTCTATTATATCTTTCGCCTGTGCAAGTTCGAGAGCCTTGTATATTTCTTCATCGGTCGCGCTTTCATCACGCCACTTCATATTTTCGCGTATCGTTCCCTTGAACAGGACAGCTTTCTGCGGCACGACGCCTATCTTTCTGCGGAGTGCGTTCAGCTTGTAGTCCTTTATACTGATGCCGTCAATATATACGTCGCCGTAGGTTGTGTCGTAAAAGCGCGGGATAAGGTTGACGAGCGAGGTCTTGCCGGAGCCGGTACCGCCGATTATTCCGACGACCGAGCCCTTTTCAGCCGTGAAGTCAATATCAGTCAGAGAATTTTCCGCAGCATTCTTATATCTGAGATCTGCGTGGCGGAATTCCACCGAATATCTGTAATCCTCAAATCCGTTTTCTTCCGTGCCTTCGGACATTCCGTCGCCGCTGTCGAATACTGACTGAATGCGCTTTCCGCAGGCTATCGCCTTTGTTATCGTGATTATCAGTCCCGCAAGCTTTATCAGCTCGACAAGTATCTGCGACATATAGTTATAAAGTGCGATCACCTGTCCCTGTGTAAGGTCGCCGCTGTCTGTGCGGACAGCTCCGACCCATATCAGCACGATTATTGCGAGATCGACGAGCGCCAGCGTCAGCGGGTTCATCAGCGCAGATATGCGGCCGGCTTTTTTCTGCTGCTTTGTGAGAAGCTCGTTCGTTTCGCGGAATTTTTCAGTCTCGCTTTCTTCCATGCAGAATGCTCTTATCACACGGGCACCGCTTAAGTTTTCGCGGGTGCGTCCGAGAAGCTTGTCGAGACTTGTGCGGACTTTCGCGTAAAGCGGCATTCCTCCGAGCATTATCCCGAATACCGCCGCGAGCAGCACAGGTATCATTGCAGCGAATATCAGCGCCGAACCCACATCTATCGTGAACGCCATAATCATTGCTCCGAACACGATAAAAGGCGATCTCAGCACAAGGCGCAGCGTCATATTGACGCCGGTCTGCACCTGTCCGAGGTCACTTGTCATTCTTGTTATGAGTGTAGATGTTCCTATCTCGTCGTAGTCGCTGTACGAAAAGCTTTTGATGTGGTGGAACAGCGCGTTGCCGACGGCCTTCGAGAATCCCGTCGCTGCTTTTGCCGCAAAATATTGTGCGGTTATCGAGAATGCGAGTCCCGCTAGCCCGAGTCCGACCAGCACGGCGCACATCGCGATCATATAGCTCTTGTCGCCGTTTCCGATGCCTATGTCAATGATGTTTGCGACTACTATCGGCACGAACAGTTCGAGCACCGCCTCTATGCATTTGAAAAGCGGGCTGAGCACTGTTTCTTTCATATAACCTTTTGTGAGGTATTTAAGTATTTTCATTTTCTCATCTCCGGATATGATTATATCATACTTTTGAAATGAGGTCAAGAGACTTTACCACACCCCCTGCCCCCTCCTCTGAAGGGGAGGGGGTTCTGTTTTTTTGTGGGGGACTTCGTCCCCACACCCCTTGCAAGGGGGCTTTCCGTTAGCCCCCTTGACCCCTTCGGGCTGCCCGCCGAAAACAGGTGGGGTGTGGGGGCGAAGTCCTCGCCCGAAGGAGGTGGGGAGGGGGTCTCCCCGAACGCGGGGAGGGGGCGCGAGGGGCCGGAGGGGCTGACGGACAGACTCGATCGGAAAGCCCCTCCGCAAATTCCCACCACAAATTATGATTTGTCGAATTGCGAATTGAAAATGAGTCCTAAAAAAATATTTGCTTTAAATTATAATAATTTGTAATAATTATTATATAATCCTATTGACATATTATTATAAGTGTGCTATAATGTGTATCAGAAAGAAGGTGAGCCGATGAAAAAAAGCGTTTACAGCCTTGTGCTGTCGGACGACGTGATAGCGGCTGTTGATAAAGCCGCTGTGAGAGCCGGAATGAGCAGATCGGCATATATAAACAGCGTGCTTGCTGAGGCTGTCTCGTATGTTACGCCGGAAAAGCGCATGAGCGACATATTCTCGGCGGTCGAGCGGCTTATGGATGACAGTGTGTTCAGGATAATGCCGCGGCCGTCGGACAATTCTCTGTCGATCCGCTCGGCTCTGCATTACAGATACAAGCCGGTGATACGATACGGGATAGAGCTTTACCGCGGATTTGAAACCACGCTCGGAAAGCTGAAGGTGTCGTTCCGGACGCAGTCCGCCGCGCTGATCTCGGATTTCGGGGATTTTCTGCAATTATGGATAGCGCTTGAAAAGAACCATATAATAGAGCATTTCCCGGACGGCATATCGTATGCGTTTGATGGCGATAAATTCACAAGAACGTTCTATCTGCCGCCTGACAAGCATAAGCTTTCAGACGATGCGATCGCTGCGGCTCTGTCGGAATATGTGAAGATGTTCGACGAGATAATGAAGCTGTATTTTGAAAATCTGGATAACGTCAAAAAGGCGGAAGCACTTGTATGGCAGCGGTATGAGGAATATCTGAACGCCGGAATGACGATAATTTAGTAAGACAATACCGCACAAAGCACAGCTAACGACTTTGGGGCTTAATTGCGAAGCGAGTCGCTTTCGCTTCCTTTCGCGTCCGAAAGGAAGCAGGGTGCGGGACAGAGTCCCGCTCTAAAGCGCAGCGAGGGTCTGAAAAGATCTCAAGCGCAGCGAGGGTCTGAAAAGATCTCAAGCGCAGCGACAAAAGAAAAGGGGGTTATGTTATGAACACGAACAAGCTTACACAGAAATCACTTGAAGTAATACAGGAGGCGCAGAGCATAGCGATCTCCAATTCCAATCAGCAGATAGACCAGCTGCACCTGTTGCTGGCGCTGCTCTCAAACGAAGACGGGCTGATACCCGGATTGCTCGTGAAAATGGGCATTGACGCGTCCGCAGTCAGAGACTACGCCGAGCGCTGTGTGGCGGGACTTCCGAAAGTTACCGGAAGCGGCAGACGCCCCGACGAGGTTTATATCACGCAGGACACCGACAAAGTCCTCACCGAAGCCGAAGATACCGCAAAGCACATGGGCGACGAGTATATTTCGGTCGAGCATCTGTTCATCGGCCTTATCGAAAAGGGCAAGGACAAGACAAAGGATATTCTCACGACCTTCGGTATCACGAAAAACAAATTCCTCGATGCGCTGAAAACAGTCAGGGGAAATACCCGCGTCACGAATGACAATCCCGAGGACACTTACGATGTGCTGAAAAAATACGGTCAGGATCTTGTGGAGCTCGCAAGACAGAGCAAGCTCGACCCTGTCATCGGCCGTGATTCGGAGATAAGGAACGTTATCCGCATACTGTCAAGAAAGAGCAAAAACAACCCCGTGCTGATAGGCGAGCCGGGAGTCGGCAAAACCGCTATCGCAGAGGGCCTCGCACAGCGTATAGTCCGCGGCGACGTACCGACCGGACTCAAAGACAGAAGCATCTTCTCCCTCGATATGGGAGCTCTTGTAGCGGGCGCAAAGTACCGCGGTGAATTTGAGGAGCGTCTCAAATCCGTTTTGCAGGAGATCAAGAAATCCGACGGCAAGATCATACTGTTCATCGATGAGCTCCACCTTATCGTCGGCGCCGGAAAGACCGACGGCGCAATGGACGCCGGAAACATCTTAAAGCCCATGCTTGCACGCGGTGAGCTTCACTGCATCGGTGCGACCACACTGAACGAATACAGACAGTATATCGAAAAGGATGCCGCGCTCGAAAGACGTTTCCAGCCTGTGCTGGTCGGTGAGCCTACGGTCGAGGATACTATCTCGATACTCAGAGGACTGAAAGAGCGCTACGAGGTATTCCACGGTGTCAAGATACACGATAATGCGCTTATCGCGGCGGCAACGCTCTCGAACCGCTATATTTCGGACAGATTCCTGCCGGATAAGGCGATAGACCTTGTCGATGAAGCCTGCGCACTGATAAAGACAGAAATGGAATCCATGCCGTCCGAACTCGACGAGCTCTCGCGAAAGATCATGCAGAGCGAGATCGAAGAAGCCGCACTCAAAAAGGAAAGCGACCGCCTTTCTGCCGAGCACCTTGCCGAGATACAGAAAGAGCTCTCCGAAATGCGCGAGAAGTTCAAAGAAATGAAGGCAAAGTGGGAGAACGAAAAGAGCTCCATAAACAAAGTTCAGGACATCAGAAAGCAGATCGAGCAGGCGACCGCCGATATGGAAAAGGCACAGCGCGAGTATGACCTGAACAAGGCCGCGGAGCTGCAGTACGGCAAACTGCCCGAGCTCAGAAAACAGCTTGAGGAAGCGGAAAAGGACAGCTCCGGAAAGAGCACCACGCTGCTGCGTGACGCGGTCACCGAAGAAGAGATCGCGCGGATAATCTGCCGCTGGACTGGAATACCAGTTGCAAAGCTCATGGAGGGCGAGCGCGAGAAGCTCCTCAATATGGAAGGAATTCTCCACAAGCGCGTGATCGGCCAGGACGAGGCTGTAACGAAGGTGAGCGAAGCGATAATACGTTCGCGTGCGGGAATACAGGACCCGAACAGGCCGCTCGGCTCGTTTCTGTTCTTAGGACCCACCGGTGTCGGCAAGACCGAGCTCGCGAAGGCGCTGTCCGAAGCGCTGTTTGATGACGAAAACGGCATTGTGCGCATAGACATGAGCGAATATATGGAGAAATTCAGCGTATCACGTCTTATTGGAGCGCCTCCCGGATATGTCGGATATGACGAAGGCGGCCAGCTGACGGAGGCTGTGCGCAGAAAACCGTACGCAGTCGTGCTGTTCGATGAGATCGAAAAAGCGCATCCCGATGTGTTCAATATACTGCTCCAGGTGCTCGACGACGGCCGCATCACCGACAGTCAGGGCAGAACGGTAGATTTCAAGAACACTATAATCATACTCACATCTAACCTGGGTTCGTCGTATATCCTTGACGGCATCACCGACAGCGGCGAGATCTCCGAAGACGCGAGAAAGCAGGTAGATCAGCTCTTAAAGCAGTCGTTCAGGCCGGAATTTCTCAATCGTCTTGATGAGATAGTATATTATAAGCCGCTCACAAAGACCGAGATCGGAAGCATAGTCGATCTTATTGTGAACTCGCTCGGCAAGCGCCTTGAGGGCAAGCAGCTCAGGCTCTCGCTCTCGCACGCGGCAAAGGAATTTATCGTCGATAACGGCTATGATCCCGTTTACGGCGCGCGCCCGCTCAAACGCTTCATTCAGCATCACCTTGAAACGCTTATCGCAAGAGCCGTTATTTCGGATCAGCTTGCGCCCGGAGATACTATCAGCGTCGATGCCGACAGAGACAGATTGGTATTAAGATAATTTCACCCACCCCCAACCCCCTCCCTCAAGGGAGGGGGCTATTTTATTTTTCTATGTGGGGAGCAGAGCTCCCCACACCCCA
>CAMVEM010000029.1 GCA_947166515.1 uncultured Clostridia bacterium | reverse complement strand
TTCCATTTCCTTGTTAAGCACTTCGCCGTCTATGTATATGCGTCTGTTGGAGAAGAAACCTCTCATCGTGTTCTGTCTTGCCTTGAATGAGAAGGTATAGTATCCGTCCTTGCGTACATTGAACTTCCATGTGATAGCCTGTGTAGCCTTGTTCCATGTTCCGGAGCCTATGGTGTTGTACTTCTGCTTGGTAGGATCGGAGGGGCTGGTGTAGCAGGAGGTTCTGTCGTATGTGGGATAAAGGGTGGAAGCAGATTTAAGATCCGCGTTTTCAGCCTGAATAAGTATCGTGGTGGTATCTATGGCGTTCTTGCCTTCCGAAAGAGCCTCGGTCGCCTTTATGAGATCGGACGACGGAGCCACATAAGCGGCGGGCTCGTCATAGTTCCTGAAGGTGATCGTCTTGAGCTTGATATTGGTTCTGATACCCTCAAACGAGACTGTATGCTTTCCGGCAGAAAGGTTGAAGAAATACGGGTCATTGAAAAGGCCTTCCTTATCCTTTATCGGATAAGTTACCCAGATATCCTTCTGTATCTGCGTGGGCTTTGTATCGTTGCCCTTCTTGTCGGGCTCGATCTTGCCGTCGTTCATCCAGTATCTGTCAAGCGTGATATCCTTGCAGGCGGTAAACGGATAATCGCCGTCTATCTTTATGCCGACATCAACGGTGGGGCTTCCGCCGGATTTGGTCAGATAATAAAGCTCAAGGCAATAGTTGCCCGCTTCGGCGACCTCAAATTCATAGGTGAACTCTCCGCTGTTGGATATCCAGTCAAGACAGCCGTTCTCTTCCTCGTTGCCGGAGCTTATAACTTCATATATCGGCGAGCCGTTCTCGGGTTCGGGAGCGGATATGAAATCCTTTGCCGCTATGACGATCTCCTTCTTCGGGAACACTTCGTTCCTGTGCTTTTCATAATAAGCGCTGTAGGCGTTGTCTCTGTTACCGGTGTTCATGATGTTCCTGATAGTAGAAACTTCGCTCTCTTCCTCATTGACGTTCTGACTGTCATTCTGCGCATAAGCAGGCATCGACTGTGCTGTCAGAAGCATTGCGGCAGTTAAGAATACAGCAGTTATTTTTCTCTTCTTTCCCAAAATTAGCTCCACCTTTCCGATAATAAACAGTTAAAAACCTCCGCTCACAGCCTGAGCAGACAATATAAGTCTGCGTTTATGTCTCCCCCGCCTCCGGCGGGGGAGACATAAACATAAATTTTCTGAGTTGAGAATGTCGGTAAAAACTGATGATTGCTTATATACGATACGTTCCCTCGGGAACAGTATATCCTTTTTTAATTGATAATTGATAATTTATAATTGACAGTTGTCAATTATTTTCTTATCGTTATCCTGTCGTCCTCAAGTTCGACGCGCACTCTGTCGCCGCCCTTTATTCCGAGCTGCGTCAGATAATCCTTCGGTATCTGAAGTCTTCCCGTCTTGTCGAGCAGTACGAGCTCGTCATGCTGAGCTTCGCCTTCTTCCACCGCGCGGATCTCCGCCTGCTGCTGCTCGCTGAGCTCCTCGAAAGAGACTCCCGTCAGCACCGGCTTTCTGCGTATAAGCTCGCTCGATGTCTTTCCGTCCCTTATCGCCACTACACGGTCGATCGACTTTGCGAGGTTCGAGTCATGCGTAACTATTATGACGGTAACGCCGGTCTCTCTGTTCAGCCGTCTGAATACTTCAAGGACGTTGTTCGCAGTCTTTGTATCGACCGCACCGGTTGGTTCATCCGCGAGCAGAAGCTTCGGATTGTTTGCGAGAGCTATTGCAATCGCGCATCTTTGCTGTTCTCCGCCGGACATCTGTCCGAGCATCGAGTTCTTCCTCGCCGACAGGCCGACCATATCAAGCAGATACTCTGCACGTTTCCGCCGGTTTTCATATCCGCTGAGCATCATCGGCATCTCGACGTTTTCAATCGCTGTCAGATAAGGTATCAGGTTTCTCGCATTGTTCTGCCAGACGAACCCGACCGTCCTGCGCTTATATTCTATAAAATCCTTGTCAGTGAACTTGAGCATATCCCTGCCGTCAACATAAAGGCTTCCGGCGGTGGGTCTGTCGAGTCCTCCGAGCATATTGAGAAGCGTTGATTTACCGGAACCCGAAGCCCCGACAATTCCCATTATCTCTCCGCGCCCGACTTCGAGGTCGAGTCCTTGGAGAGCCATTACTTCAACATCTTTGCTCTTGTATATCTTTACGAGATTGTCACACCGCACCATGATATTTTCGGGTGGTGCAAGCAATACACTTTTCGGCATATCGGTTTCCTGCTATATATTATAATGGTATATATGTTATTTTCTGATGTTGTATTTTATGGTCAATTCTGACGAAAACACGGCTTTTCTTCTTACAGGAAATGTTTATTTTAACTCATTTCTCTTTATGTCAACGATTTCACCGTCTTCGAGAGAATACACGACATCGGCCAGCTCCATCATTGCCTCGTCGTGTGTCGTCATCACTACCGTTATCCCGTCATCATGAACAAGCTCTCTGAACAGTCCGAGCACTGCCGTACCCGTTGAAAAATCCAGAGCGGCGGTAGGTTCATCTGCAAATATTATTTCAGGTTTATGCGCAACAGCCCTTGCGATCGCGACTCTCTGCTGTTCTCCGCCGGAAAGCTCTCCGGGACGGTGATCCATGCGTTTTGCAAGTCCGACTCTTGTGAGACATTCTTTAGCGCGCTTAGATCTTCCGGTTATCGGATAACCTGCCAGTCTGAGCGAAAATTCGACGTTTTCGAGTGCTGTCATAGTTGAGATCAGCGCTACCGACTGGAAAACGAACGAGAGCTTTTCTCTTCTGAGCTTATCCCGCCCGGCGTCGCTGAGCTTATTTATATCCTCCCCGCAGAACCACACGGTCCCGCCGTCCTGTCTGTCGAGTGCGCCGAGGATATTTATCAGTGTTGTTTTTCCGGAACCCGATCTTCCTCTGAGGCAGACGAGTTCTCCTTTTCCGACTTCGAGACTGATATCGGTCAGCGCGTGCACCACGCTTCCGTCACCGATCCTGAAATCCCGAGATATATGTTCGGCTTTGAGAATTTTTTCCATAAAATAAGATGATCTGATTTTTCTGCTTAAAACGCGGTTATTTTCATCTACTTAAAGTAATATATGTGCTATTATTTACAAAATTGCATAGTTATCCCATATTTACGTTACTATTATAACAAAAAATTCTGCAGTTGTCAATATTTCTAAATTACTTTTATGAGGATTTCTTTTCTTATGGCGAAATGACTAAAAAGGTGAATTATTGCCTAATTTTTTGTGTTTTTTTTGTTAAATTTAGCAGATATTGTTTATCATAAATTAGTTATATACAATATATTGAGGTGACATGATTTTCAAAAATCAGATGATGCTTTTTTTTGATAAATTAAATATGGTTATTGATAAATCATAATTTAGCGGACCCACCCCCAACCCCCTCCCTAAAAGGGTAATACTACTATAGAAGTTTTTACAAACACTATGGTTAAGGCAAACAGCGGGTAACGAAGTGGTATCGAATTACCGATACCGCTTCTTTTTCTGTATATACATAATGAGCACACCAAAAACACTGTTCGCATTTACGATATAGAAGATCTCATAATTATATGCCCGAAAATAACGCAGCGCTTTTTTTGAAAAAGATTTTCCAAAAACCTATTGACAAGCTCGGAATAACGTGCTATAATGTAAGCATATTAAATCGATATGTATTATATGATATGCAAAAAGGAGATACAGGAAATGCCAGCAACAGTAATAATTCCGACAACGCTCCGTATGTTTACAGGTCATAATTCAGAGCTCGAACTCAACGGCAGTACCGTTGGCGAGGTGATAACTGCGCTCGCGGACGAGTACCCCGAGACAAAAAAAGTGCTCTTCGGCGAGGATGGTAAGCTCCGCGAATTCATCAACGTCTTTGTGGGTGCTGACAATATCCGTGACCTGCAGGGCTACGATACTCCCGTTCGTGACGACGACGAAGTCATGCTTATACCCGCTATCGCAGGCGGCAGCGGCGATACCGTAGAGGAGCCCAACGATTCCGTACTCGGTGACCGCATCGGCGACAAGCTCACGAACGACGAGATAAAGCGCTATTCACGCCACTTATTATTAAAGGAAGTCGGAGTCAAGGGTCAGCGCCGTCTCAAAGCCGCTAAAGTCCTTATCGTCGGCATGGGCGGTCTCGGAACTCCCCTCGCTCAGTATCTCGCGGCGGCAGGCGTGGGAACTCTCGGTCTCATCGACTTTGACGAGGTCGAAGAAAGCAACCTCCAGAGACAGGTCATCCACGGCTCCCGCGACATAGGAAGGCCGAAAGTTGCAAGCGCGAAGGACAGCATAAAGCAGATCAACCCGCTCGTAAAAGTCGAGACTTACAATGAGCGGCTCACAAAAGAGAATGCGATCGACCTTATTTCACAGTACGATGTTGTAGCGGATGCTTCGGATAATTACCAGACGCGCTATCTCGTCAACGACGCGTGCGTGCTGCTCGGAAAGCCCGACGTGTTCGGCGCGATGTACCAGTTCGAGGGTCAGGCGGCAGTTTACTACGCTGACAGAGGTCCGTGCTACCGCTGCATGTACCCCGCTCCCCCGCCGGCAGGACTCGTTCCGTCCTGCGCAATGGGCGGCGTTGTCGGAGTGCTCCCCGGCATCATCGGCACGGTTCAGGCGAACGAGGTCATAAAGCTGATAGTTGGCGGAGGAAAGCCGCTTATCGGAAGGCTTGTGACCTTCGACGCGTGGCGCATGAAGTGGCGCGAACTGAAGATACACAAGAACGAAAACTGCCCGATATGCGGAAAGAACCGTACAATAACCGAGCTCGACGAGTACGATTACGAGGACTTCTGCGGAATCAAAGCGCAGGCGGAAGAAGAAGAGGAAGTCGAGGGCATCGAGCCGAAGGAGCTCAAACGCCGCCTCGATGCGGGCGAGAAAATAACTATCGTCGATGTCCGCGAGCCCCACGAACGCGCGATTGCCAAATTCCCCGACGCGATAGTTATCCCGATAGGCCAGCTCGACCGCCGACAGGACGAGCTCGACCCGAGCGTTGACACGGTGTTCGTCTGCAAGGAGGGCAAGCGCAGCATACTTGCGGTGCGCACCCTGCACGAAGCGGGCTACAAGGGCGCAGCCTACAACCTCGCCGGCGGAACCAACGCGTGGTCGCGCGAGGTGGACAGCACTTTCCCGCAGTATTGAGAGAACGCGCTTCGCGCTTGAGATCGGGGGAAACCTTTCTTGTGCCGGAAATTTCTTTATTGACCGCATCGTGCGGTCTTTTGGAAATTTCCTGCACGGCATCGTGCCGTAAACAAAAGGTTCTCCCCCGTTCCACTCCCATTAAGAAGTTTTCCTTAACCGCATCAACAGACAAGATACGGCGGCAAAGGTTTGTAATAATACTTTTCGCATACTATTATATTTGACCCTGTCACTATATTGAGTTGATTTTCAGCAAAGCATATTATAATTATTTCTCCCCCGCCGGAAGGTGGGGGAGAAATAATTATATCATGTTTGACACGATTTGTCAACAGCGAAAGCAAACTAATATGCTGTGAGCGTGTTGAGAAAATGCATAAACGCGTTATATTGCTTACTGGCAGCTTCGACGAGCTTTTTCTCAATTTCAGAGGGACCGGAATATGCTTCTATATTTAACAAATTGATTTTAGACACACAAAAAGGCGGGATCACTTCTGCGATCCCGCACAATGTGCAGTATATACTATTATATAGTAAGTATTATTTGTTATATTTGGATTTCAGACGATCATACTCTTCTTTGGAAAGCGGCTCTATTGAGTTTTCTGCTCTTTTGAATTTAGCTTTCTGGTTAGGGTAGCTTGTCGTGTAGCCGCAAAGGGTTGAACACACAGTTGAAAGTCCTTCTACAGGCAACGGAAATGCTTCATTCTCAAATTTGTATATTGCAAATTTTTTGATTTTTTTCTCGTCGATCTCGCTTTTATCATCGTCGCCGATCTTGTTGGTCAGCTTTATCCTATCAAATGTGGCAGCCTCTTTTATTTTTTCTCTTAACTTTATGACCGCAGGTGAAAGCTTATGGTCATTATAGAAATATTCTTCTTCCGGTTCTGTTTCGCCGGAATATTCTTCTTTGATACGGAAATATATCTTTGAGCCTTCGCGGATGACATACTTACCGTCACTGCGCTTTTCGAGTACAGTACCGAGATAATGCCAGATGCCTTCCGACTTGTCGGGCGTTATTACGGCAGTTCTTGCTTTTTCTTCTGCTTTCTTTTTCTGTTCTTCAATAACATCGTAAAGCATATCTGTCGAGAGCTGCTTTATTTTTTTATATATGCCGGTGGAGTCATAGTAGCAGCCCACGCTGGCTTCTTTTATCATAGTAACTATTTCTTTTAATGTCAAAGAAATCCCGGAGGGCAATTCGTCATTTACGGATTCTGCTTTAAGCTCGTCGGAAAGCTTTTCTATGCTTTTGAGGCATTCCGCAAGCTTTTCATAGGTATTCTGACCGAGCATTTGTACTTCATAGCTTACATTGTCAAGCTTTATTAACTGATCAGATAGATCTCCGAGATTATCGCCTTCGATATTTTTACGGCTTTCACTGTTATCGGGAGACCATATCATCGGTATCTCTATTTTTTCTTTTTCGTTATTACTGCTGCTCATTAAAAAATGCACCCTCTTTCCTGCTGTTATTATACACCAGGTTTACTTTTTTGTCAACTGATTTTTGCTTATAATATTAAAAAAGTACTGAAATGCAATTTTTCAGCCGGACCTGTCAAAATTACCAAGTCCGTATATGCCTCAATTGGCATCCAGATGGTATAAAAATGTTACGTAGATGATTTAAGATGTGCGAAAAAGCCTTTCAATACCTGTTTTTACGCGTTACAGCCGGATTTAATTCTGTTGAAAGCGTCGATTGAAAAGCGCCGTGAAAACTGATACAATGAAAAACGAAAGGGACGATAAGAACGATCGCAGGGTAAATCCAACAGGAATCAAAGCTGTATTGCGCTGCGGCATAAGCCGGGATTGAGCGATATTTTCTGAAAATATAGAAAGAGGTGATCTATAATGTTGCTTATATATTCATTCGATCCATGTGAGAAAATGCCGATCTTAGATTTCTTTAATCGTGAAATGGGTATTGTTCTCCCTGTCACGGAGAAAGGAAAAGGTTTTTCCGTGGCAAAACTCGAACCGTCGGAGGATGACCCGTGGGATCTAAACTGTTGTGACATCGGCTATGGAAGCAGGAGACGCTATCTTGAAACATGGTACACATTTGAGGATTACATCGGAAGAGAGCATCTTCCTCCATGCGTGCGTGATGAGTATGAACCTATGGAGGTAACTCCTGTACAGGCCGATGCAATGAAAAACTGCACTATTACTATAGACCCCGAGGTCGCCGACCAGAACACTGGTGTAAGAAGACCATATTACAGGCTACGCGGAAAGCCCGCGACAATTGACGAGATGCGATATGTCGAGAAGATCGCAGATTTTAACTGGGATCGCCCCAGCGACAGACATATCGGGAATTTTCACGGTAGTTTCTTTCGGGAGAACGGGCATATCTTTAGAAACGGTATTACGGATAAATATCCGTACATCGGTGAATATGTTGATGACGCGCTATTCATTGCGGGAAGACTTCCGTTCCTCGACATTATTATTGCGGTAACGGGCTGGGAAGAATGCCCCGACTTTGAATGGGACAGACTGTCAGCACATGATTATGAGAAAGACGGACCGTTTGAATTCCATGAGGATGAATGGGATTTCGAGAATAATATTGATATCGGTATCTACATTCACGGCGGCAATGTTGAGATACTGAACCCGGAGCACGCCCGCGCGGTCTACACCGAATATGATAAGAAATACGGAGGTGAAATATGAATGAACGCACAGGAGATCATAAAGATCATATTAAAAATAAACCGTTTCGGTTTCGGACAGCGCGATTTCGGAATGATACCCGAAAACAGAAAACTGGTCGATATGATCTTTGATCTTGCTAAACAGATCGAACCGTGTGATAAATACCGGAACGGGATAGACAGGAAGCTGTGGCTGTGGGCGAATAAGGGAAGCTTCGAGGATTTCGCCGACACTTTCAGATCGCATTTCACTTCCTTTTCATTGGAGGATCTCGACGATTCGATCGAGCCGCGCGGCCCTTTAAGTTTCTCTGTAAACAAAGAGAAATTGAAAAGCCGCGAAACTGTGGACTATGAAAAAATGAAAAAAGCCTGGCCTGAATACTTCCCGGATGATACTGTCTGGTTCATGCTGTATCTTGCTGAGCATGACGGGAACAGGGGAATATTCATAGGCGGCTTGTTCGGAAGCAGACTTATTATCGACACGGCTGAAAATCTGCAAATTAAAATGGACATGTCCCCGCTTCTGGAATGGATCATAGATTCCGAAAAGAAATGCATTGAAATGATCCGGCAGGGAACATACAGCAGTTTTATTGCCGAAAACCTTCCTTTTGAGCACAGATCCGGCGTGACAAAGCTTTCGACATACTGGAAGTATGTTCCGGAGGACAGAGAAAGATTATTCGGAGATATCGACCCCGCGGAACTCGATCAGTTTCTTGCCTGGGATGAGAATGAGGATACCGGATGGAAGAAAATGACCGCAGATGATTATTTCAGATTGTGCGATCAACTGTATGATCTTCTCGGGCTGAAAGAAAAATTCCCTGTCGAAAGGGAGAACGGATCGGACAAACCCTTTACGCCAAAGGAATATTTTACATTTTATTCCGGAGCCATACACTATCATACGGTAGAGTATCTTCTTAACCTTAAAGAAGATTCGGCAAAAGCTTTTAAAGACTTTGTGCGTGGCGGTTTTCCCGATGCTCACAAATGGGAAGCGTGCCTGATGGATCGTATATCTCTGCGCCCTGTTATAATGAGCGGCAAATTTTATATCGACATTTATTTCGATCATAAGGTGGATAATTACCCGCTGCTTATCCATCTGTTGCTCGGACTCAGGGAAAAAGGTTATCCTATGCTGAAACAGACTGACATTGAAGAACATATGTCCGGTGACCGGCTTATCCGTATAGACCCGCACGGAGATGATTTTGACTGGAGATATGAAGACAGTGCAGGATTTTACACAGAAGAGAGCCGATCACTTCCTGCAGGAAGACGAGAAGGCCTTATAAAGGAAATACAGTGGTTCCCGACAGGTGAATGGTCAATGGCCGACGAAAAAGAAAACAATATCAGATCAAGAGATGATAAAAATGTTTGACAGAAAACAAAAAATGATAGAAGTGTTTGAAGATACACAGGATTTTTACAATACAGACCCGATATTAAAAGCAGCCGTAAAACATAGCTGCGAAAAAACAAAACTGTATGAAGCCGACGAATATCCGGAACTGCATACCAGTACAGCCGAACGCAAAGGTGCCGTAAGAGTTACAAGAAATAAGACATTTGAAGCCGCAGTGAAGATACACAAGGAGTTCCCCGGAAAAAGAACGGCGGTACTTAACTTCGCTTCCGCAACAAGACCCGGAGGAGGTGTGACCACCGGCGCAAGCGCACAGGAAGAAAGTCTTTGCCGGTGTTCAACACTGTACCCGACGATCAATACACCGCTAATGCAGCAGAAATACTATAATGCCAACAGAAATATGCGCAGCGTTCTCCATACCGATGCGTGTATCTGGTCACCGGAAGTAGTGATATGCAAGACCGACGAGAGCATACCGAAGCGCATGAAAGCCGAGGATTTTGTTACGGTCGATGTGATAAGCTGTGCAGCACCTAACCTTCGGAACGAGCCCGCCAATATTTATAATCCCGAAACCGGAAAGAATGTGCGCATTGAACCGCAGAAGCTTTATGACCTGCATCTGAAGCGCGCAAAGCATATTATGCATATTGCTGTGGCAAATGACGCGGATATTTTAGTACTTGGCGCATTTGGCTGCGGTGCTTTTCAGAACGATCCGTACATTGTCGCGAAGGCGTACCGGGATGCTCTTGCCAAATACAGAAATAATTTCGATGTTGTTGAATTTGCGATATATTGCAGGGAAAATGAGGTCGAAAACTATGAGGCGTTCAGAAGGACAATGAAATAAATAGCTAAGAACGTTGGATAGCAAATCTGATCTTAAAATCTTTGTCATAGGAAATGGTTGATTATTTGAAAAAACAGCTTAAACATCCTCAATAATAGGCCACGCGCAAGCAATAAGCATTGTTGCATTACATGTGCAGTAAAACATTTTGCTGATTGCACAAAAAAGTTATTGACAAAAGTAAATTAATATGCTATAATTAATTTACAGCAAAGGCGTATGCAACAAATATATGCTGTCAGCCTTTCGGATCCACCATTGCGTTCAGCACTATTGCAATAATTTGTCCGGATCGGTTTTCGGTTCGTTTAAGAAAGGAGGCGCTATAATGGATCTGGTAAAGAACTTGTAGCGGCGTAGATATACGCTTCAAATAACGCTGCTGCAAGACAGAACGATTTACCCTTTCACACATCGTTCGGATCTTTACTTTTCCGGTTCAGAATGAACCATCGAATGTTTCAAGCTATCAGCCCTCAGGGCTGCCGTTCAAAAGGAGGAACAATATGAAAACTATTACTAAGAGCACAGGTACTATTTTTAATATGATGAATGGAGAATCTCCGGCAGCTGAAGTAACAAAGGAGAAGAAGTGCACGCCGAAAGAGGCGTTTGACGCGCTGATCGAAAGCAAGAATCCGATTACTGCCTCGATTCCCGGACGCATCGGTATACAGCTTCAGCCGCCTGCAGATTACGACGGAGAGCCTGTGACCGTATATCTCGGGAAAAAGGATGTGTTCGTCCCCGAGGACTATATGATAGTAAAAGACGAAAACGGCAATATCATTTACAATTACGGAAACTACGACGATACTGTCAGCTTCGTACAGGAAAATATCAACGGGATTTCCGTCAGCGGTGTAAAAGTCGCACCGACAAAAGCGGCACTCATCTGTTATGCTTACTGCATGTTCAAGTCAGGAAAAAAGCTCAGAAAGCTCCCGTCGAACCACGGCAGCGGTTTTAACAGTCTGACCTATGACGGCAGATCACTCCGGACTTATGTCGAGGACCGCAGATACTGATGAGAAAGCTGAGCCGATGTGATGCTGTCCGCCTTTTATCCGCCCCGGATGTTCCCTGCTTCTCCGCTCCGGAGAAGCAGGGAAAACGGCAGATACCCGATCATAATTATAAGACTGATACAATAACCGCAGCAATGAACTGAAAGCGGCACAGATTTGCACTTTCGACCGAGGCCGTCCGAATGACGGCACATCTTATCGTTTCTTTTATTCATACAGACCTGATCAGGTCTTAAACAATCAGCCTTCGGGCTCAGAACACAGGAGGATTATTATTATGGAAAAAACATTAACGACTACAAAGGATCTTACTCAGCAGACAATCATCGAGGCTATCATACTTGCAGTTTCCAAGCAGATGACAGAAAACGGGTGGTGTGATGCTCACTCCGCATTCAAGGACGAGATGCGCAGCAGATGCAACGCATATTATACGCTCAGCTACGCGAACGTCGGTCAGTCTTATCCGTGCGGAGCAAACAAGGAAAATACACTTTTTGCGGGCATACGCTCCATTCTCTGCAGCAGCGGTTATCTCGGAGGAATCAGCGATTACAAGATCACTCCTTTGGGTGAAATTTACCTTAAGAAGCTTCTCGAAGAGATCAAGGCATCCGAAGGCTATATGGACGCTTCTTATGCGACACTTACCGGACCGGGCGGAGATCTTCTGATGCACACTGCCGAAAATTATGGGATCGACGATCTGTTCCCCATTGATGACGACGAAGCCGAGCTGATGTGATGTTATCAGGCTTTCATCCACTTCGCCTTTTCCCTGCTTCTCCGCTCTGTAGAAGCAGGAAAATGGCTGATACCTGATCGTAATATAAAAATGGGGGGATAAAACATGAGTGAAAGAAAATTAGCACACATTGAAAAAATCGATAAAATAGACCCTATTGAAGGAAAAGACAGGATAGTTCTTGCAACTGTTCTCGGCTGGACGGTAATAGTTCAGAAATCGGACTATAATGTCGGAGACAAGGTCGTGTTCTGTGAGATCGACTCGATCTTTCCGAGCGACAGACCCGAATTTTCATTCCTCGAAAAGAGCAAATACAGGATCAAGACAATGAAAATGGCGGGAGTACTCTCTCAGGGCATCTGCTTCCCTCTCAGCATCCTACCGGAAGGCAACTACAAAATCGGTGATGATGTGACTGAGCTTATGGGTATAACACAGTATGTGCGAACAATGGACAAAGAAGATCAGCCGCCCGAACCCGGAAAAAAATACCCTGCGTGGATGCTGAAACTCCCGTTCATCGGAAAGCGTCTGATGAAAAGCAATAAGGGATACAGCGAGTTTCCGGCGTTTGTGCCAAAAACTGATGAAGTCAGGATCCAGAACGCTCCTCAGTATCTGAACACGGATATCGAATGGGTCGCGACGGAAAAAGTGGACGGTCAGTCAGGCACTTTCGCATTGGAAAAAACAGGCAAAGGATTTCTGCGGAAAAAGGCTAAGTATGATTTCGCGGTATGCTCCCGCAATCTGAGAAAATATGTTCCCGACAATTCGTCCTACTGGTACGCTGCGAAGAAATACGATATCGAGAACGTTCTCCGTAAACTTATCGGCGAAAACAAGTGGGTGGCGATACAAGGCGAATGCATCGCTCCGGATGTTCAGGGCAACAAATACAAAGTCAGTGAGCCTGATCTGTACTGCTTCAATCTGATATATCCGACAGGCCGCGTAGATTCAGTAAAAGCCAAAGAGATACTTGGAGAATACGGGCTAAAATTCGTGCCTGTTATCGAAACCGGTAAAAAGCTGAAAGGAATGTCTGTCGGAGATGTTCTTGCTTACTCAAACGGCAGGAGCGCATTGGGCGATACACCGCGCGAGGGCATAGTATTCAGAAGTTCCGACGGACAGGAGAGCTTCAAGGCGGTAAGTCCCGATTTCCTGATAAAGTATAATGAATAGAAGATTGGGATGTCCTCATTGGCAGTACGACTTCGATCAAAACTTTGATATGAGGAGTGAAAACTATGAACGATAAAGTATTATGCAGATCTCCGTTCAATCCGTCAGAGGCAGATATCTGCCGTACGCTTCCGAAGATCAGAATTCCAGCGCATATTTCCCGTAGCCGAAAAGGCTCCGGTCTCCGACCCGACGAAAAAAAACACATCAGACGGCTTGGCACCGCGTGCCGGACAAAAGCCCGCCGTTTCTTTGATCCGTGGGAGCCGCGCAATACATACGGGGCGGAAAAAGACGAACCGGTTTCCGGGCGTGATAAGTACTCCGAACGCGACACAGACGATAACTTCATCTCCAAGATATCCGGAATCAGGAAGAGCATTGAAGCTGAGGATGACGATGATTACTTCGAGAAAGCGCTCGAGGAATATATGAGAGAGATCGAAAATGACCCGAACGATGAGGAAGATAGATATTTTGAAGATGTCGATAGTCCCGGCAGTTTTCAGGATGATTCCACAGACTTTTCCGAAAAAGACGATAGCTTCGGCTTTTCTCCTGACGATAGCTGGGATGAGCATTTTGATTCCGACAGCGATGATGGTTTTAACCTGTTTGGTGATGATGATTCGTTCGGGGGAATCAATCCGTTTGGCAGGATCGGCCCGTTCGACAGCAGCGATCCGTCCGGCAGCAGTGATCCGTTCGGCGAAGGTATTGAGTTCGACGAAAGCTGTCTTGAAGCGAAGAACGATCAGCCCGTAAAGGTACAGAATATCGATGATCTCATAGGACTGGACAATATCAAAGACACGCTGAAGAGCATAGCATCCACCTATATTTTCGAACATAAGATAGCAAGCAGGGATGACGACCCAGCCGGGCTCAACATTATGCTGCTCGGCAATCCCGGAACGGCAAAAACAACTGTCGCAAGATCATTTGCCAGATATCTCGAGGAAGCCGGGATCATACCGGAGGGAAGCTTCAAAGAGCTGAAAAAATCCGATTTCGTTGGCCAGTTTGTCGGTCATACCGAGAAGAAGATCGACCAGATCTTTGAGAAAAACGCAAAAGGTGCTGTTCTCTTATGGGACGAAATCTATGCGCTTGCCGGCGATCAGAGAACTGCTTACGACGAGCAGGCTGTTACGAGCATTCTTCAGAACATGGAAAACTACCGCGAAACGATCATCAACATTTTCGTCGGCTACGAAAAGCCTATGAGGCGCTTCCTTGACGCGAACCAGGGATTGCGTTCACGCATCACCGACACGATCTACTTCGAGGATCTCGACGACGCGACTCTTGCAAAGATCTTCTGCTCATTCGCAGAGAAAAAGGGAATACATACCGCTGACGGCTGCAGCGCGATCCTGGAGAAATATTTCGCCGATACAAAGGAGATAGAGAAAGATCATTTCGGAAACGGAAGAACGGCACGAAATCTCTTCAATATCGCGTTCCGCAACCTTGCAAAAAGGCTGGAGTATAAGTATGCTGAGGATGAACAGCTCATAATGACCGAAGAAGATGTCGGAAATGCCATCGCAGAGAGCCTTGAAGAAGCCAGACGCATTTCCGGAAACGATTCCAGGCCGGAAACTCATATCGGGTTTGCCCCGTAATACTGAATTGCTTTTTCTGCGAAATATTGACAGTCATCACACAATATGATATAATTTTCTGTATTAAACGGTGTTAATCACCTGAAAACGGAGGTATATCATGGAAATTATCGAGCTGGCGAATTTTCTCGCATTGAACGCTTCGGCAGAAAAGCCGATGACCGCAGAGGAAATAATCAGACAGCTTCCCGGAAGCAGTGAAGAATTCATTTCCGGCTGTACAGACAAGAAACTTATATACGGAGCGGTAATAAGGAAAACCGACAGCGGATACTATGTGGAAATGCCGATATGTGAAACTGACATCGCGCTCCTTCGCTCGATGCTTATGAGCATGAAGTTCTGCGAATGGCGCAGACAGACAAGGCTATGCGATGCTGTAAACGGTTTTCTACCAGAGTATATGCGGTGCGATCCGAAGGCTCTCTTGCCGGCGTATGAGAAATACAACGGTACATTCTTCGACAGCTTCGAAACAATATTACGTGCGCTGTTTCCGTCAGACGGTATCTACTATAGCATGCTTACATTCACCTATTGCTCCTATGACGGAAACGGCTTACTGAGCGAAGACGGTGAAAAGATGACTGTGAACCCCATAAGCGTTGCATATACAGACGGCGCATTCATCCTGATAACATTTTATAACGACGATAAAGCCTGCAGAACCGTGCATGAAACTTATCGCATCGACCGCATGAGAAATGTCGAAATATCAAAACAGCCGTCGCAGAACTATTCTGCGTATACCAACGGTTTATTGAAAAGCATGCGTGATCAGGAAGAAAAAAGGCGTGCTCAGGAGAAAGCCGAAGGACATATGTTCACTGACCGCAAGGCTGATTCCGCGGAGCAGAGCATTACCCGTCACATGAACAAAAATGGCTTCGACCTTGCCTGGTTCATAGGTACCGGCGGACTCACACATAGTGACGAAAATGCTGTAGATGTTGAAATAAGCGTTAGAGCAGACAGTATGGATCTGATCGCCGACAATTTCTTCAACTGCTGCGAAGAGCTGGAACGGGACAGCGATAACGTAAAAGTTCGTGTAAAAGTTGCCGGAAACAGACGCGGAAAGCTCGTGGAATTTGCTCTGAGATATGCGGATAAAGTAACTGTATTGTCTCCCGATCCAGTTCTCAGCGAGATCGCGGAGAGCGTTGACAGGCTTTCGTCCGTTTACGGGAAAGGCGGCAGAAAATGAGCGATAATGAGACAAAGAACAACGATAATACGCCTGTATTGGACTCCAAAAAATTATATTATTATTATGCGCGCGATATTGAGGACATATCGTACCGGAACCGCAAAAGCCCTGCGCTCTACGTAATAGAAGTCCGGAAAAACGATGGCGGGTATTTCGCTTCGCATACTTTACGTCCGGGATCAATACACGGTTATTTGTCAAGATCCGGAAAAAAACTTGACGATCCGTTTATTTTTGCACGGGGCGAATACAAAAAAGATGGGAGCAGTTTTACAAATACTTTTAAGATCGTTGAAAATGAAAACGCGTGGGCATATATACCGTTGGTTTACAGAGAAAATAACATGAAGCATCTGTATTTAAGGGCGTTCGACGGCATATATAACCCGGAAGACCCTATGGGCTTGTATCCTCCGAAACCCCTGCTTTTCAGAGTCGTGACCGTTCTCGGCGAAACGGTGGAGACAAAGCGGAAATACGTAAAGTACACCATGACTAACCGTGAGTTTCAGGTGCTTGACATCAACTATAAGGAATATGGCTATTATATCTGCGATTACAGAGGTGTTGTCTCGTTTGTAAAGAAAGATATGCTCGTATCTATAATAAACCGATACGGTGCCACAAACGCTATGGTCAAAAAGTTCAGTGACGAAGGCAGTGATGAAGAGCATGTGCGGGTAGTCGGTCTTGACGGAAAAGCGCTTCCGTCTTTTACCGCACCGAATGATAAAAACATGCCCGACCCCGATGTGCATTACCTGTTCAATGAGAAAGCCGAGAAAACGAACGCTGATCTCAACAACGAAATATGGGGACCCGACATCGAAATGCTCACAACTTACGTTGATGTTTTTTACGATCTTCGCCGAAGCGAGCTTCCGATAAAGAAGGATGATAACAACGACAAGGCGCTGCGCGGATTCACCGACGAGATCGAACTGTATCTTCGGGCATTGCTGACAAATACGGCGGATAAAGAACTGTATGAACAAATAAAGAAAAAATACGGTGAGCTTAAAGAGCGTTGTAATGACGAGAAGGTTTACAAGCAGTTGAAAGCGCTTCTGCTGCAGCGTCCGGGAGACGACAGATTCGGAAATACAGAGGCGTTCGAGGATATGCTTACGGAAAAGGAAAGCGGTCATCACGGATGCAGCTTTGACAGGCTGATCGATTTGTACACACTTTCCGTTCTTCCCGGAGACGTGCTTTCTCTGTACACATCGATGCTGCTTATAGAGCCTGTCATTACGCAGTATCTTGAAGACTGCGGCAAGGAATTCAAATACAGGCTTGAAGGTAAGTGTTGCCGTATAAAATCCCCCTCCTCGCTTTACAGCAAGCTTTATAAGCGTGACGGCAAGGATGACAGCACAACGGACGAGCTTTTCAGAAACACAAAAGATATCCTGCGCTATACGGTCATATATGAAGATATTAAAGAATACTGCGAGAATTCGGATAAGCTTCTGAACGGACTTATGGATAAGTTCGGCGGCAAGCTCGAAAAATTCCGGAATTATTGGACACCTTATGTAAAGGGAGATTACAAGGGTCTGAACACGGTCGTGAATATGCCCGATATGTGGCTGGATATGCGCACAAAGGAGGTATATACGGACAATCCGAGCAATTCATACTTTATAGTTCCGATCCAACAATTCGGTTTTGAGATACAATTCCATACCGAAAAGAGCCTTGAGGTCAAAATAAAAAATCACATACTTTATGAGAAAAACCGCGAAAAGGGTATAACAAAGGATCAGCACAATAAAAACGAATTAGAGATGAAGAATAACATGGATGAAGTCGATGCGCCGAATGACGCCGAATTCCTGAACAAGTACTCGAACGAATACATAATTGCACTCAAAAATACTATCAGTATGCTTCAGAACGAGCTTAACGACATACTGGAGCTCGGCGAAGACAAGCTAAGATATATTGACGAAAGGCTGGCGGGTACGAACAACAAAATGTGACTGTCTGCCCGTAAACAACACTTTGTACCATGAAAGGAGTGGTCCGTAATGACAGAAGTATTTTTCCCGATAGCGACATTATACGGGGAACACGGCGACATTATAGGTTTAAGAGTGGGATTTATCAATTATCCTGACAAAGCGATTTCTGTTGATAAAGATATTCCTTATACCCCGGAAAAATCTGTATATTTCAATCTGGTCAAGGAGATAGCTGTTTTGCCGAATATGCAGAAGGATTATCATTTTGAGGACATTGACATCAATGGCCTTGAAGCACGACTTGGACCTGAAAATGTCGATGTCCAGGATCAGTTTGTGAGTATCTTCACAGCCCCCAAGCCTATAGAGGTCTGCGTTATAGAATGCGGCGGGATACTGACCGGAACAATATCGTTTAATGCCAGCAATGATTTTGCCGGGATATGCAGCGACGGCACTCTTATCAGCGATCAAAAATATGTTGTGGGAATAAAGAAACTTGAACGTGTAAAGCCGCGTTCCAGGAAAAAGATCAATGTCTTCGATACAAGCAACAACATCTATGTCATAGACGCATACGGCACGCCAACCCTGAGCAATGCCGCTGCCCTGTTCGGCACAGCGCCCGATGCAAATTTGTTTTCCAACGCTGAGAACAACGGTACTGTTTGCGATATAAGAAGTTTTACCGTCGCAAAATCCGGCTCAAATCGCAGGTCGGGATTCAAGGATACGCTTTCGGATATTCAATTGGGTATGGCTGGTTGTGTTGAAATGGGAAGCGACCCCATTCGTAACTATGAGCCTTACATATCCATGCTTCCGGAAGGCAGCCCGGGTTTTCTGGTTCCCACAGGCTGCATACCGATAAGTGTTACGAAGATCAGCGATCATAACCAGTGCAAGCAAATTGGTTTCCAAGGACCTGTGATCGATACTATTGAGATAATGTCAAACCAGCGGAACAATTATCCCAACCTCGGATATATTCCGGGAGTCGGAAAAGGCATGACCGGACAGCTGACTTTAGGAGTCTGGAATGGTATCAATCTTGCATCTTCAGGAAAGTCTTCTGTCGATTTTGATAAGGTCTTGTTTCCTGATATCGCTGCCGGCGGTATCATATTTGAAGCAAACAGCGTAAAAGAAATCAAACTTCCCGAATATTGCTCCAGAGTATTTGCTTTGCTTCTTGACAGATCTGAATTTAAGACTTTCGACATTTCAAATTATCGTCTTGCTATACAGTGTGCTGACCTTGGCAGCAGTCCTGAGCTCACCGAAGTAAAGCTGAGTGGCAAGGGAAAATGCCATTTTTACGGTAAAGATCTTGCCAAACTCCGCAGTCTCAGCGTCAGCAATGCTACACTCGAAGAGCTCAATCTTTCGCTTTGCGATCTCGAACAGGATGCGGTAGATATCGACATAGATATGAATAAACTGGAGAACCAAACCCTCAAAATAAACAGTCCTTTCGGATGTTATCCGAACGTTTCGCCGGACAATTCTCCTGATACGTATTTAACGCTCAGCGCGGTACGGCCGATCACTGTAAACATCAAGATGAATGTTCGCAACAGAATATTTATTACAATAGAAAAAAACAGCGCACCGATAAATATTCAGATGAAATGACAATAAGCCCTGCCGGCATCGAACAGCCGGCAGGGCTTTTCTTTGGCTTACATCAGGGACACTTTTTCGGACAAAGGGATTTATGCAAAAACAGCGGGTAATTGTTATATATGGAACGCTGCGGTTGACGATTATAGTATTGAGGCTCTTCTTCTTTGTATTCGTCATCTTCTTCGTACTCGTCTTCGTCGTCATCCGGGTCAAAACGGCCACTGAGAAAATCCTCAAGGTTTTCACAATCGTCATTCAGATAACATTCCATATATTCGCATATTAAATCGAATGTAACTTCAAAACGCTCTCCGGCACTGTTTAAATATCCGTTCCTGTATTTTCCAAGATGAAATCCGGCATAACCCTGCTTGATGCCATATCCTTTATCGGGGTAATTGAGATTATATTTTTCTGAAACAACTCTCCGTTCACCTGGTTCCAGACCTCTATCCCGAAGATCGTTAGTTAAAGCGCCCTCAACTATATAAGCATATAAAACCTATGCTTCCGTTCAAAATCCATCGTATCTACTCCTTAACATATTCAGATATCAGATGATCAAATCCTTACAACAACAGGTCTTCCGGGGCTGCCGTTAAGATCAAACGATTGTTTTTCTAATCTCTTCTACGACCCCGGGAATCTCAGGAAGAAAATCCATGAACCACTCTTCTGTTTCCGCGATATATCGTTTCCGGAACTCAGTGCTTGTTTTTATGCAGCTTCGCAGATTGTGCAGCCTGTCTGCTCCTTTTACAAGAAAAGCGATCGGATCAGACCGTATTCCCGAAATATATTCCGACATTACAACATTATGCGGTTTTGTCAGCAGTTTCACGGCGTGCAGCACCTTCGCTCCTCCGATACGTTCAATATCCTGTTCCGTAGCCTCCGTATCTTCTAAGAGATCGTGAAACAGCGCTGTTATGACACAATCGAGATCTCCACCCTTTTCGCGCACGATTTCCGCTACTGCAACAGGATGAGTTATATACTCCTTGCCGCCCTTGCGGTACTGTCCTTTGTGCATTACAGTCGCGTACTCTAGCGCGGCATCGTACTTTTCTTTTTCCTGTATCATATAATCACCTTTTCGTTATAGAATTTCAGGAATTGCTGTCATAAATAACAGGGAAAACGTTCTTGGGTAAATCAAAACATTAGAAGGATTGGGGAATATATACAATTACTCACAGTACGTTATACCACATATTATAAGTTTTGTCAAATATATGTGTGTAAAGATAGTGACATAAACCTTAATGATTTATATAGCATCAGAGTTGCATATTCTTCGTTTAATGACTTAATACTCCTTTCTTAAAACTCCCTTCCAGCCACTCTTCAAACTCCTCCAGTGTGATCTCCCCGTGCTGACACATATCGCGTTTTTCACAAGCCTGATAATTCCACTTACGGAATTTATCGGGCTTTATTGTTCCGACTTTGTAGCGGGCGTGATAGCGTTTGTAGTATTTACGGAAAAGAGCGACAGCCTGATTGCTGTGCAGCTTTTCTTCATATTTCCGCTGCGCCGCGATCTGCTGACATGTCTGGGAGTTGCCTGCGCGGACGCGGTCGCAGTATTCCGCGTTGTAGTTTCCCTTGACGATAAAGTACCGTCCGCAGTTTTTGCATTTATGCAGCTTGATGCCGTATTCGAGCATTTTGGAGAATTCAAGATCAAGCATTTCGTGAAGCGAGCTTATCTCGTAGGAAACAGCCATAAATCTCGGAA
>CAMVEM010000028.1 GCA_947166515.1 uncultured Clostridia bacterium | reverse complement strand
AGTAAACAGCGGGCTCCGAAAACACAACGGGTATCGAGCGCTCAAGATCTACCTTCGAGATATCCTCGACGTCGTAGCGGTTGATTATCCGGGATCCGGTAAGTCCCTCTATGCGCAGGGAAGTTTTGAGGTCGGAGAGGAGCTGATCTCCTTCTACTGCGTAACGCGGCTTTTTTTCGACATATATTCGGTAAACTGCCATATTTTTACCTTCCTTTCGGTCATGGTGTCTTATACACATACGATATTATATCATTTTTAAGGCGAATAGTCAAGGGCGAAACAATGAATTTTGATATTAATGGGAGCGTCCCCCCACATTTGACAGGTGGGGTGTGGGGAGCTCTGCTCCCCACATAGATAATAAAAAAGCCCCTCCCCTTGGGGAGGGGGTTGGGGGTGGGGTCATATACAACAGTCTGTCCGCATATTATTGAAAGAACAGAAAAGGCGGTGATGATATGGCGGACGAGCGTGAACTTTTATTATCCGAGCTTGAACGAGTAAAAGCTATGCTTGACAAGAATGAACAGCTCTTCGACCTGACCGGGGAAAGCGCAGAGATCGACGCGCTCATATATGAGCGGCAGGCTCTTATGATCCGCTACGGAGCGCTGATCGAAAAGGCGAAGGAATACAGAATAAAAGGAGATGTTCCGGTTGGCTGAGATAATTCTTATCTGCACGGCAGCAGTCATAATGGCGGTGATCTATTCGCGGTCGCGCTGTCCGAAAACGTATGCGTTCGTGAACACCGCCGCAGGAGTCATAAGTCTGGCAGCCTGCGAGATGCTCTTTTCCGGCAGCCTTGACGAAATTGATATATGGGATACGGCACTGTCCGCGATATTCGGAGTTCCGGGTACTATGCTGCATGCGCTGATAAAACTGATTTAGGAGGAAGAAATGACAGTAAAGATAATGGGCGGTGAAGCAACGCTTGAAGCTCCGCTCCCCGTAAAGGAAAATGAACGTGAGCAGGATTTTCCGGGAGATCAGAAAACTGCAAATAAACCGGAGCAGCCGGAAAAGCCCGCCGTTTTTATGCCGGAGACGGACTCGTACATAACGTCTGTCAGACACAGCGCGGGACGATCGCGCAAGTCGGGTCTTTTCGGAGTTGTATTTGCACAGCTCGTGATAACGACACTGATCGGTGTCGGACTTTGGGCGGCTTGCGCTCTCGGAATCGGACAAGCAGGGGAGATATGCGAAAGGTTAGTTCAGCTTTTCCGATGAGATTTGAGGTCAGCTTCTCGTTTCTTGCGGTGCTGGGATTTCTTATCTGCACTGACAGGGACGGGAACGCGCTGATGTGTCTTCTGGCGTGCGTGCTGCACGAAGCAGGGCACCTCGCGGTAATGCTCGCGGAGAAAATGCCTCCGTCATTGGTTGTTTTTTACGGCGGGGGAATACATATCTGCGGCGGGAGCACATCTCCTGCTGCAGTATCAGCAGGTGTCATAACAAATATACTGATTTTTCTGGTTTTCGGTCTGATCCCGTGGGAAGATGAGAAGATAAGGCTGTTCGGGGTGATAAATCTGCTTATTGCGGCGTTCAATCTGCTGCCGATTGGGGAGCTTGACGGAAAGCTTATGCTTGAAAAGGCGCTGATAAAGGCGTTTCCGCCGGAGAAGGCGATGCGGTATTCGGATATATGCGGAAAGGTCGCGCTGCTGCTTGTGCTTCCTGCGGCAGTCACTCTTGTTTTTTCGGGATATCTTAATTTTTCCGCGGTCACATTTTTCTTTTTTCTTATGGGTGTTGAAATTCTCGAGAAAATATAGTATAATAATGTAAAGTTTTTAGGAAAGGGGTTTGGGGAATAACCCTTTGTTCACAAAGGGTTTTCCCCAATCTCGAGCGAAGCGATAAAATCTCGAGCGAAGCGATAAAAATCTCGAGCGAAGCGATAAAAATCTCGAGCGAAGCGATAAAAATCTCGAGCGAAGCGGAAAAAGGAAAAAACAAGATGTACAAAGACAAACTTGACCGGATACTTTTAAAGGTGCAGAAGCCGTCGAGATATATCGGCGGTGAGCTTAATTCTGTCGAAAAAGATCGTGATAAGGTGACGATGCGGTTTGCGTTCTGTTTTCCGGACACATACGATATCGGAATGTCACATCTCGGAATGAAGATACTTTATTCTCTTATCAACGAAGTTCCGGAATACTGGTGCGAGAGAGTGTTCATGCCGCTCCCGGACATGGAAGAGCAGATGCGGAAGAACGACATACTGCTTTACGGGCTCGAAAGTCTCGAACCGATAAAGGATTTCGATTTTATCGGCTTTACGCTGCAGTATGAGCTTTCCTTCTCGAATATCCTCGCGATGCTCGATCTTGCGGGGCTTTCTGTTTATGCAAAAGACCGTCCCGATCTTACGCCGATAGTCTGCGCGGGAGGCCCATGTGTATGCAACGCCGAGCCGATCGCAGATTTTGTCGATCTGTGTATTTTAGGCGAGGGTGAGGAAGTCAATCTCGAACTGATGCGGCTGCTCGAAAAATGCAAGGCCGAGGGGACCACCAAGCGCGAGTTCCTGATCCGCGCGGCGCAGATAGAGGGAATATATGTTCCGTCGCTGTATGATGTTCAGTATAATGATGATAACACAATAAAGAGCGTGACGCCGCTTGAAAACGCGCCTGCAAAGGTGAAAAAGCGCATAATAAAAGATTTCGACAAGGTATATTACCCCGAAACGTTTGTAGTTCCGTTTTCCGAGATCGTCCATGACCGAGCGGTCGTGGAAGTGCTGCGCGGCTGCATACGCGGGTGCAGGTTCTGTCAGGCGGGTTATCTGTACCGGCCTTTCCGCGAAAAGGCGGTCGGAACCATTGAAAAGCAGACCATATCGCTGTGTGAGACCACCGGTTATGATGAAGTGTCGCTCACCTCGCTCAGCACGAGCGATCACAGCGAGATAGAGAAGATGCTCGCTGTGCTGACGGATTATTCCGACGGCGCGGGAGTGAACCTTTCGCTTCCGTCGCTTCGCGTTGATAAATTCAGCAAGGAGCTCGTTGACCGCATAAAGAGCGTCCGCAAGAGCGGGCTCACGTTTGCGCCCGAGGCAGGAACTCAACGGCTCCGTGATGTCATAAACAAGAACATCACCGAGGAGAACGTGATGAACGGCTGTCGTCTCGCGTTCGAGGGCGGATATACCGCTGTGAAGCTCTACTTCATGCTCGGACTTCCGACCGAGACAATGGAAGATATAGAAGGCATTGCCGAGCTCTGTCAGAAAATAATCGACCTTTATTATTCAATGCCCGACCGTCCGAAGGGCAAGGGCATAAAGATATCTGTGTCGCTCTCGACGTTCATTCCGAAGCCGTTCACGCCGTTCCAGTTTGAGCCGCAGCCGACCGAGGATGTGATACGCGAACGCCAGAAGCATTTAATGGAAGTCATAAACGTCAAGAAAGTCACGGTCAGCCGCTCGCACTTCGACGTCACGCATCTCGAAGCGGCACTCGCGCGCGGTGACAGGCGGCTGTCAAAGGTCATCTATGCGGCGTGGAAAAAGGGATGCAAGCTTGACGGCTGGTCGGAATATTACCAGTACGACAAGTGGATGGAAGCATTCAGGGAATGCGGCATAGACCCCGCATTCTATGTCAACCGCGTTCGCCCGTATGACGAGGTGCTGCCGTGGGATCACATGGACATTCTTGTTTCAAAGGATTTTTACATCCGCGAGAACAAAAAAGCGCATGAGGGGCGGACGACACCCAACTGCCGCGAGAAGTGCGCGGGATGCGGAGTCAACAAGTGCGTGGGCAGGCCGTGCTTTTAAATTGACAATTGATAATTGACAATTTTGGTGTCGGCTTCGCCGATGTATTATAAAAGGTTGCTAAAATGGGAGAGTTCTTTGACTGGCTGTTCAATTCTGACGAAGCGAACACGATATTCGGATATGTGCTGATATTCGGGATAGGTGGAATCCTGTATTTAATGAATTGGTGGCTCCTGTTTTATAACAATATCCCGAAGCTGAACCCGGAAGGTCGGTTCGTGTCTATGACGGGACCGTTCGGGGGGCTGCTCATAGCAGTCGGGATACTGATCGCCGGAGGCGGCTGGTGGTCGCTTGTCGGAATTACCGACCCGTTTATATTTACGGTTGTGTGGGCGCTGCTGGCAGGACGGTTCGGAGAGCCGAATAAAACTGACAAGGAAGATAAAAACGAAAATGGAGACTAAGAATATACGCGTATTTTTCAGCAAGACGGGCAGAGCGATATACATCTCGCATCTTGACCTGTACAGGCTTTTTCAGAGAGCGATAAAAAGGGCGAAGCTCCCGATATGGGAGACAGAGGGCTTCAACCCACACGTTTATATCACGTTTGCACTTCCTCTCGCGCTCGGGACCGCCGGAGTGTGCGAGAGCCTCGACACCAAGCTGACCGAGGACATAAGCGCGGACGAGCTGGTAAGGCGCTTCAACGACGCGCTCCCGCGGGATATCCGCGTGATAAGCGCTTCCGAGCCGGTAAGAAAGCCGACCGAGATAGCGCTGTCCGTTTATGAGGCAGATTTTGAGTGCGACGACGCGAAGTTCGACGAGTTCCTCGCTGCGGAGCATATCCCGGCTGAAAAAAAGACAAAGCGCGGTATCGCGGAGCTCGACCTTAAGGAGCATCTGGCAATTCTCGAACGCAGACCGGGCTTCATGCGGTTCACATTTCCGTCAGGTTCGCAGTTCAATATAAACGCGGGACTGCTTTTCGACGCGTTCGAGAGGATCTCCGGCACCGAGATATTCTCGCTCCATATAACAAGAACGGCAATAAAATGTTCGGATGGAGAAATTTTTCGTTAAAATTTGTTAAAATTGCAAAAAACTCTTGCAATTCTGTAAAAAAGGTGATATAATATAAAAGCATTTGTAACCGCCGGTCGTGTGCCGGTAGGGGTTAATGCAAGGGGCAAAGCCCGCATTAAACGGGTATTCCGCTGCATCAGGACCGGGAGAATACGGTCCGGCGCTCCGGTACGGGTGTACTATTATATATTTATCGACTGCATTTATTATTTTTGTCATTGCCTCCCCGCCGGAGGCGGGGAGGCAATGACGTTAAATCTATAAGCTGCGGATAACGATATGATATATGATAAAGCGCTAACGATATGATGCAAGAATGCCGTAACAGGAGGAACAAAAAATGGATGCACTGAAGACAATCGCTCAGGACAGCATGAAGGCCGAAGCACCTCAGTTCGGTATCGGCGATACCGTAAAGGTACACGTTCGTATCTCTGAAGGTGAGAAATCCCGTATCCAGATATTTGAGGGAACGGTCATCGCAAAGAAGCACGGCGGTATCAATGAGACCTTCACGGTAAGACGTGTGGCTCACGGCTGCGGTATCGAGAGAGTATTCCCGATCCACTCGCCCGCTGTTGAAAAGGTCGAGATCGTAAGAACAGGTGTTGTTCGCAGAGCAAAGCTTTACTATCTGAGAGACAGAGTAGGTAAGGCTGCAAAGGTAAAGGCTAAGTATTAATAACAAGGGGCAGCGCGGAAAACCGTGCTGTCCCGGAATACTGCTTTTATCGGGACATCGAAGGGGTGATAACGGAAAACGCCGTTATTGCCTTGATTCGTTGTTTTATGAAAAGTTAGTGGTTTTCGAGTGACTGATATGGAAGAAAACGAGTTCAGAAACGAGATCGAAAGTGAGAACGATGAGAAAGAGTTCGAACAGGTGATCGAGGAAGAGACAGCGGAAGTCTCCGTGACCGGAGAGCCCGCGGAAGATGTCTCGGGTAATGATAGTGCGGATAATGCAGATAGTACGGATGAGACTTCCGGCAGCAGCGATGAGCGTGTTTATTCACGCGGAAGACGTGTTGCGGCGGAGGTCTATAGCTGGTTTGACACCCTTTTCTTCCCGTTGGTCATTATAATGACGATATTTACTTTCTTTGTACGTATGTCAAGAGTTGACGGTACATCTATGGTCCCCACGCTTGAAGACGGTCAGCAGCTCCTTATTTCAAGCTTTATGTATCAGCCTGCATATAACGACATAGTCGTGGTCTGGGCAGAGAGACTTCCGAACGAGCTCACGGGTACGGCCGGAAAGGCGATAGTGAAGCGTATTGTAGGACTTCCGGGCGACAAGATAAAGATAGATTTTTCGGAGGGAAGGATCTACCGTAACGGCGAGATGCTCGATATCGTAGAAAAAGACGGACTGCTGTATGAAGACGGACACATCATAAACGACTATACCCACTGGGAAGAAGGCCTGGGCGGAGATTTCACCGTTCCGGAGGGATATCTCTTCGTAATGGGCGATAACAGAAACGGCTCTTCCGACAGCCGCCACCCGTGGATAGGATATATAGATGAGCGCGATGTCATCGGAAAAGCGTATCTGCGCGTATGGCCGCTGAACAAGATAAGCGGGCTCTATAGCTGAGAAACGGACGGCATAAATGGCATACGAAGGAGATATACAGTGGTTCCCCGGTCACATGACCAAGACCCGGAGAATGATAGAGGCCGACTTAAAGCTTGTTGACGCGGTTGCCGAGATAGTTGACTGCCGCATACCTGAATCCAGCAGAAATCCGCTAATAGACGAGATCGTAAGCGGAAAGCCGAGGATAATACTGCTCAACAAATGCGACTACGCGGACGACAACGTCACCGCACAGTGGCGAAAGTTCTACGAGAGCAAAGGAATGACCGCAATAGTATGCGATTGCCGGAGCGGAAAAGGGATAAACAAATTCCTGCCGGCGCTCAAATCGGAGCTCCACGAGCTGCTCGAACGCAGAAGAGCAAAGGGAAGCATCGGAAAAGCGCTCAGAGTAATGGTCGTCGGGATACCGAACGTCGGAAAATCATCATTCATAAACAGAATGGCCGGAGCGCGCAAGACGAAAGTCGGCGATATGCCGGGCGTAACGCGCGGGAAACAATGGGTCACGATAGATAAAGAGGTCGAGCTTCTCGATATGCCGGGAATACTCTGGCCGAAATTTGACGATAAACAGGCAGCGATAAAGCTTGCGTTCACAGGCGCGATAAAGGACGAGGTAATGGACGCGGAGGGGCTTGCCGAGGAACTCGGCAGGTATCTCGCGGAGAATTATCCGGAGAGACTCAAAGAACGCTACAAGCTCGATTCGCTTGACGGGCGCATAACGGAGCTTATCGCGAAAAAACGCGGAATGATGCTTTCGGGCGGAGTTCCGGATACCGAGCGCGCGGCAGCCGCGCTGCTCGACGAATACAGGAGCGGTAAAATTGGAAGGATCAGCCTCGAAAAGCCTCCTGCTGCGTGAACGGTTCGCGTTTGACAGCGAAAAGCGTTCCGTGAGCGGGATAATATGCGGTATAGACGAAGCCGGCAGAGGTCCGCTGGCGGGGGACGTTTACGCTGCTGCGGTGATATTGCCGGAGGACGCGTTCATAGACGGTCTCGACGACAGCAAGAAGCTTTCCGAAAAGAAAAGGGAAGCGCTGTTCGGCGAGATAATCGCAAAGGCGGACGCTTACTGTATCGCAACAGCTTCGGCTGCGGAGATAGATGAGATAAATATTCTGAACGCGGCGCTGCTTGCAATGAAACGTGCGTTCGACGGGCTCGGAAAAAAGCCTGCGCTCGCGCTTGTTGACGGCAACAAGGCTCCGGATCTCGGAATACCGGTCGAAACGGTGGTAAAGGGAGATTCGGTCTCGGCGAGCATAGCTGCTGCGTCGATACTTGCGAAGGTCTCGCGTGACCGTTATATGAAGGAGCTTGACGCCCGCTATCCTCAGTATCAGTTTGCGAAGCACAAGGGCTACGGCACCAAACTGCACTACGAAATGATAGAGAAGTACGGACTGTGTCCCGAGCACAGACGAAGCTTCTTCAAAAAGCATAAGGTATGAGCGTTAAGAGTGACCGCGGCACAGCCGGAGAAAACGCGGTATGTGAGTACCTCACAAGGCGCGGCTGGAAGATAGCTGCAAGAAATTTCCGCATACGGGGCGGCGAGATAGATATAGTCGCCGAAAAAGGCGATATACTCGCGTTCGTTGAGGTCAAGGCCCGAAAATTCGGGAGCCTGTCCGACGGCGCGGACGCGATAGATATAAATAAGCGCAGATGTCTTGTGCGCGCGGCAGACAGGTATATACAGAAGTATTCGCCGGCTGCAAAGACGATACGCTTTGACGCGGCGCTGGTCACGGTGACTACCGAGGAGATGCCGCGGGTACTTGAAACGCAGTACATTGAGGACGCATTCGACGTGTTCTCGCTTTAAGGACGGAAAGTCCGGAGGTAACTTATGAACTATAGAAGCACACGAAACAACGATATAAAAGTAACAAGCGCAAAAGCTATCGCGCAGGGACTTTCTGAGGAAGGCGGACTGTTCGTCCCGGAGAGCATTCCGAAGCTCACCAAAGATGATATACTTGTGCTCTGCAAGAAGTCATATCCCGAGAGAGCGTTCGAGATATTCAAGCGCTTCCTGACCGACTTCACGGACGAAGAGATAAACTACTGCGTGAACGGCGCTTATTCCACAAAGAATTTCGACAGCGAGAACATCTCGGAGATCTCCCACCTGCTGACGGGAACATATATCCTCGAACTCTGGCACGGTCCGACCTGCGCTTTCAAGGATATGGCGCTGCAGATACTTCCGTACCTGCTGAGCTGCTCCGCAAAGAAGGTCATCGACGGCAAGGATATAGCGATACTCGTCGCGACCTCCGGCGATACCGGAAAAGCGGCGCTTGAGGGCTTCAAGGACGTAAAGGGAACATCTATCACGGTGTTCTATCCCGAGGACGGCGTCAGCGATATGCAGAAGCGCCAGATGACCACGCAGGAAGGCTCGAACGTCAACGTATGCGCGGTCAAGGGCAACTTCGACGACTGCCAGAACGGCGTCAAGGCGATATTCACGAACGCGGAAGTAAAGTCCGAGCTTGAGAAAATGGGTATCACATTCTCGAGCGCGAACTCGATAAACTGGGGCAGACTCTCTCCGCAGATCGTTTACTATATCTCCGCTTATGCTTCGCTCGTTGAGGACGGCGAGATAGAGTACGGCGAAAAAATAAACATTGTCGTTCCGACAGGAAATTTCGGCAATATCTTAGCCGCTTATTACGCGAAGGAAATGGGACTCCCCGTGAACAGGCTGATCTGCGCTTCAAACGCGAACAACGTGCTCACAGATTTCATCAATACCGGAATTTACGACCGCAACAGACATTTCTATACAACGATATCTCCGTCTATGGATATACTTATTTCGAGCAACCTTGAAAGACTGCTCTATCATCTGACCGACGGCAACGACAAGCAGATAGCCGAGTGGTTCGGAAAGCTCGCAAAGGACGGAAAGTATGAAGTCACCGACGACGTGAAGACGAAGATCAAGGATCTGTTCTATGCCGGATACTGCGATGATGACGCGACAAAGGGCGCGATAAGACAGGCGTTCGACGAGTATTCTTACCTTATGGACACTCACACTGGCGTTGCTTATAAGGTTTACTGCGACTATAAGGCTGCTACCGGCGATAACACAAAGACGGTGATCGCTTCCACCGCGAACCCATACAAGTTCGGCAAGGCGGTATATGAGGCGGTCGGCGGAAATGCAGACGGTCTTGATGAATTCACTATCATAGAAAAGCTTGAGGAGCATACGGGAACAACTATGCCCGCACCTCTTGCGGCTACAAAGACCAAGACCGTGCGCTTCAAGAACTCTGTCGAAAAGGAAGGAATGTCGAAGGTAGTGCTCGATTTCCTTAAAAGCAGATGAGCGTATTCGCGATAGGCGATCTTCACCTCTCGCTCGGCACCGATAAGCCTATGGACGTGTTCCGCGGCTGGGAAAACTATGTTGACCGGCTGAAAGAAAACTGGAACAGCGTTGTTAAGGACGAGGACACCGTGGTCATTCCCGGTGACATATCGTGGGCGATGAAGCTTGAAGACACCCGAACGGACTTTGAGTTCATAAACAATGAGCTTAACGGCTTAAAGATCATTATCAAGGGCAACCACGACTACTGGTGGGGGACCGCCGGAAAGATGAATAAATTTCTCGCGGACAGCGGCTTCGATAAGATAAGGATACTCAACAACAACGCGTATCTCGCGGGCGGTATCTGCATCGTCGGGACAAGAGGCTGGATAAATGACGGCACCGACGCCTTCGACGCGAAGGTCCTCGCAAGAGAAGAGGGACGTCTTCGTATGTCTGTGCAGGAGGGATTGAAGCTCGGCGGCGAAATGATCGCGTTCATACACTATCCTCCGCTTTACGGCGGTGAGAAGAACGAATATATCCTCAGGGTGATAAAGGAGTACGGCATAAAGCGCTGCTACTACGGGCATGTTCACGGCAGGGCGAGTCACGCCAAGGCCTTTATCGGAGAATATGAGGGAACGCAGTACAGAATGATCTCAGCCGACTATATCGGATTCATGCCGGAGCTCATAGAGCAGAACAACGGAAATTATTAAAATTAATTATATATATTTTATCTTTAATTTCGATAATATGCAATTTGGAGGTAACACAAAATGGAAGTAATTTCAAACAACAAGACAGGTGCGAATACGGTCGTACTTGAAGTCAAGGTAGGCGCTGAGGATTTTGAGAAGGCTCTGCAGGAAGCATATCTCAAGAGAAGAAAGAACATCCAGATCGCCGGCTTCAGAAAGGGCAAAGCTACAAGAAAGATGATAGAGGCAAAGTACGGAGATACATTCTTCTATGAGCCCGCTATCAATTCCATATATCAGAGAGCGGTCGCAGACGCTATCGACGATCAGAAGCTCGACGCTGTTGACATTCCCGATACTCAGGTCACAGATGTGAGCAAGGAGAACGGCGTTACATTCAGCATCACAGTTACCGTAAAGCCCGAAGTTACGATTTCCGATTACAAGGGATTAAAGGCTGTTAAAAATGTCAAGACTATCACCGATGAGGAAGTTGATTCCGAGATCGAGAGAATAAGAGAGAACAACGCGAGAATAATCGACGTTGAGGACAGACCCGCTCAGAATGGCGATACAGTTGTATTCGACTTTGAGGGATTCTGCGACGGCGAAGCTTTCAAGGGCGGCAAAGCTGAGAAGTTCAGTCTTGAACTCGGAAGCGGAAGATTCATTCCCGGATTTGAGGATCAGGTCGTTGGCAAGAGCATCGGCGAAGACTTCGACGTGAACGTTACATTCCCCGAGGATTACAATGCCAAGGAGCTTGCAGGAAAGCCCGCTGTGTTCAAGTGCAAGATACATGAGATAAAGGGCAAGGAGCTTGCAGAGCTTGACGACGAGTTTGCAAAGGACGTAAGCGAATTCGATACGCTTGACGAATACAAGGCAGACCTCAGAAAGAAGCTTGAGGATACCGAAGAAAGACGTTCCAACGGCGAGATCGACAACATTCTTTCTCAGAGAGTCGCAGACCTTACCGAAGGCGAGATCCCTCAGGCAATGGTAGAGAACCGCGTGAACGATATGCTCCGTGAGTGGGAGTACAGAAACAGATACGCAGGTGTTACAATCAAGGATTATCTTAAATATACCGGCCTTACTATGGATAAGTTCAGAGAAACATTCAAGGGCCCGGCTCTCACACAGGTAAAGCTCAGACTTGGTCTTGAAAAGATAGCTGAACTTGAGAACATCGAGGTAAGCGACGACGAGCTCGAAGAGCAGTACAAGCAGCTCGCAGAAGAGCACAAGAGAGATGTTGAGAAGGTCAAGGAGCTTATCGCTTCTGAGAGCCTCAAGCAGGATATCAAGGTAGAAAAGGCGTTCAAGTTAGTTCGCGAGAATGCAAATATCGTAACAGAAGAAGCAAAAGCCGAAGGCGAGGAAGCATAAGCCGCAATTCAGGATATACCTTCCCGCAGAAAGGAAAAGGTGACAGCAATGGATTATATGAGTCTTGTCCCGACCGTCATTGAACAGACCGGAAGGGGCGAACGTGCGTATGACATTTATTCAAGACTTCTCAACGACAGAATAGTAATGCTCAACGAAGAAGTCAATTCCGTAACGGCGGGACTTGTTGTGGCGCAGCTTCTGTTCCTCGAAGGACAGGATCCCGAAAAGGATATCTGCCTTTATATCAACAGCCCAGGCGGTTCAATAACCGACGGTATGGCGATATATGATACGATGAACTACATCAAGTGCGATGTTTCGACTATCTGTATGGGTATGGCGGCTTCTATGGGCTCGTTCCTGCTTGCTGCAGGTGCAAAGGGCAAGAGGCTCGCACTCCCGAACAGCGAGATAATGATCCACCAGCCGCTCGGCGGCACCGGCAGGGTACAGGCTTCGGATTTCGAGATCCACGCGAAGCATATCGTTGCCATTAAGCAGAAGATGAACAGAATGTATTCCGAAATGACCGGTCAGCCGATCGAGGTCATTGAGAAGGATACCGACAGAGATAATTTCATGACTGCGGCAGAAGCTCTCAAATACGGGCTTATCGACAAGGTCATCGACAAGAGATAAGGGGCCAGCCCCTCCGGAAAGGAATTGCCATTATGCTCAGATGCAGTTTTTGCGGAAAATCCGACGATAAAGTCGTAAGAATGCTTTATTCCAACAACGCGGCTATATGCAGCGAATGTGTGGTGGCTTCTTATCGTATGCTGCTTGACGAGGGCGATATCTCGGAGATAATGCCTCCTCCGAAAAAGCGCGGCGGAAGTCAGCAGAAGCGCACATATACCGAGCCTTCGGGCGCTGTAAAGCCTGCCGATATCAAGGCGGTGCTCGATCAGTACATCATCGGTCAGGAGGAAGCAAAGAAAACACTCTGCGTTTCGGTTTACAACCACTATAAGAGAACTCTCGCAAATGACGAGGGAACTGCGGGCGTTGAGCTCCAGAAGAGCAATGTGCTGCTGCTCGGTCCTACCGGCGTCGGAAAGACCATGCTCGCGCAGACTCTCGCGACTGTGCTTCATGTTCCGTTTGCTATCGCGGACGCTACAACGCTCACTCAGGCGGGATATGTCGGCGAGGACGTCGAGAATGTTCTGCTTCGTCTCATACAGGCTGCGGATTATGACATAGAAGCAGCCGAACACGGTATAATCTACATCGACGAGATAGACAAGATCTCCAGAAAGTCGGAGAATACATCTATTACCCGTGATGTCAGCGGCGAGGGCGTTCAGCAGGCTCTGCTCAAGATAGTTGAGGGAACGGTCTCAAATGTTCCACCTCAGGGCGGCAGAAAGCACCCGAACCAGGAATTCATACAGATCAATACCAAAAACATACTGTTTATATGCGGCGGCGCGTTTGACGGGATAGACAAGACTATCTCTGCGCGCATCAATTCTTCCGCGCTCGGCTTCGGTGCCGAGATAAGCGACAAGAAGGACAAGTCGCTCAACCGTATGCTCCATGCGGTTGAACCCGATGATCTTGTGAAATACGGCATTATCCCCGAGCTTGTCGGAAGACTTCCGGTCATCGCGGTACTTGACGAGCTTGACGAGGACGCGCTGATAAAGATACTTGTTGAGCCCAAGAACGCTATAGTCAAGCAGTACAGCTATCTGTTCAGCCTTGACGGAGTCGAGCTTGAGATCGAAAAGGACGCGCTCCGCGAGATAGCCAAGAAGTCCATAGAGCGCAAGACGGGCGCAAGAGGTCTGCGCACGATACTTGAATCGCTGCTCAATGATACGATGTTTGAGGCGCCGAGTGACGATTCGATCACAAAGATCATTATTAATGCAAAGTGCGCACGCGGCGAGGAAAAGCCTCTGATAATACGCGGCGAGAAAAAACAGCGCGATTCGCGTAAATCCGAGCTCCCAACAAGAAAACGCGCGTGAGCGGAATACTTAAAGATCATAAAACCCTTTCCTGTCTGATACGGGAAAGGGTTTTTTATATAAACAGGTAGGGCGTGGAGCAAAGCAACAGATGACAGGAGGGGTGTGGGGTGTCTCTCACTCTGGGAGAAGTGGCACAAAGTGCCAGAGATGGCTGACCGACAGACCTCTGCTCCCCACGAAGATAAATAAAAATCCCCCCTCCCTTTAGGGAGGGGACAGGGGAAGGATAAAATTGCCAATAAATTCAGTGGAATGTTGTTGAAAAAGTCAATTGAAATTACAGCTCGGTTACGATATAATATAAATGCAAGGATGAAGGAGGTGCTTTTAAATGGATGGTTTTACTAACCTCATGTCTACAATGGCCATGGGACTATCCCAGACTAATGTAGCCTCCCAGGCTTCGATAGCTATGCTGAAAAATGCCATGAATATGGATGAAGCTGCTAACGCGAAGATGATGGAAAGCATTTCAGAAGCCGTTCCGTCTGCGGACGGATGCGGGGCTCTCATGGATGTAAGAGCATAATTGTCGGGGAAGGCCTCGGCAGAGCATCTAAGACGGATCGGAAGATTCGTCTTTTTTATTTCTTCCGAAAATCAGTCTGTATATGATATATCCTATGCAAGCTCCCAGCGTGTTGAGTATGAGATCGTCAATATCGCAGGAGCCGAGCAGCGTGAACGCCTGTATAAGCTCGACGCAGCAGATCGTTATTACCGTGGTGAGCAGGAATATGAGTAATTTACGCTGTCTGCGGAATAAGAACGGCAAAAACAGTCCTATCGGGATAAACAGCACGATATTGCCGCCGATATTCCGGAATGCCGGGTCATTCAGCGAAAAACCCTGAAACTGCTCTGCATACATGATGATCGTTCTGAATGGGACAAGCTGGAATTTCCGGGATATATCCCTTGCGTAATCGGCGGACTGCCAGAATACATATCCTTCGCCCATGAGCCTTTCAAAGATCAGAAGATAGATCATGACTGCCGCATATATGATGAACAGGACCCATGCGGCGATATGCAGTTTTTTTGCTGTGCTGTCCTTCATAGTTCCTCCCGCCGCGAAAACGGCATCTCCTTCCGGAGATGCCGTCAGTGTTTTTAATACAGTTTATTTACTGGGTTCAAGCACCGCGTAGTTGTCGTCGGCTCTCTTATAAACCACATTTACGTCGCCGGTCTCTGCATTCTTGAACATGAAGAACGTATGTCCGAGCAGATTCATCTGAAGTATAGCTTCTTCTACAGACATCGGACGGAGCTCGAACTTTTTGTGCTTGATGACTTCATAATCCACCTGTTCATCTGCAATTGCCTCGAACTTATCGGTGAATGTGTTGTCGCGGAGCTGTTTAGCGAGACGTGTTTTGTTCTTTCTGATCTGACGTATGATCTTGTCTATGCATGCGTCGAGGGCATCGTTCTTATCGTCTGCCGACTGTTCTGCACGGAAGATCATCCCGTCATATTCGACGGTGAGCTCTAAAATGATCTTATTCTTGACAGCAGTAAGTATTATTTTTGCTTTTGCTTCGTTTCCGAAAAATTTGTCAAGTTTTGCGGAAAGGCGTTCTTCCGCATATTCGTTGAAGCTCTGGCTCAACTGCATTTTCTTTGCTGTGATCTGTACCTTCATTGCTTTGATCATTCCTTTCAGACGGACTTTCGTCCTTGATAATGTTATTATACCATATCACGGAATAATTTACAAGTATTTTTTGGAATTTTCTTAAATTTTAGATAGATTTCACAAGCGAAAGATGTTTCGATTGTCACGGAAAGCCCACCGCTTGGGGTGTGGGGCGGAGCCACACAAAAAATCTTCCCTTCCCTGAAGGAGGGGCAGGGGGAAGGGATTAATTCAAAAATACTTGAAATAAACGCGAAAATATGTTATACTAAAATGTATTAATTTTTACAGGAAGTGAAACTATTGCCAATAAGCACAGTCAGCGAGGACGAACTGAAAGAACAACGCCTTTTTATACAGCGTGTGAGAGCCGTCACACATGTATTTGACCATAAACCCCTCGCGTTCACACACAGTTACGGCTGTCAGCAGAATGTCTCTGACAGTGAGAAAATAGACGGAATGCTCGCAGAAATGGGATTTGACTTTACCGACAAGCCGGAAAATGCAGACCTTGTGCTCTATAACACCTGCGCGGTACGTGAAAATGCTGAGAACAGAGTTTTCGGGAACGTCGGCGCTCTGAAGCACTTTAAAGAGAAAAATCCCGGAATGATCATCGCGGTATGCGGCTGTATGGTGCAGCAGGAGCATATAGCCGAGCGTATGAAGCAGCGGTTCCCGTATGTCGATCTGATATTCGGAACTCACGTCCTGCATAAATTCCCCGAAATGCTGTACAGCATCTACGAAAAGGGCAGACGGGTCGTGTGTATCCCCGAGATTGACGGCGCTATCGCCGAGGGGCTTCCGGTAAGACGTTCGGATAAATTCAAGGCGAGCGTGCCGATAATGTACGGCTGCAACAACTTCTGCACATACTGCATCGTGCCGAAAGTGCGCGGAAGAGAGCGTTCACGCGCGGCTGACGAGATCATTTCCGAAGTAAGGGAGCTCATAAAGACCGGCTACAAGGAAATACTTCTTCTCGGGCAAAATGTAAATTCCTACGGCAAAGGCACGGACACGGATTTCCCCGCCCTGCTGAGGGAACTCGACAGGCTTGACGGTGAGTTCATCATCAGCTTTATGACCTCGCACCCGAAGGACTGTTCACACGAGCTTATCGATGTAATAGCGGGAAGCAGACACATCTCGCATCATCTGCATCTGCCTGTACAGAGCGGGAGTGACCGGATATTAAAGCTTATGAACCGGCACTATGATGTCGGAAAGTATCTGTCGCTCGTCGATTACGCGCGAGAGAAGATCCCCGATATCCAGCTCACTACCGACATAATTGTGGGATTTCCGGGCGAGACCTACGAAGATTTTAAGATGACGCTTGATCTTATGAAACGCGTGAAATATGACAGCGCGTTCACGTTCATCTACAGCCGCAGAGAGGGTACAAAAGCGGCGGAAATGGACGATCCCGTGTCCGATGAGGAAAAGGGAACGTGGTTCCGTGAACTGCTCGATGTTCAGGGAGAGTTTGGCGAGAGAGCGTACGAAAAATACGTCGGACAGACGCTGAGGGTGCTTTGCGAGGGCAGAGGACGTACGGATGATAAGCTGCTCACGGGGAAATCCCGCCAGAACATCATCGTGGATTTTGCCGGCGACGACAGCCTGCTTGGCAGCTTCGCCGATGTTAAGATCACAAAGGCGCTCCCGTGGGCGCTGGTAGGTGAGATCGTTAAGGAAGAATAAGATGAAAAAGACCATTTTCAGATTTGTGCAGCTGCTTCTGACCTTATTTATCGCGGCTGCCATAGCAGGTTGTTCGGGCGCGGAACAGGAGAAAGTACTTCCCGAGATAACGGCAGACGATCTTGTCGGAACATGGGTATATATGTCCGACGACGGCGGTCAGATAAGCTATCACTTCAACCAGAACAATATGTATGTAAGGACTGATTATATAGGCGGTCAGATCAGAAACGAGACAGGATATTTTTCAGTCGTGGACAACAATCTGTGCTGTTTTGCCGAGGAAAACAAGGACTTTGAACATGTAATAACCGATTACGGCGAAAACACTATTACATGGAAAGACAAAACGTACGGAGAAATGAAATTTATAAAACAGTAAAAGGACAAAACAAAATGAAAAAGACAGTTTTAAGACTTACGGCGGTAATACTTACAATTGCGGCGCTGTTTGCGCTTGCAGGATGTTTCGGCGAACAGCAAAAGCGCCCGGATATCAAACTCAGCGACCTTTACGGCACATGGGAGCGTGTAAATTCCAAAGTATCAGAGAAATTTAACTTCAAAGAGAACATGAGCTACACAAGAGTAAAGGACGGAGATTTTACACGGGGAACATATTCGGTTGAGGGCTATAAGATATTACTTAAGCCGGACGCTGTTGAACAGCCTTCCGAACACGTTGCCGAGATGAAAGGCGATACGATGATCTGGGGCGACATCAGTATAAAAGTGGAATACAAAAAAGTTGGTTAAGGAAAAGGAGAACTAAAACTATGGACGCAATAACGGCAGCAAGAGAACTCGGAAAGGCAATACAGGCGGATCAGCGCTATAAGGATTATGTAGCGGCAAAGGAAGCCAACGATGCAGACGAGCAGTTACAGGGACTTATATCTGATTTCAGCGCGAAGAGGCAGCTGCTTCAGGTGGAGATGTCAAAGCCTGAGGACGAGCAGGACGCGGAGAAGATACGCAAAATGAATTCGGAGCTCCAGGACGCTTACGGCGATGTGATGAAGAATGTAAATATGGCAAACTTCGCTGTTGTAAAGAATGCTCTGGATATGCTTCTGAACGAAGTGAACATGATAATCTCGATGAGCTGTGAGGGAGAAGATCCTGCAACATGCGATCCCCATGCATCTCACGGCTGCACAGGAAGCTGCGCTACCTGCGGCGGCTGCGGCTAAGGTGCCTACGGGCACACCGACAGCTGTATTATAAAGCCTGTGCTGTTTCGGGTACGGGCTGAAATGCAGAGTAATTGAAATACAGGAGATATAAATGACAGAAATAAGAACAATGACGATCGAAGATTACGACGGGGTTTACAATCTGTGGGAAAACACTCCCGGAATGGGAATAAATGCTACCGATGACAGCAGAGAAGGCATAAGTATGTATGTAAAGCGTAATCCCACTACCAGCTTTGTCGCTCTCGATAACGGAAAGATCGTCGGAGTCATAATGGCTGGTCATGACGGGCGCAGAGGATTTATACACCACACCGCCGTGCTTCCGGCATACAGGGGGCAGGGCATAGCTGCAAGGCTCGTCGAAAGCTCACTGAACGCGCTCAGAGATGAGGGAATAAAGAAAGTCGCTCTGCTCGTATTTACAAAGAATGATCTCGGCAACGCTTTCTGGGAAGCGCAGGGTTTTAAGATCAGAAACGATCTTTTCTACCGCAACAAGGAGATCGCAGAGATAGAGTATCTTCCTAATATCTATAAAGACAGTAATAATTGATAGGTCTGAGATAAATCATAATTTGCCGCGAGCGCGCGGCGGCGACTCAAAGCGCCTCCGGCGCTTTGAGAGATATTATTTGTGGGGCTTCGCCCCACGCCCCTTTAAACGACATTTAGATAGGGGCTTTGCCCCTATGACCCCACAAAGGGGGCTAACGCCGCCCCCCTTGACTTCCGCACCAGCGTGGTCTGTCGGTCAGCCCCTCTGTCACCTGCGGTGACACCTCCCCGCTGCCGGGGAGATTACGCTGGACCCACTCGCGCTTCGCGCATTTGCAAGCCCTCGAAAACAGGTGGGGTGTCTCTCCCTCTGGGAGAGGTGGCACGAAGTGCCAGAGAGGGCTGACCGACAGACCTCTGCTCCCAACTTAAAGGAAAATTCTCCCCTCCCCTACGGCAGGAAGCAGTACAGATGGTTTCCAAAAGCGTGCACGATGCGTGCATCAGAGAAACCTTCGATTTAGTGGGAGGGGCCGGGGGTAGGGCCGGCAAATATATGAGGTATGAAGAATGAAGCGTGAACTCGGTATAGCACGCTGCGGGCTCGCCTGCTGTCTGTGCAGCGAAAATGATCGCTGCGGAGGCTGCGGTTCCGGCGAATGCCCCGATAAGAACTGGTGCGAAAACAGAAAATGCTCAATAGAAAAAAATATCCCGCATTGTTACGGATGCGGCGAGGATTGCAGAAAAGGAATGCTTTCAAAAATAAAACCGTATGCGTTTTCGCAGTTTGCGAAGAGATACGGCAAGGAAGCGCTTCTTGACTGCCTTGAACAAAACGAAAAGAACGGCATCGTCTATCATCGCGAGGGAATAACAGGAGATTACGACGATTTCGACGACGCTGAAAAACTTATAGATTTTATCAGAACCGGAAAGAGATAAGACAAATTGGCAAGAATAAATCTTCTCGACAGGAGCGTATTTGAGCTCATCGCGGCAGGCGAGGTGATAGAACGTCCCGCTTCCGTGATAAAAGAGCTTATCGAAAATTCCATAGACGCGGGTGCTGGACACATAACCGTTGAGATAAAAAACGGTGGCAGTACTTTCATGCGCATAACCGATAACGGCTGCGGTATAGCCTTTGATGAGCTTCCGACGGCTTTTTTGCGTCATGCCACAAGTAAGGTGAGCTCTGCAAAAGACCTCGACAGGATATTTACGCTCGGGTTCCGCGGTGAGGCGCTTGCTTCCGTTGCGGCAGTCTCGAAGGTGGAAGTCCTTACGAAAGAGCCCGGCGCAGAAATGGGCGGGTGCTTCAAGATAAGCGGCGGCGAGATAACCGAGCATGAACGCACCGGCTGTCCCGACGGGACTACGATAATCATACGCGACCTGTTCTATAATGTTCCCGCAAGGCGGAAATTCCTCAAAAAGGACGTCACGGAAGGCAATCAGATACAGTCGCTCGTTGATAAGCTCGCTCTGGCGCATCCGGAGGTCGCGTTCCGGTTTATCCGCGACAACAAATGCGTGCGTGACACGTCCGGAAACGGAGATCATTACGCGGCGGTTTATGCGGTGTTCGGAAAACAGTTCGCGATGAGCCTGATACCGGTAGATTTCACGCTGAACGGTGTTTCTGTAACAGGCTATGTATCGTCTCCGCTGTTCACCAGAAGCAACCGCGCCATGCAGTATTTCTTTGTGAACGGCAGGAGCATAAAGTCTCTCATTTGTATGAGTGCGCTGGAAGAAGGGTTCAGGAACAGCATAATGACCGGGAAATTTCCGGCCTGTGTGCTGAATATCACCATGCCTCCGGAGCTTTGCGATGTTAATGTGAGTCCGTCAAAGACAGAAGTGCGTTTTGCGTTTGATAAGAATGTTTTTGATGCGATCAACTTTGGTGTCCGCAATGCCATACTCAATGCCGACAACAGGCGTGATATGGTGCTGGCAAAGAAAGAAATACCCACCGAAGAAGCCGATTTCCGGAGCAACGAAAAGATACTTGCAGAAAAGGCGATGAGCGCAGTAAGCTCCGCACCTGTCGGGGGATATGCGGATAAGGGCGAGGATGATGAGCCGCCGAAGGTTTTTGTCCCTGTGCAGAAGCCGGTGGTTACGCACGCCGAAGCTGCTCCGTTCAGAATAGCGGCGGACGAAAAGAAATTTGTTCAGCAGAGATTTGTTTCAAAGAAAGTAACGGTCGAATACGACGAGGATGAAGGCAGCACAGATAAAGCGGTCGGGCATACGGAGAACATATCCGTACAGACTGAAAATCCTCGCGAATTCAGATATATAAGCGGTTCGTCGTTTGACGAGAGGGCGAAAGAAGAAAAGACGGAAGTCACCGCGGTAACTTCCGAACCGGAAAAGCCGCCGCTAAAAGTTATCGGCGAGATTTTCGGCACTTACATAGTATGTACGAGCGGCGACACGCTCATAATGATAGACAAGCACGCGGCGCATGAGCGGATACGCTTTGAGAAGCGCAAGATGCAGCTTATAACGTCGTCGCAGCTTCTTGCCGAGAGCATATTTGTAGATCTCAGCGCCGAGCAGTTCACAGCTGTGCAGGAGAATATTGATCTTCTCGCGGACATCGGTATCGAGGTGATACTTACCGACGGGTGCAGATGCGAGATAACGGCTGCTCCGTCAGCTTTCACGGGAGGCGGAACTGCGATCAGTCCACACGATATGCTTATCCGTGCTGCTGACGCAATGGCCGGCGGCAACATGAACATTGCGGACGAGATATATGGCGATCTTCAACACAGCAGGTCGTGCAAGTCAGCAATAAAGGCGCATGACAGCAATACGCGCGAGGAGCTTGAGGCTCTCGCACAGGAAGTATGGGAGAATGAGAATATCCGTTTCTGTCCGCACGGCAGACCGATAATGCTCAAGCTTACGGAATATGAGCTTGAAAAGTATTTCAGCAGGATACAGTAGTTAATTATCAGTGACAAATCATAATTTGTGGGGGAATTTGCGGAGGGCTTTCCGATCGCCCTCCGCACCTCCTTCGTGTGGGGACT